>JAEUTG010000057.1 GCA_016788045.1 Bacteroidales bacterium
GTTTTATTTTTTTGTTTTTTTTTAATACGTACTTTATTTATTTTTTTTACTTTGTTTTCACGGGTTGGGGGGGTTTGTGGGGGCCGCCCCCAAACACCCCCCTCCTACTCTATATCCAACTGCTTGTCATTCTGATCGTAACAAAGTGAAACGAAGAACCGACCGAAGGGAGCCTGCCTGACTGCGTCAGACAGACAGGCTCACCGAAGGTAATCTCATAAGCAATTCCAAAGTTTATCGGACATTAGTGATATTGAACACATTTTTTACAGAAACCGGAAATAGGGTTTTTTAAGGCAATTCAGAAAAACAGGCCGAATATTCTGAATATAATCAGAAAAACAGGCCTGAAATTCTGAAAAACGCTATTTACCTTTTCTTTTTGTTAAGGATTATCATCCCGGTTATTCTGCATTATCCCTGCAAAGGCATAGAAATTGTCCTTATTCACTACTTGAGTCTGATGACGTGGATAGGCATTCAAAAATGATTCAGGGAACCTGTTTTTGGTTTCTTTCCATTTTATCTCGTATGCATTGAGCAAGCCATCCTGCTCCTCTATGTAATCAATCTCTGCCTGATCATGGGTTCTCCAGAAATAGGTATTCGGATTTTGAGCTGAATAATGATTGCTCTTCATGCGCTCTGAAAGCAGAAAATTTTCCCACAACGCACCTTTATCCAGGCGGAATTCGATTGGTGAGAAATTGCTGATCAGTACATTCCTGATTCCATTGTCAATAAAATAATACTTTTTCCCTTTCTTGATTTCATTGCGCATATTTCTGTTTAATGCCGGCAGCTTATAAATTACATGTGTTTTTTCCAGCAGGTCAATGTATTTTTCAACGGTATTGCTGTCAATGTTGCCTATTGTATTCGACAATTCATGATAGCTTACCTCGCTGCCGGTCTGAAAGGCCAGTGCCTGGAGGAGTTTCTGCAGTTGGGCCGGTTTTCTGATCCCATCAAGTTTCAATATGTCTTTGTACAGGTAACTTTGGGCTATTTCAATCAGGATTTCTTTTTCGTTGCCCGGGTTGTTGATTACGTCAGGATAGGATCCATAGATCAGTCTGTTTTCCAGTACTCTTCTGGCTTCCAGCAGGTTTGTTTGGTTAACAAGTTCAGCGTAACTGATCGGGAACAGGTAGAAAGTTCGTTTTCTGCCGGTAAGAGGTTCCTGCATCTGATTCATAAGGTCAAAAGCTGATGACCCGGAAGCGATTATCTGTAGCTCCGGTTTTGTATCGTGGAGCAATTTCAGTTTCAATCCGATTCCGGGAATTTGTTGTGCTTCGTCAATA
Organism: Bacteroidales bacterium; assembly: GCA_016788045.1. GTDB lineage: Bacteria > Bacteroidota > Bacteroidia > Bacteroidales > Lentimicrobiaceae > Lentimicrobium. Next base: position 1,308 of record JAEUTG010000057.1, read on the forward strand.
ATTACCAGTTCGGTGTTCTGCCCGATAAGGTTGAGCAATCGTGTGCTGGTATCCGCCTGTGAGAGCTCACTCAGGATATCTGCTTCATCGGCATTTAACCATTTGGTAGTAACATGCAATGACTCAACTACCTTTTTCAACAACGTAGTTTTCCCTACCTGACGGGCTCCGAGCAGCAGGATAATCTTGTTCCTGAAGCAGGCATTCTCTATCTTTTCCTGAAGAATACGGGTTATCATCGTTTCTCATTTTCTGCAAAAATAGCATAATAATATTTCTATTCAGAAAAACAGGCCGAATATTCTGAATATAATCAGAAAAACAGGCCTGAAATTCTGAAAAACTATTGAAAATGTTTTTTATCAGGGGGATTAATCAGTGGAAAAACAGGTAAGCAACAAAAATCGCGGCAATCACCCCGGCCAGGTCAGCCAGCAATCCGGCGGTGATGGCATACCGGGTCTTTTTGATTCCTACAGATCCGAAATAGACGGCCACTATGTAAAAGGTGGTATCGGCTGCTCCCTGGAAAATGCACGACAATCGTCCGGCAAATGAATCAGCGCCAAAGGTTTTCATGGTATCCACCATCATGCCGCGGGCGCCCGATCCGCTCAACGGTTTCATGAAGGCGGTAGGCAGGGCGTCCACAAAATCGGTGTTCATGCCTAGCGCAGCAAACCCTTGCCCTATTCCCTGGACAAGAAAGTCCATAGCGCCGCAGGCCCTGAACACACCCACGGCCACCAGAATAGCTACGAGGTAGGGAATAATGCGTATGCTGATGTTAAAACCTTCCTTTGCCCCTTCGATAAACGATTCATAAACATTGATTTTTTTTACCACGCCAAGCAGGATAAATGAAACGATGATCCCGAAAAGAATGAGGTTACCGGCCACAGACGAGATTACTGTAACCTGTTCCTGCGAAATGGTGCTGAAATACCAGATGATGGCAGCAACCAGGAGGGTAAAACCACCCAGGTATGCCAGAATGGTTTTGTTGAACAGGTTGATGCGCTGAAAAACAGAAACCGCGCTAATACCTACCAATGTGGAGAAAAAGGTAGCCAGTAAAATCGGGATAAATACGTCCGAAGGATCGGCTGCACCAAGCTGGGTGCGGTACACCATAATGCTGATCGGGATGATGGTAAGTCCTGATGCATTCAGCACCAGAAACATAATCATGGCATTGCTGGCGGTGTTTTTGTCGTGGTTGAGCTCCTGAAGCTGGGTCATGGCTTTCAGTCCGAGCGGTGTGGCAGCATTGTCGAGGCCGAGGATATTGGCTGCAATGTTCATCATGATGGAACCGTTGGCCGGATGACCTTTCGGGATCTCGGGAAAAAGCCGGCTGAACAGCGGACCCACGGCGCGCGACATCAGCCTGACGATGCCGCCCTCTTCGCCTACCTTCATCAGCCCCATCCACAGGGTCATCACCCCGGTAAGCCCGAGCGAAATCTCAAAACCGGTTTTGGCCATATCGAAGGTGGCCCCCATCATTTCAGTAAAAATAAGGGTGTCGCCCCCAAAGATCAGCCGGATGAGGCCGACAACAAAAGCGATCAGAAAAAACGCTATCCAGATGTAGTTTAATACCATAAGCCACTGCCCGCTTGCAAGAAAAGCCAAATGTATCAATTTTCAGTCTGTTTTCTATGAGGGCTGGGAATATTGACCCGCACTTAATTCGTAAAATACCTTTTCTGCTTTTAACCTGGCTCAGATCAGACATGGTTTTATCTCTTTTCGTTAAACTCATCAATTATCCTTGATTTTTAACACTTTCAGTTTGCAGGGTATCCTGAAATCGATTAGGTTTGAGTTATCTTTGAGAACCAACAGAAACCGTAATAAATCCCACGATGAAAATAAAATTCTTAGGGGCTGCCCGGGAAGTAACCGGAAGCAAGCATCTGATTACCACAGCATCCGGAAAGAAAATTCTGCTTGATTGCGGCATATACCAGGGCAAAGGACTGGAGACCGATGCCATGAACCGCAACATTGGCATTGACCCTGTGGAGGTTGACCACATTGTATTGTCGCATGGCCATATTGACCATTCAGGGCTGATCCCCTATTTCTACCGCAGGGGGTTCAGGGGTTCAGTGATCTGTACCCATGCCACCCGCGACATGTGTTCCATCATGCTGCCCGACAGTGGCCATATACAGGAGTCAGATACTGAGCGTTTTAACAAGAAGAGGGCCCGTCAGGGACTGCCCCCGGTTGAACCTCTGTACAGCCGCGAGGATGCCTTGAAATGTATGGAACTTTTTATCGGAATCCCATACAACAGGAAGTTCTCTATTGATGCCGATATCAGGCTGAAGTTCACCAATACCGGTCACATGCTGGGCAGCGGGACCGCCACCCTTGAAGTTACGGAGCATGGGAAAATACTCAGGATTGCTTACACCGGTGACATCGGCAGACCGGAGAACCGGATACTCCGTTCGCCCGATCCTTTCCCTCAGTGCGACTACCTGATTACCGAGTCGACTTATGGCAACCGGGAACATCCCAGGTTGCAGGTTGCTGAGGATGAACTGCTCAGAATTGTGAAAGAGACCTGTGTAGAGCGAAGGGGAAAACTGATCATACCCTCGTTTGCCATTGGCCGCACCCAGGAGCTGGTGCATGTACTCAACAATTACTTCAACGAAGGGGTATTGCCGAAAATTCAGATTTATGTTGACAGTCCGCTGGCGGTTAATGCCACGGAAATCTTCAGAATGCACCCGGAGTGTTTCAATAAGGAAGTAATTCAGGTAATGGAGACCGATCCGGATCCTTTTGGGTTCAGCTCGCTGCATTACATAAAGCTTGCCGAGGATTCGAAGAAGCTGAACGACCTGAGGGAGCCCTGCATCATTATTTCAGCTTCGGGCATGATGGAAGCCGGGCGCATCAAACATCACATTGCCAACAACATCAGCAACCCGAAAAACACCATTCTGGCTGTCGGATATTGTGCACCTACCACCCTGGGGGCAAGAATTCTACGTGGTGACCGGGAGGTTTCAATTTTTGGCGTTCTGCACGAAGTAAGGGCGAAAATTGAGCGGATTGAAGCATTCAGCGGCCATGCCGATTATGTTGAGATGCTGGATTTCCTGAAATGCCAGCAAGGCTCAGGAGTTAAACAGGTATTTCTGGTTCATGGAGAGCTGGAAGCAGCCGGGTATTATTCAGAAAAACTGAAGGCTGCCGGATTTAACTCAGTTGAAATTCCGGAGGTAGGGCAGGAGTTTGAGCTGGCATAGCTGTCAGTGTAAAATTGATGGGAATGATCTAAAAAAGCAAGAGGCTGAATCAGGTGATCCAGCCTCTTTTGTATTAACTATGAAATAAGGATTAATCTTCTTTCACAACCTTCTTTTTGGTTGAGTAGTTGATTTTGAAGGCACCCACTTTACGTAATTCCTGTTTCACATCGGTTACCACACCCATCTTCACTTCTTTATCAACCTTCAGCGAAGTAGTGAGCAGGGGTCTGTCGGCTTCGTTGCGGGCTTCACGCTCAGTAAAGATAAATTCAGCGATATCGGCAACGCTGCGGAAGGTATCGTTGAGCTGTATACGGGATTCAGTTCCGTAGAGTTTCGATTGGGTAGGAGGGCCAATGTAAATAAAGCTTACCAGGGCTTTTTTCTCCAGTTTCTGTACTTCAGAGGCTTCGGGTGCTTTGATGCGTACCTTCAGGGTCACTTCGCGCATGGTAGTAGTAACCATGAAAAAGAAGAGCAGCATGAAGATAATATCAGGCATCGAAGAGGTGCTGATGGCTGGCAGTTCGCCAGATTTTTCTTTCTTAAAACGTGCCATGGTCTTACTTTCCTCCTATATTCTCGGGTTCTGCTTCAGAAATTGACATCGGGATGGCTTTCTGAACTGCCTGAATATGGTCATCATTGGTAAGTTCAGAGAATTTTACACCAAACTTCTGTTTCGAAAGTTCGTCCCTGAGCTCGTTGATGGCTGCAGTCAGTTCATTCTGCACCTGAATGTACATATCATAAGAAGTACCCCTGTCATTTTTGAGTGAGATAATTCCTTTGGAAACCTGAAAAGTTCCTATGTATTTGATGTTTTCAGTTTTCTTTTCAGGAAGTTCTTCACTGTTATTCGGGTTCGACAGAAATTCCTTGGTATCGGCCCTGAGGGTTTTGATGTCTCCGACACGTCCGTCAACAAAAAGGCGATCGCTCTTGTTCACCAGAACATTGAATACGTTTCGCTCTTTGATTGGTGGCGGGACAACGGAGGGGTCAGGTGGTGGCGGCAACCTTCTCACAATCCCCGAATCGGTATCCATTGTTGTGGTAACAAGGAAAAAGATAAGGAGTAGAAAGGCGATGTCGGCCATAGACCCCGCATTTATTTCGGGAACTTTTCTTGCCATAATTTAACCTTTTTTCGGATCAGTTACTTGATCCATTTTGAAACCTGTGAATAAACAACGCTCAGCAGCACCGCGATGGTAATGATATATGTAGCAACCAAACCGCCCCCGATAACCTTTGAAAAATTAGGTGAAATGTTGAACTTTTCATAAAAAGGTCCAGTTTCAGCAGGAGAAACTGCATAGGAGATCAGGAACAAGGCTACTGCGATACCAATACCGATAAGGCTGCTCTTTGCTTTTTTCAGATTACCAAAGGTTTGAACAACTGGAAACAAGATAGCTCCGGCTACTGATACAAACAGTAATATGTAGGTAACAACAATACCTATATTGATGAGACTATCCATGTTGGTTATTTTTTAGCGTTTTTGTTCTTAACAAGAATATCCATGAAAGAAATGGTAGCATCTTCCATAGAGTTAACGATGCTGTCGATCTTAGCCAGCAGATAATTGTAGAAGATCTGAAGGATGATGGCGACGATAAGACCGAATACGGTGGTTAACAGAGCCACTTTCATACCACCGGCAACAACGGTCGGAGAAATATCACCGGCTGCTTCGATAGCGTCAAATGCCTGAACCATTCCGACAACCGTACCGAGAAACCCGAGCATCGGGGCCAGTGCGATAAACAAGGCAACCCATGACAGGTTATTTTCAAGCCGGCCCATCAGTACACCGCCATAAGAAACAATTGATTTCTCAACGATTTCAAGACCTTCTGCATGACGGTCAAGTCCCTGATAGAAAATGCTGGCAACGGGGCCGCGGGTGTTTTTGCAGATTTCCTTGGCAGCAGTAACACCTTCCATCTCGAGTGCAGTTTCAACTTTGTTCAGCAGTTTCTGGGTATTGGTAGTTGAGAGGTTGAGGTAGAGAATCCTTTCAATGACAAGACCAAGACCTAAAATAAGCACAAAAAGAATCGGGAACATCCACAATGCACCTCCTTCGATGAACTTCTGTTTCAGCACCTGGTGGAAAGACTGAGGGGCTTCTTCTTCAGCAACAAGGGTTTCCTGCGGAGCTGCAGTGGTATCAGCAGCAGCTTGTGCCTGAGCGGTATCGGTGGCTGCCTGTTCAGTCTGGGCGGCAGGCTGGTCCTGTGCCACAACAACACTGGTTACTCCGAATGTGAGCATTCCTGCTACGGTCAAAAACGCAATTAATTTTTTCATAGTTAATGGTTATTGATTTTTGTTTTTAAAAGGAACTTGTTTTTGTTTCAGTTTATTGTGTGAACATTCAATTTACTGTCAGCATTTTGCGGAGAGAATGGGATTCGAACCCATGATACGCTTTTGGCGTATACACACTTTCCAGGCGTGCGCCTTCGACCACTCGGCCATCTCTCCGTAACAGGCTCTTTTTTACGCCCTTTATTTCATTTCAAGGCGCTAAAATACAAAAAATCATGAACAATGATTTTATATAATATTTTTTTACAACACGCCCTGCCCGGGGATTATTCGGAGTGAGTATATCTAAGATATTTATTATCAATAACATATAATCTATTTATATTTAGTATATATAACCTCTGAGGGGGGCATTTCATGTTAAATTCAAATGAAATTTAAGAAGTCTGCGTTTTCCGGAGGACTTGAATGAACATTCCTGCATCGCGGTAACAATATGCGGCAAGCCACTGTTTAACGCATTCCGGCATGGGTTGCCTGAATAAAAACTTGTTATATGCGGATTATTCAGCTGTTAATTCACCCCTCAGGGGACTTTGCAGCCTTTTCGACAGTTCAGAACCAGTATACCCTTCTCCCAGCAGGAACATGGTTTTGGCGATGGCTGATTCGGTGGTGATGTCGTAACCACCCACAACACCGATGCCTTCCAGCTGGGCGCTGGTTTCGTATTTGCCCATCTCAACCGAGCCTCCTTTACATTGTGTTACATTGAAAATGGTGATACCCCGGTTTACGGCATCAGCCAGCGCCTCCAGAAACCACTTGTCGGTGGGGGCATTGCCAGCTCCGTAGGTTTCAAGGATCAGTGCTTTCAAACCCCGGATGCTCAGGATACTTTTAACCACATTTTCGGTTATTCCGGGGAAAAGTTTCAGTATGGCCACATTGGGATCAAGATTGCGGTGGACCTTGAGCTTTTTGAAGTTCGGCTTAAGAATGTACTGTTGGTTGTATCGGATGTGCACCCCTACCTGTGCCAGTAAGGGATAATTCCCGCTCAGAAAGGCATTGAAGTTCTCCGCATTGAATTTGTTCGTCCGGTTACCCCGCATCAGCCTGTTTTCGAAACAGATACTGACTTCGGGTACAACAGGGGTATCGTCTTCATGGGCAGAAGCAATTTCGATGGCATTGATGAAATTTTCCCGTCCATCGGTGCGCAACACCCCCATGGGTAGCTGGGAACCGGTAAATACCACCGGTTTGTTGAGGTTTTCCAGCATAAAACTCAGTACCGAAGCCGTGTAGGCCATGGTGTCAGTACCATGCAGCACCACGAAACCATCATACCTTTCGTAATTTTCTTCTATCACTTCAGCCAGCCTGACCCAGAAATCCGGATTCATGTTCGAGGAATCAATGAGCGGGTCGAAACAATGGGTATCAATCCGGCAGTTGAAATTCTCAAGAATCGGAATATGACGGTATAAGGCATCAAAATTAAAAGGGGTCAGGGCTCCGGTCAACGGATCCTTGATCATCCCGATGGTACCACCGGTGTATATTACCAGAACATTTTTATCCATAATCCCGATTTCTTCAGAAAAAAAGATGCACCATTATATTTGTGTGTCGGATGCGATGTTAAACAGCTTCAGGGCGTTGGCTGTTGTAGCTTCAGCCACTTCCTGAAGGCTGATTCCTTTAATTTCGGCCACCTTTTCAGCGATCAGCGGAATATAGGCCGGCTCATTGCGTTTGCCCCTGTAGGGCACCGGAGCCAGAAACGGGGCATCTGTTTCGAGCACCAGGTGTTTCAGGTCTACCTGTTTCAGGGTTTCCTGCATCTTGTTGTTTTTAAAGGTAATCACGCCTCCCAACCCCAGGCTGAATCCATATCCGATGGCCTGCCGGGCCTGCTCAGGGCTTCCTGAAAAGCAATGAAAGATGCCTCTCAGATCAGGCTTGTTCACATCTTTAAGAATGCGGATAACTTCATTGAACGAATCCCTGATGTGAACAATCAGGGGCAGGTTGTAAGCCAGGGCAAGATCAATGTGATGGCGGAACACATACTCCTGTTCATGAAAAAATGTTTTGTCCCAGTAAAGATCGATGCCACATTCGCCAATACCGTAGAATTTGCGGTCAAGCAGCCAGCATTCCATGGCGGCCAGTTCGTCCATGTAATTCTCTTTAACTGAAGTCGGGTGCAACCCGATCATCGGATAGCAATGATCAGGAAATGCCTCGCACAAAGCCAGCATGGGATGCACTGAGGCACTGTCGATATTGGGAAGCATCAGTTTATTCACCCCTGCTGCAATGGCTGCCTCAACCGTTTCCCTGCGGTCAGCATCAAATTCATCCAGGTAAAGGTGGGTGTGGGTGTCGATACAATTCATGATGCAAAATTAGCAATTTGCAGAATCGGAAATTGAGCAATCGAAGCATCGGTAACTGGAGGCCAGGTATTTCAGGTTTCAGGAGCGTTGATCTTATGAACGATTGTCCCGGTAACTTGATACATCAGCTTTATCTGATCTATATAAGTCGCCCGATAACAGTGAGATGAATAAAAATTCAGCATCAACCAATGGCTGCACGCCACCGGTTGATGCAAAGGGTTTGAACCAGGCGTTGATTGTCTATTCTTCCAGCTTTTCCCGGCTGTCCCACGCTTTTTTCGCTCCGTAGGCGGCAAACAGGCTGGTCATTAAAATTATCCCGGTACCAATAGGAGCGCCGTTGCCACCCACAGGGCCGTTGGTTCCGCCATTGGAGGCGTCGCCGGGAGGAGGGGGCGGAGCCTGGGCCAGAAGTGCCAGAAAACTGATCGAGAACAGCAAGGACAAAAGAACTTTTTTCTTCATAAAGCAGGTATTATTAAGTTTGTGATTTGATTTACAACACCATTGGTTTCTTTCTGTAATTTGAATGCTTTCATCCTGTATCCAGCTTTGAATCGTTCTGCTGATGCCTGAGTTCCGGGCTTTCAGTTGTATTATACGAAACTTTTGCATCAGGGTTTCAGTCAACGCTGCTGAATTCTATTTGCAGGACTTACCTTGTCAGCACTGTTTTTGCGGTTAATGTTTTATCTGAAGTGGTGACCCTCGCCACAACCGGTCCCGAAAGATTAAGTTTCAGAATATTCAGGTCACTGAGTGCGATTTGTTTGTAAAATACCAATTGTCCGGCTGTATTAAACAGTTCTACAGTGGCATGATTGCCTGTTTCACCGGGCAATGCTATGTACATACAGTTATCAGAGAACCATACAGATGGATTGATTTCTTTTGGATCTTCCACACTGATAGCCCCTCCGAAGAGAACCTCAAAACGTTCACTGTCATCGGTAACCGAGTAAGTAAAGTTGTAGATGTTGCTTTCCCTCAGGTTCACAGTCTGTCCGGTTTTAACATCCCTCAGGTAAATACTCACCGATGGGTCGAAGCTATCGGTATTGCTGAACTCAAGTCTGGCTTCGGTTGTCTGATTTAGCGAGAAGGCAAGTGGCACGGTATAGGCCTCCTGTTTGTAAGGTAAGGTGTTGATGCTGAGCTGTTCATGGTCTGACGACAAGGTGTAAAGCTGGGGTGCGTTCTCCAGACCGGTCATTTTCCAGGCATCCCTTTCACCTTCAGCCTGCATGGATGCGAGCGCTGAGAACCTTACGATTGCCTCATCCGTTAACCCGCCGGCAAAAGCCTTAATCTTCAGTACATCAGGTTTTCCGGAGTTCTTGAAGAAGTCGCGTGTATTGTGCACCCTGATGCCATTGTTCATGCTGATGGCCGGGCTTCCGCTTTCGGCTTTGACAAAGAATGCCTGACCTGCCGGGATGTACTGTGACCCTCCGTTGGTTGCCTCTCCGTCAACATAGGCGGCATAATTGCTTCCACCCGAAGGCCAGATGTAGATGGCATCGTTGATTCCGGTTTTTGTCCACCCTGAGGCAGCCTCCCAGTCAATGGCAGACGGATAAGGGTTGGGAATCAGGTTGTAACCATACAGGTTGTTGGTAATCGTACTGCTGAATGTCCCGGCATTCATGGGCCCTTCAAAACTGTAGGTAGTGGATACCTGCGGCAGATAGATCATGTATCCTTTGGTTTCATCCAGTGCGGTTGTTGTTGAATTACCCAGTCCTTCCCAGTCGTTGCTGGGTTCGTTGAAACGATACAGGTAGGAATCCATGAAGATGCCTGAAAGCGATGTGGTTGCCGGAGTCAGTGGTATCGAAACCAGGTGGTACGTCATTGCAGTCAGGTTTTCATTGCCTGTGATATATCGTTCAATGGTTCCGTTTATGGATTGGGTGGCATGGATCAATGAGCCTGTTCCTGTAGCATCAGACCTGATGAGTATCCCGTTAACGCCTTCGTTGTTGGTAATCAGTCCGTTGACTGTAAGTGCCATGTCAGGAGGGATGGTTACAGATGCCCCATCTTCAATGGTAAGTTTGTTGCAACCGGCAGGTGAAGCTACCCCACTGCTGATTTCGGGCTGATGGAGTGCCGAAGCCTGTATCACCACATTGTCTGTTGATGAAGGAACGGACCCGCTACTCCAGTTGCCGGGTTCGTTCCAATCGGTACTTTCATCACCTTCCCAGTACACAAATAATTCATCACCAACGGTTAAAGTCTGATCAACCGGTGTTGCTGCATTGTAATAGGTGTTGCCATCCTGTGAAGCAGTGATTATCGTGCTACCTGCTGATAGAATGGTTACGGTGCTTCCGCTTACGGTTGCCACAGAAGTGTTGCTGGATTCATAACTGACCGCCAGGCCTGATGACGTGGTAGCTGTGAGCTCAAACGGGTCATCACCCACATGTTTTACCGGCAAGGCATCAAAGGTGATGGTCTGATCGGCAAGGGTCACGGTGAGTACCTGTTCCACCGGTGTTGCCGGATTCCATGAGGCGTTTCCTGACTGGGAAGCTGTAATCGTTGTGCTTCCGGTACCCACGAGGGTTACCGTTTTTCCTTCGATGGTGGCAACGGCCGTATTGCTTGAAGTGTATGAAACCGGCAGGCCGGAGGAGGCTGTAGCGTTCAGGTCAAACGGGGGATCGTTGAGGTATTTGGTTCCCGGGGCGTCAAACGTAATGGTCTGATCGGAGGTGCTTACATTAAACGACTCACTCACCTGTGTTGCAGCGAAATAGTTGTCGTTGCCGGCCTGATTCACATAAACCGTTACACTACCTGTTTCACCGGTTGATGAAAGGGTGCTTTCATCGAGGGTAGCCACACTGCCATTGGCCAGACTTAGCGCAATCGGTAGTCCGCTGCTGGCACTTGCTGTGACTGTGATCGGATTTACTTCGAAATCAGCCAGGTAGATATCGGCTATAGCATCGATGGTAACGGTCTGACTGGCCTTACCGACGCTCAGGGTTGCAGTGGCTGAACCGGCAAGGTAGTTATCGTCAGCCTCCTGATATACAGTGATCGTTGAGGTGCCTGCTCCTTCCACAGTGCAGGTGCTGCCTGAGATGCTACCCACGGCCGTATTGCTGCTTTCAAAGCTGAAGGCACCGCTGCTGCCGGATGTTGGACTGAGGGTAAAAGGTGCGTCGCCGTATGTTTTAGTGATGTCTTCAAAAGTAATTGTGGGCGTGTCTTTGTCAATCGTAAGCAACTGACTGACGGCTGGTGCGGCATTCCAACTGCTGTTGCCGGCCTGATTTGCTGTAATCAGGCAGTAACCGGCACCCACGATGTGGATCGTGGCTCCGTTAGTCCCGGTGCAGGTGGCAATGTTGGCATTGTTGCTGGTGAAGGTTACCGGGTTGCCCGAACCACCTCCGCTGGCGCTGACCACAAAGTCGGGGTCACCGTAGGTTTTGGTATTCAGTGTGTTGAAAGTAATCTGTTGATTGCCCAGTTCAACCACAAAACTCTGACTGGTTGAGCCGGGGTTGTAATTTGAGTTTCCGGCCTGTGTGGCATCAAACACGATGGTTCCAGCACTGCTGACACCGGAAAGGGTGTACTCACCCGGGTTTCCGGATGGAGTGAGGGTGCCCGTTGCTGTGCTGCTGCCGGTATTGATGGAGACAGTTACGGTTAGACCCGAAGAGGAAGAAGCATTGATGATCAGGGTATTTCCACCGGTAAAGTAGTTTAGCGGCTGGCTGGTGGGAATGTTGAGTGTTACCACCTGATTGGCTTTGTTTACCGTAAGCGTGCAGGTGGCAGATGTACTGCCGTAACCGCCCGATGCAGCCTGAGTTGCAGTAATGGTGCTGGTTCCTGCACCCATAATTGTTACGGTGCTTCCCGAAATGGTTGCTACAGACGTATTGCTGCTGGCGTAGGAAAACTCTCCCGGGCTAGCTGATGAAGGTGCCACCAGGGTAAAGGCAGGATCGCCATAGGTTTTGGTGATATCAGGGAAACTTCCCAATGCAAACGGAGTGAAGCTCAGTTGTTCACCATACCCTGTACCCATGCTGTTGGTAGCATAAGCCCTCACATAATACGTTGAACCTGTGGTAAGTCCGGTAATGGATGAAGTGTAACTACCTGTGCCTGTTCCATCAGTGGTGTGTGATCCTGTAATGACAGGATTCTGGTTGGTACTCCAGCAGACGCCTCTGGCTGTAACCGAAGAACCGCCATCGGAAGTTATCTCACCCCCTCCGTTTGCGGTGGTTGCCTGTACATTGGTTACCGGTGCTGTGATAACGGTAGGAGCGCCGGCAATGGTCACGGTTACATCGGTCAGGGTGGTGGCAGGGCAATCGCCCGAACCGGTAATTACAGCCCCCGTCTGGGTGAGGAATGCCGTTGCAATGTTCTGTGCATAGGTATCGTTGATGTAATAGCCGCTGCTGCCTGAATAAAGAAGATAGTACATCCGGGTAGAGCTGCTGATCCCGCTCAGGGTATGGTAACTGTCGCAGGTATTGGCAATTCCGGTATGGGATGCAGAAGGATTGGCCGGTACAATCATCAGTTCATTGATGCTGGGATCTCCGGCGTTGTAAACCCGGCTGAGGAAGCAGTTAAAGGTTTTGCATCCTACCGTTATGGTGAAGGTCGAGGAATTCGTTGAACCCGAGCAATCCGATCCGTAATTTCCGTTCACCTTAAACCAGCTAACGTTTGCCATATCAGCCGCTAAAACGAATAGTCCCTGAACTTTCCGGGTAAAGTATTTTCCGCCTGTACCGAAAATACTGCTGTTAACCACACTGTTGTCGCTGTAGCTGAAGCTGGTGTTGTTATTGGTGCTGAGGTAATTACCGCCATCATACATATCGTTGCCACCATCGTTGATGTAGGTGCCGCTGCTCCCTTCAGTAAAATCGTAGCGGTTGGGTATCTGGTTAATGATGTTGGCGAAGTTTGAGTTGAGGCCTGAGAGAATATTGGAAAGGGTGTTGTCGGTACAGGTGATCGGAGCCGCCTGGGCATAATAGGTGGTTGTTACCGTAGGGCTGACAGCGAAATTGACTCCGCTGGCAGAAGTTCCAAGCAGGGTTCCTCCTTCTGGTGCATTGTACCACCGGATTTCGTTGCCTGCCGTGGTTGTGGCGTTCAGGTTGGATGACTGGCCTGAAAGGATAACAGAGGGGGTTGCAGTAACGTTGTTAGCCGGAGATATGCCTGCTGACATGGTGATGGTAACCACATTGCTGCTCAGGGTAACGCTGCCCTGGGAGGCGTTGCGGCGGAAATAGGTGGTCTGCGTGAGGTTCCCCGGCTGATACCCGGCTGAGGTAGCCCCGCTGATGTTGCTGAAATCAACATTATTGGTACTGTTCTGCCATTGATACGTGGGCGATGGCATTCCTGCCGGTGCCGAGAGTGCGGTAAGCATAGCCGGAACAGATCCTGAGCAGATTTCCTGATTGCTTCCGATGGTCCCTGCCGAATAAGACGTAAAGCTGACCTGCTCACCGTAAGAAGTCCCAACACTGTTTGTGGCATAGGCCCTTACATAGTATAAGGTGCCGGCTGTTAAACCAGAAAGTGAAGAAACAAATGATCCTGTTCCGGTTCCATCTTCGGTTTTGCTGCCCGAAGTTGTCGGGTTGGCTGAGGTACTCCAGCAGACCCCTCTCACCGTAACTTCAGCACCTCCGTCATTCGTAACATTCCCGCCACCGGTGGCAGTGGTTGAGTTAATATCCGTAATTGCTGTTGTTGTTACAGTTGGCAGGTTGTTGATGGTAACCGTAACCGGAGTCCTGGTAAGGCTGGTGCAGCCACTTCCGCTCAATACTGCCTGGGTCTGTGTCAGAAAGGCTGTAGCGATGTTCTGTGCATAGGTATCGTTGATGAAGTACCCGCTGCTTCCTGCATACAACAGGTAATACATGCGGTTTGAATTGCTGATGTTGTTAAGGTTATGATAGCTGTCGCAGGTATTGCCGATGCCGGTGTGAGAAGCAGATGCATTGGCGGGAATGATAAACAGCTCGTTGATGCTCGGGTCGCCGGCATTATAAACCCGGCTCAGGAAACAGTTGAAGGTTTTGCAGCCAACGGTAACCGTGAAAGTTGATGAACTGGTTGATCCGCTGCAGTCAGAACCGTAATTTCCATTTACTTTAAACCAGCTTACATTCACCATATCGGCTGCCAGCACAAACAACCCCTGTACTTTACGGGTGAAGTATTTACTTCCTGTTCCAAACACAGCACTGGTAATCACACTGTTATCGCTGTAGTTAAAGTTATTGCTGTTGTTTGTACTCAGGTAATTTCCACCATCATACATGTCGTTTCCGCCATCGTTGATATTGTTGCCACTGCTGCCTTCCGTAAAATCATAACGGTTGGGAATCTGATTGATGATGCTGCCATAATTACTGTTGAGGCTACTCAGGATGTTGCTCAGGCTGTTCTCGGAGCAGGGTGATGCCTCGGCATAATAAGTTGTGGTTACGGAAGGTGATACATTGATGGTTCCACCACTTGCGGTTGTACCGAACGCGGTGCCTCCGGATTCTGCAGTGTACCAGAGTATCGAATTGGTTCCGGGTACGGTTCCGCTGAGGGTGCTGCTCTGACCGGTCTGTATAATGGCCGGAGTAGCGGTTACCGAAGTCGGTGGATCAAGGGTCTGGGTTACAGTAATTGTTGCAGTCGAGGCTGATGAACAACCTTCGGCACTGGTAACTGTATAACTTATGGTTGAAGTACCACCGGAAACCCCGGTTACCAGACCACTGCTGCTGATGGTTGCTACAGCAGGTGTACCGCTGGTCCAGGTACCTGAAGGAGTGGTGCAGCTCAACTGTGTGGTAAGGCCGCTGCAGATTGAGGTGGATCCGGTGATGGCAGCGACTGAAGGAAGTGCATTCACCGTAACCTGCGCTGTGGTGGAATTCTCAGTACATACACCACTGGTAATTACTGCGCGGTAATAGGTTGTTGAAGTAAGGTTTGGCGTTGTATAGGTGGCCGAGGTGGCGCCACTGCCACCACTTACACTGGCCCATCCGGATGATCCGTTGGCCGATTGCTGCCACTGAATGGTACCTGAATAACCACTCACGGTTATGGTCGTATTTTCTCCTGAGCAGATTTCGCTATCCGCAGCTGTGGCAGTGCCGCCGGCAGCAGCCTGACTCACCGTCATGGTAACGGAAGCAGAGTTCGCTGAACTGCAGACCCCGCTGGTAACCACCGCCCTGTAATAGGTGGTAGAGGTGAGGTTTGTTGCCGTATAGGTAGCGGAGGTGGCCCCCGAAATGTTATCAAAAGTATTGTTGTCTGCTGAAGATTGCCACTGAATGGAACCGGTGTAACCGCTCAGGGTGAGCACGGTGCTGTTGGTTCCGGTACATACGGTGGTTGCTCCTGAAATGCTTCCGGCAACGGAAGTTGGATATATGGTAACCTGAGCGGTGGTACTGTTGGACGATGAACAAACGCCGCTGGTGATTACAGCCCGGTAATAGGTTGTTGAAGTAAGGTTTGGCGTTGTATAGGTGGCTGAGGTGGCACCGCTGCCACCACTTACACTGGCCCATCCGGATGATCCGTTGGCCGATTGCTGCCACTGAATGGTGCCGGTATAGCCGGTAACCGAAATGGTGGTACTGTTGCCGGTGCACAATGAAGCAGCAGCGGCAGTTGCGGTGCCTCCAACGGATGCCGGACTCACCACAATCGCTCCCGAAGCATTGGATGTAACTGCTGGTAAGCAGGTTCCGCTTACTATGCAATAATAATAGAGGGTTCCTGCAGTAGTGGTGGGTGGTATATAGGATGACGATGTAGCACCGTTGATGAGCGACCCGCCTGTATTACTTTGAGTCGTATTGCTGTACCATTGATAACCCAACCCTGCACCGCTGGCGGTAACCGACAATGCCGTTGCTGAGCCGTTGAGGCAAAGGTTTTGTGTTGAAGTAGATGGGTGAGCAGAGATAGAGGGCAAAGCGTTAACAGTGACTGTGACCGATGCACAACCGGCGCTCCAGTTGCTGTTGTTATTTCTTGCATAATAGGTTGTTGTGGATGAGGGGCTTACGGTTAATGTGTTACCGGTAGCCGGGGAGGTTGGCGTGCCGCCGCAACTTCCGGTGTACCAGTAAACGGTGCCCTGTATACCATTGGCAGTCAGCGTGGTACTGCTGCCATTACAAATAGTGGTGGTACCGCTGATGGAGGTGGGATTATCGGGATAGGTAGTGAAATTTGATGATGTAGCTATGCCGGAGCTGCCGGCTGTGTTGTTTGCATATACCGTAAAATAATAAATGGTATTGGCACTTAAGCCAGTCACCGAGGCAGAGGTTCCGGTTGTATTGCCACTGGTAATTGTTGTTCCGCCGGTATTTTTAACAGCCCAGTAATATGTGGGGGCAGGTGTCCCTGAAGGTGAACCTGCTGACCAGCTGATGTTGGCTGTGGTTGTTCCGGTAGGTGTTGCAGAGAGACTGACAGGGGTTCCTGGGGTGACGGTGGCAAGTGTTAGTGTCCAGTTTAGGGTAAAGGTCCCGGACGCCCCTCCGGATATTCCGTCCTGAATGTACCATGCAGTTTGTGTTGAACCTGTAGTATTTGTCCAGCTGTTGGTTTGTAATGCATCATTATCCCAACATTGAATCTGGCTTCCCGGGCAGGAACTCCCATATCCCAAATACTCCCATTCATCATAACTATTGGTTGATTCCCAGATATCGAACTTATAATTATTGGGAACGCTGATATAGAAAATTCTGTCAGGGGACCCTGTCCGGCATGTGGAAATGTCATCTGTATATCCAATGGTTGTTCCGGAAAACGGACTTGTTAAAGTTCCAAGGTTTATTGCATTTGAGCAATTATCACCGGCCAGAAGCTGCCAGTTTTTAACCTCCGACATCTGCGCCCCGGTTAGATAGCTGGTGAAATCAGCAGGCCAGTTGGAAACAGCTGATAGATTATTTACAGCAGAGTATGCCTGATCTGGCCTGTTGTAGCTTTGGTCGTCAATGTCGCCCAGGCAAATCAGAAAAAGATATCTGTGAGTAGTATTAGCTCCGATGGATGCATTCGAAATGGTATAGGATTGGTTATCACTGCCGTTTGAATAAGAAATATCGGACGTGCCATAACCATAATTCCACCCGTAAATAAAACTGACCACAGGATCAGAGCCATTCGTAGTGGCAGAGGATTGATCAGAACTGATGGAATAATTATAACTGGGCTCGTTTACATAATGCCAGTATGTACTGCCATCCGAACCCATATTGCCGGAGACAGTTACATTGTAGGTGGAAGATGACCCACTGGTATTCGTTACAACCACCTGCTGAATTGCCACAGCATAAGTGCTGGAAAAGTGAAGTGTAACACTGGAACTGATGTTTGTACCAGAAACACTCGTATTCATGGCACCATCAAATGCATCACCGTGGGTTGTGTTTGTTCCGGTAGTGTACAATGTAGCCTCTGAGAAGCCTGTACCCGAGGTTGTCCAGGTTGCAGTACCTCCGTTGGTATTATATGTTTGCCCAACCAGCAGCTTATTCGAAAACGAAATGATAAAGATCGTCAGAATGATCAGGATTTGGGCAGAAACCCTTTGTTTTCTCTGGCCAGAGGATAAGGAATCTTGCTTACGGAAATTATTCATCTTGAGATAATTTAGGTTACTAAAGGTTGAGTTTATCTTGGCAAAGTCAATAATATGTTCAGTTTATTTTTGGATAGATTTCCAGGTAGATGAAGTTGAAACAGGTTCATTTACAGAACCTTGAGCGGAGCTAATTTGACCAATAATTCCCTGAAAGCCGGCTGATCCATTTAAACAGAATGGAAGTACCGATGGATGAATTTTCATGAGTTTGATCCGTTTATGGTTGTGGTTTGCCTGAATCGCCTGACGATGCACGATAAAGTCCGGTCTGTATAAAAGTGTACAGGTCGGCAATCACCAGGAATCAACATTTTTATTCTTAATAGATGAAACCTATGGTTGTAACCTTAATGTTTTACATTATTTACTCCGGAATTATAAATTATTTTATTCCGGACATTTTTTATCGTGTTTTTTAACAGGATGATAGGATTTAGAATGAAAGATGGTTATTTTAGTGTAAAAATATTTTACACCATTTAGTTCTCCACCGGGTTTTCAGCGCAGTAGGTTATTTCTGAAGAAAGTGAACCATAATAGCAATCTGCGGAGAACAGAAGGGTCGCCGAAACTGGCTTTTAACATGATTTTTAGTGATGTCCGGGTTTTCAACCATTCAGATCATTCCGGGAGTCTGATTTGGTTGTTCAGGCTGGCATCCTTAACAAATGAAGATGCCGGCCATGTCAGAACTCAATCAGCGCTTTTTCCCGAATTGTCGGGATGGCAAAGATTGGTGGTCAAAAACAAATGGTAGAGTCAGATCCAATTATACCGGAAGCTGAAAAGTTTTCAGGCATACCATGTCTCAATCTATAACCCTGATTCCTGCACCGATGTTACCCGGTTCATTTTGCAGAATACCGCGGGACTCACCCCCGCATGTTTTTTGAATGCAGTGTAAAAAGTAGATTTCGAATTAAATCCCGACATTTCTAAAATCTGCTCTGTAGAGTATTCATTGTCGGAGGAAAGCAGCAGCCTGCAGGCATACAGTATCCTCAGGTTGTTGAGATAATCATTGAAGTTAAGCTTCATGTGCTGGTTGAGGAATGCCGAAAGATAGGTCTGGTTGGTTCCGGCAAGCGAGGCAAGGTCTGAAAGGCTAAGAGCCGGGTTCAGGTAAGGCTGCTTTTCCTGATTGAGCTTCTCAAGCCGCTCTGCCAGCCCTTCAAATCCCGGCCGGTCAAGATTGTACTTTGGAACCCCATAGGCCGGGTCAGTTATTTCACTCAGGGTTTGGGAGGAAGTTTTCAGGGCAAGCAAACGGTTGGCGAAATTCAGCCGTTTCCTGAACACAAATACAAGGGTAATCATCAGCAGAATCAGCACAATCGATGAAAGCAGTATCGCAATGATGATTTTCTGCTGCCGGATAATTCGTTGCCCAACCTGTGCAGCTTGTTTCATGTTTTCGACGGCAATTCTTGCATTTGCGGCTGATATGGCCATTTTTGCCTGTAGCTGTTCCTTCCCTGACTGTTGACGCTTCAATGAATCAAGCATAAAGGATTCCAGTTTTGCTGCAGTTTCTGCCTTGCGGGTGTTTCCGGCAAGGAGTGCCGTTTGTTTCCGGAAACCGTAAATTCTGCTTAGTGGTTCAGGATTCAGGATCATCCTTGCAACCTCATTCAAAGAATCACTGATTGAAGATGCTTTGCCAATGTCACCAATTTCAGCATAATACGAGCCAAGAGCGATATACCTGTCAGCCATCAGCAAAGGATAGCACGAAAGCACCGACTTCCTCACCGAAGACTGCAGCAAAGCTGTTCTTCCGGCATCCTGGCTCACGTCGGCAAGTATTCCTTCTGCTTCTCCGAGTACCTGGTTGAAGTAACGCTGCTCAGCGCCATCAAATCCTGAATTGCCACCTCTCATTTCAATAAAGTCATTGATGGATTTTTTAATCTTTATATGGAGCGCTGACAACATGGATTTCTGGCCGTTGAAAGCTGCCAGTCGCATCTGGTAAAGCAGGTTCTGGGCTTTGCTGAGGTCGGTTTCACTTGCGTGGTCCGAGGCTTTGATAAAACAGCGGTATGCTGAATCAGCATTTCCTAAAGATAGCCATACCAGACCTTTGTTGTTGTAGGCCAGTACAATACCATGGCTAATTCCCGCATTGTAAGCCGAACTCAGCGCATTGTTGTAGCTTTCCTGCGCCTCAGCAAGCAACCCGAATTTGAACTGTATGTTTCCGAGGTTGGTAAAGAAATAGGGGTTGTTGATGCTGTAATCCGGATTTTTAAGGTAAATGCTGATGGCTTCATTCATATGGTGGTAAGCCTTGCCATCACTGATTTTTCTGTATTGATAAAACTCTGAAAGCATAGAGTGCATTTTCAGCCTGCTTTCCTCCAGCCCCAGTGAGTCGCTGATTTGGAGGCCTTTCAGCAAAAGGATTTCCACTGAATCAGGCTGAAGAGTCTCACATTGCAATACCCTTTCTTCAATGCGTTCAAGAACAGATTTTTGTGCGGATGTTGGTGGCTGATCGGGTGCCGGTTTGCAACCGGAAACCAGTAACAGGACAACGACAAAGTTAACGAGTGTCAGACGACAAACAATCATGGATAGTGTAACATATTTAATATCAAAATATTACAAAGAGAATATATGGTAAATGGGTGAAAGCTCCATGAATTAATCCTATGAATAGGATATAGCGTAAAGATAGTGCAGGAATCCTTTTTTTATTCAATCTTTGCGCTTGTTGAAAGAATATTTCCGGATAATCTGGTTCTGAAGCATCCGATATCAGGTAAAATGCGGAAGGCTTATTAGGACTGCGCCGATAGGATGCTTTAAGGACGCTGATATAGAGGTTAAACCCGCTCACTCAGACAGGAATAGCCGAAGTCATGAAACCGGAATAGTATCAATTCCATTTGTTGGTCAATGAGCAGTTTTCCGGCACAACAATGGTTCCAGTTAAAAGGTTTTTTGCTTTTCCTTAATCAGTTCTAAAAACGCTGATATTCCGATTACTTCTACCTCACCGGGCAAAGGATAGCGATCATTATTGGCCGAGATTACCCATTTATTCGTTGCCCCGATGTCTTTACACCCTTCATAAAAACCCCTTGTTAATTTCGGTACACTTGTTCGTTTTATTTCTATAGCCCAGATTTCATTTGCGGGTGAATGAAGAACCAGATCAATCTCTGCCTGCGTTGCAGTTCTGTAATAATAGTATTCCCACCGGTCGTTCAGAAGGTTAATAATATTTTCTATAACAAATCCTTCCCAGCTTGCACCAAGTGAAGGGTGTGAAAATAAAGCCTCAACATTTGAAATCTGAAGTAAACTGTGTAATATTCCTGTATCGCGCAGATAAATTTTTGGAGATTTTACCAGCCTTTTCCTGATATTTCCCGACCAGGGAAACAACTGCCTGACCATATAGAAATCAACAAGAAGGTCCAGGTAATTTCTTATAGTCGTATGGCTTGTTTCCAGACTTCTGCCCAATTCACTGAAATTGACCTGGTTCCCATGGTAATGGGCAAGCATGTTCCAGAATCGTTTTAGCTGGTTAGGAGGCACACCGACTCCCATTGTTGGAATATCACGCTCAACATAAGTTACATAAAAATCTCTTCTCCATTCCCAGCTTTCCTGTTCAGTGGCTGCTAAATAGCTACCGGGGAAACCACCTCTGAGCCATAATTTCTCCAGACTCAAAGCAGCTCTCTCGTTTTCAGATAGTTCATTGATAGTAAATGGAGTTAATTCGAGATATCTTATTCTGCCGGCCAGCGATTCGGATGATTTTTGCAGTAAATCGGCAGAGGAAGAACCCAATAACAAGAAATGTCCGGTATTTTCCCCGTTTCTTTTTCGTTCATCAACAATTCCACGAAGTATGCGAAATAAATCTGGTTTTCTTTGCACTTCGTCAATAATCAGCAATTGATTTGAAAATCGTTTTAAATAACTTTCAGCATCGGTTAATTTGTTGAAATCAGCATCTGACTCCAGATCGATATAAGTTACCTGTTTGTTGATCTGCTTTGATATTTCAATCGAAAGGGTCGTTTTCCCTACTTGTCTGGCGCCGATTAAAGCCACAACCGGCATTGCCTGAAGCGCATCAATAAGCTGCCGGGTTTTTTCTCTCTTAATCATGTTGCTAAATTACAAAAATACCCTGCAAATTGAAAACATTATTTTCAATTTGCAGGGTAAATCTCAGAATATTCATAAAAAGACTGTTAAAGGCCGGGCTCTGATACTTCAGAAAACCTGATTTCTGCACCAGTTTCATTGGTAATAGAATTGTTATACAGGAACACACGAAGGACTCATCGGAGGGTATAACATGTATTTAATTTTTTTTCCATTTGCCTTGCCCGAGGATTCCGGGCTTTGTATAATTCCCGTAAATGGACAAATATCCCTGATTTCAGTTATTTTTGCCTGACCTGAGCAATAACCCATGCCGAAAAAAATCCTGATTATCCGTTTCAGCTCAATCGGAGATATTGTGCTCACCTCACCGGTGGTCAGGTGTTTGTACCAGCAGGGGGGCGATGTTGAAATCCATTACCTCACGAAGAGAAAATTCTCGTCAATTGTTGAAAACAACCCTTACATCCGTAAGGTGTATTCCATTGAAAGCAGGGTTGCAGAGGTGTTGCCTTTTCTGAAAGCTGAATCCTACGACCTGATTCTCGACCTGCACAACAACCTTCGCTCACTTCAGGTGATTGCGGGCTTAAGGAAGCCGTTCAGGCGTTTCAGCAAACTGAATTTCAGAAAGTGGTTACTGGTGAGGTTCAAAGCCAGGGTAATGCCACCGGTTCACATTGTGGATCGTTACCTGCAGACCGTTGAGAAACTGGGCGTCAGCAACGACGGGCAGGGGCTCGATTTCTTCATTGCCCCTGACGGAGAGGTGGATATTGAGCAATTACCACCGCCATTCAGGAACGGGTATATAGGTTTTGTCATCGGCGGCAATCACAGCACCAAGATTCTGCCGGTAACAAAAGTCGCAGAAGTATGCAGGGGACTTGACTACCCGGTGGTATTGCTCGGAGGTCCCGAAGATGCTGAGCGGGGTGACCTGATTGCTTCGGAAACCGGGTTAACCGTCTATAACGCCTGCGGAAAATTTTCCCTGATGCAGTCGGCTTCCCTTGTAAGGCAGGCCAGAATGATCATTACCAACGACACCGGATTGATGCATATAGCAGCTGCTTTCCGTAAACCGGTTATTTCGGTCTGGGGCAACACCGTTCCAGAACTGGGGATGTTTCCTTACCTGCCAAAGGATGTTCCTCAGCTGATCTCTGAAGTTACCGGACTAAATTGCAGGCCCTGCAGCAAAATTGGTTTTGCTGAATGCCCGGTAAAACACTTCCGGTGTATGCTTGACCAGAATACCAGAGTAATGATAGATTTTGCGAAGGAGCAATGCCTTTGAGGCCTATTCTGCAGGTTGTTTTGTGAAAGCAGTTATTGAATAAACGGGTTGTTGAGCCGTTCAAACCCTATGCTTGTTTTTGGGCCATGGCCGGGATAAACCGTATAATCATTCTCCAGCACAAAGAGTTTCTGATGGATGCTGTCCATCAGGGTGTCGAAATTGCCGGTGGGAAGATCGGTCCGTCCGATGGAGCCATAAAAAAGGACATCGCCGGCAATCACAAATTTCTGGTCGTGGCAGACCAGGCAGATGCTGCCATCGGCATGGCCTGGCGTGTACCTTACCTCGAGTTCAGCCTTGCCAAAACGGATTACATCTCCATCAGCAACAAAGATTTCAGGTTTGGCAATTTCATCAAGGCTAATGTTGAACACACTCCCGAATTCTCTGGCTGTTTCCCAGAAAAACTTTCCGGCAACATGACCCGTGGGCTTGAGGTTATACGTTGAGCAGACAAACTGATTTCCCAGAATATGGTCCACATGAAAATGTGTATTGATCAAAGCCACCGGTTTTAAATGGTTTTGAGTGATGAAGGAGCGGAGATCGTTTTTTTCTTCTTCAGTATGGCAACCGGGGTCAATGATTGCACATTCACCGGTATCGTCGTACAATACGAAACTGTTCACGGCAAAAGAATTAAAAACGAAGATATTCAGGTTGATCATAGAGAGGTAGTTTGGGGTTGCAAATTTAATGATTCGCGCCGGTTATCTTCCGGAACCTGACTTAATGTTGTGTTTGACAGCAGGAATATAAAAATCTCCACCCTTTTACTGAAACACGGTACAACATTTGCGGGGTTTCGGGCTCAACCGCTTTCAATCACAACAAGTCTGGGAATTTTGTGTTAATTTTACATACTGAAAACGTAGATCAAGTCTTCCATGCACTGCCTTTTTTCTGATTTTACGCGCATTACCCGGTTACGTGTCATTGTTATGATTGTTGCGGCGTTCGGCTTGATACTGCCGCTACACTCAGCAGCCCAGTTTTACAATGGCTCACAGATGCCTTTTGGGAAAAGCAGGGTGCAGTATGGAGATTTTCTGTGGACTTATTACCGTTTTAACGATTTTGACACCTATTTCTACCTGAATGGCAAAGAGCTGGCGATATATGCCGCCAGGTATGCCAGGGAGATCAAGCCTGAACTTGAGCAATTGCTGGAAAGCAGGACGTCCGATAAAATCCAGTTCATCGTGTTTAACTCAATTACCGACCTGAAGCAAAGCAACATCGGTCTGGTAAGTGAACAGCAATACAACATTGGGGGCATTACGCATATTATTGACAATAAGGTATTTATATACTTTGACGGGAATTACAACAACTTTGAGAAGCAGATTCGGGCCGGAATGGCCAGAGCGCTGATCGACCAGTCAATCTATGGTGGTTCTGTCGGCAGGCAGATCACCAACTCAACCCTGATGAACCTCCCTACCTGGTTTATCGATGGCCTGGTTTCCTACATCGCTGAAGAATGGAATACCGGCATCGACAATGTCGTGCGCGATGGGATTGTTTCAGGGCGCTACCGCAAATTCAATCATCTTACCGGACAGGATGCCGTTTATGCCGGACACAGTATCTGGAAATACATCGCCGATAAATACGGGAAAGAGACCATTCCCAATATCATTTATCTTTCAAGGATCAGCCGCAATGTTGAAACAGGTTTTCTGTATGTGCTCAATATGTCGTTCAGGAATCTGGTGAAAGAATGGTATAGTGCGCTCGGAGAGCAATACCGGAATTCCGATGCCGGTCGCACATTTCCGGCTTCGGCCCCGTTGCAGAAAAGGGTTCGCAATGATGTGGATTACAATCGGGTAAAGCTTACTGCTGACGGAAGGTTCATGTCGTGGGTGAGTAACCAGGCAGGATTGGCCAAGGTTTGGCTCTTCGACACACAAACCCGCAAGGCGAAACTACTTTACCGGCAAGGACAGCGCCTCAACGAACTTACCGATCTTTCATATCCGGTAACCGCCTTCCACCCCGGCGGTAAAATTCTAGCCATGATCACCGAAAAGAAGGGAGAGATCAGGTTTTATCAGTTTAACCTCGCCACAGGTAAAAAAACCTGGCAGTTTATTTATGGTTTTCAGAAAATTCTGGATATTTCCTATTCATCCGATGGCCGTAATCTGGTATTTTCTGCCATTCGCAAAGGGCAGTCGGATATCTACCTCTTTAATGTGGCCTCTTCCTCTACGGAGCAAATCACCAAAGATGTTTACGATGATCTGAACCCGGTTTACATCCGGAAGAGTTCTCAGATTGTTTTCAGCTCAAACCGGCCCGATGACACCCTGAGGGAAGACCCGAAACTCGCCAGAACAGGATTATCGGCTTATCACGATCTGTTTGTTTACGACCTAAAAGCCAGGCCCAAAACCCTGAGACGGATTACCAGCACTCCCTATTCCAGTGAATTACAGCCGGTTGAGTATAAGCCTGGGGTGATTTCCTACCTGAGTGATGAAAACGGGATATTCAACCGTTACCTGGCATCCTTCGACAGTGTAATCACCCATGTTGATACTGCATCGCACTACCGGTATTTCACGGTTAACCAGGCCCTGACCGACTTTGCGCGTGGGGTGGTTTCGCATGATGCTTCTCCGGGAGCCGGCAAGGTAGCAGAGATCATTCACTCGGGCCGCAAAAAGACTGTTTACCTGAGCGATCAGCAAATGCCGGATCCAGGGCTCACAGAAACCATACAACCCACCCACTACATTCAGCAGCGCCTGCTCAAAGCAAGTGTTTCGGCACCTGAGCTGAAAAAAGAGGAGGTTAAAGAACAATTGCCTGCGAAACGTTTCGTCAATGTTTACGTTGATGAACCGGAGTTGCCGGTTGGCGACAGCAGTGTGAACCTGCAGAACTATAAGCTTATGCAGGCGATGGGCAATCCGTCTGCTGTTTCCTCAGTGGCCGCAAATGAATACAAAGACGGTTTCATCCTGCCCAAGCAGCGGAACTACAATGTTGAATATTCAATCAACGATCTGGTGAGCCAGCTCGATTTCACCTTTTTAAGCTCTTCGTATCAGCCCTTTTCAGGAGGATATGGTCCGATATTTCTTACTCCGGGTTTGAATGCTTTTTTCAAGATCGGATTGTCGGATCTGCTGGAGGATTACCGTATTGTTGCCGGCGTGAGGCTTGATTTCAACCTGGTAAACAATGAATATGTGATCAGCATAGCCAACCTGAAAAACAGGCTTGACCGTGAGATCTATTTCCACCGTCAGTCACTTGAAGAGACCTACCTTTACAGCATCGTGAGATACCGCATCCACGAACTTCACTACATACTGAAATATCCGTTCAATCCTCTGCTGAGCCTCAAAGGAACGGCATCCGTCAGAAAAGACCGGGCGATTTTTATGTCAACCGATCAATATAACCTCAGGGAGCCCGACATCAACCGTTACTGGACTTCGGTGAAGGGTGAGCTTACCTACGATGCCACCAGGCAGCTGGGGCTGAATCTGTACGACGGAATGCGGATGAAGTTATTCGGGGAGTATTATTACCAGCTTGAAGGAGATGATAAGAACACCGACATGGCTGTGCTGGGTTACGATGTAAGGCATTACCTGCCGATTCACCGCAACTTCATCTGGGCCAACCGGTTTGCAACGAGTACCTCTTTCGGGAAAAGCAGGCTGATCTATTACATGGGTGGTGTGGATACCTGGCTGACACCGAAATTTACCCGTGAAGCCCCCATCGATTATAACCAGAATTATGCCTATCAGACCCTGGCTACCAACATGCGCGGGTTTTACCAGAATGTGAGAAACGGCAACAGTTTTGCTGTCATCAACTCTGAGTTGCGTTTCCCCATATTCAGTTACCTGGCCAACAGGCCCCTGAGGTCTGACTTTCTCACCAATTTCCAGATTGTCGGATTCGGGGATATTGGCGCTGCCTGGACCGGACTAACCCCCTATTCCGACGACAATGCCTTGTTTACCCGGATCATCAACACAGGTGGTTTGAACATCACCGTCAGGGAACAACGCCAGCCGCTGGTCGGTGGATTCGGATTCGGTGCCCGGGCCCGTATCCTTGGTTACTTCCTGAGGGCTGATTACGCCTGGGGTGTGGAAGATATGGTGGTAAACAAGCCTGTTTTTTACGTTTCCCTGAGCCTTGATTTTTAAGCATACAGGCAACTTTATTGTGCCTTCCTTCCTGCTGTTTAACGGATTAAAGCATTGGTTTAAGACCGGATTTTTTTCTAACCTGTTTTGTATAAGTCCCTCATTATTAAACTTGTATAATTTTTTTACAACGAACAAACCTGCGGTTAGTTATGAGCAGACGATTGTTAATAACTCAAGCTGCATTGTGGAAATTTTTACCCCTCCTGCGACCCAAACTTTAGCGACATTTGCAATCCGGCAACAATAACGCGGCTTTCAACTTTTTTTGGAAAAATCGGCGTTTTGATATAATCAGGATGATAAGCCACCGGGGGAAGCTAAATACCCCGACTGAAAATAATTACTAATAGGATTACATTTTCGGTTTCAACTATTTACAAAGCTAAAAACTACGATTGTTGATAAGTCAATTTTGAAGGGGAACCACGGCTGTTGTATCTTGGTCTATCGGTTTATAAGTCGGTTTTGATGCTTTCAAACTGCTCTGAATCAGTTTATTAAACCTGTATCGCCAATAAGGTCACAAATTCAACAATTATTTGTTAGCTATGGATATCAACCTGTTTGCAAATTTTGAAGAGATTACTGAAAAGGGAGAAAAATCCAAATCGGATAATCTGTACGAAAAAGTACTTGAGAATCGTGTGCGCCCTGTTGCTCCGGAGGTAAATGAAGAAAAACCGGTAACCAACCAGGAAATAATGGAAGAAAAACTGATGGAAGCACCTGTTGTGAAACAGGAAGAAGTGAAGATGGCGTCATATACGCATGAAGAAATAATGGAGAAGGCCACCGCCTATTTCAAAGGCGATACCCTTGCTGCGAATGTATGGATGAACAAATATGCCCTGAAAGACAGTGCCGGCCTGATTTATGAGCTGACACCCGATGATATGCACATGCGCATTGCTTCAGAGGTAGCCCGCATTGAAAACAAATACCCGAATCCACTCAGCAAAGAAGAATTGTTTGAACTTTTCAGGGATTTCAGGTATATTATCCCGCAGGGAAGCCCGATGGCAGGCATCGGCAATAATTTTCAGGTTTCGTCTCTTTCTAACTGTTTTGTGATCGGAGGGGATGGCAATTACGATTCCTATGGCGGAATCATGAAAATTGATCAGGAACAGGTGCAATTGATGAAACGCAGGGGAGGGGTAGGTCACGATCTGTCGCACATCCGGCCGACCGGAAGCCCGGTGAAGAACAGTGCCCTTACCTCAACCGGAATTGTTCCTTTTATGGAACGTTATTCCAACTCCACCCGCGAAGTTGCTCAGGATGGTCGCCGCGGTGCCCTGATGCTCACAATCTCGGTTAAACATCCCGATGCTGAGCGTTTTATTGATGCCAAGCTGGAACAGGGCAAGGTCACCGGGGCCAACGTCTCTGTAAAGATTGATGATGATTTTATGCGGTCGGTGGTCTCCAATACCCCGTACCGTCAGCAATACCCTATTCACACCAGTCAGCCTACCAAAGTACAGGATATTGATGCTCTGGCCTTGTGGAACAAGATAATTCACAATGCCTGGAAATCCGCTGAACCGGGTGTGCTGTTCTGGGATACTGTAATCAAAGAGTCGGTGCCAGATTGCTATGCAGACCTGGGATTCAAAACACTTTCCACCAACCCCTGTGGTGAAATTCCGCTCTGTCCGTATGACAGCTGCAGGTTGCTCGCCCTCAACCTCTATGCTTATGTAGAGAACCCTTTTACTCCCCAGGCTACCTTTAATTTCAAACTCTTCCGCAAACATGCAGCCCAGGCGCTGAGGATTATGGACGACATCATCGACCTGGAAACAGAAAAGATCGAAGCCATTCTCCATAAAGTAAAAGCTGATCCCGAGGATGAGGAGATCAAACGCATTGAGCGCAAAATGTGGGAGAATATCCGGGAGAAAACCCTGATGGGCAGACGTACCGGAATTGGCATCACCGCTGAAGGGGACATGCTTGCTGCACTCGGACTGCGATACGGAAGTGAAGAAGCAACCAACTTCTCCGTTGAAGTTCACAAAATGCTGGCTATTGAAGTCTACAACTCTTCGGCCGATCTGGCAGCTGAACGCGGTGCCTTCCCGATTTACAACTTTGAACGGGAGAAAAACAACCCCTTTATCCAGCGACTGAAAGAAGCTGCTCCCGAAGTATACACCAAGATGCAGAAGACCGGAAGGCGCAACATTGCCATGCTTACCATTGCCCCCACTGGCAGTGTGAGTATCTGCACACAAACCACTTCCGGAATAGAGCCGGTGTTTATGGTGAGCTACAAACGGCGCAGGAAAGTCAATCCCAACGACAAAAACGTGAAAGTTTCGTTTGTTGATGAAATGAACGACTCCTGGGAAGAATACAATGTTTTCCATCCGAAGTTTGTGGAATGGCTGACCATCAACGGTTACGATCCTGAAAAAGTAAAAGAGTTTGACGACGACCGGCTGAATACGCTGATTGAAAAGTCACCCTATTACAAAGCTTCATCCAACGATATTGACTGGGTAAGCAAGGTTCAGATGCAGGGTAAAATTCAGAAATGGGTCGATCACTCCATCAGTGTAACGGTTAACCTTCCGAAAGAAGCCACCGAGGAGCTGGTTAGTAAAGTATATCTTACCGCCTGGGAGAGTGGTTGTAAGGGCATGACCATTTACCGTGATGGTTCAAGATCGGGCGTGCTGGTGAGCAACGAAAAGAAGGAGGAAGAGACCGCATTCCACGAAACCAAAGCCCCGCCGCGCCCCGCCAGGCTCGATGCCGATGTGGTAAGGTTCCAGAATGATTACGAGAAATGGATTGCTGTTATCGGACTGCTCGATGGCAAACCTTATGAGGTTTTTACCGGTAAAGCCGATGGGTTTTACCTTCCGCCATGGGTTCAGAAGGGATGGGTGCTGCGCAACAAGGAAGACAACGAGCGTGCCCGTTACGACTTTCAGTTCCTCGATAAAGAAGGCTATAAGGTTACCATTGAAGGCTTATCAAGGTCGTTCAACAAGGAATACTGGAATTACGCCAAGCTTATTTCAGGTATCCTCCGCCATGGCATGCCGCTGCCCTTCCTCGTAAACCTGATTGAGAACCTCAATTTCGACAACGACAGCATCACTACCTGGAAAAACGGAGTGGTTAGGTCACTGAAACGCTACATTCCTGATGGAACCGCCATCAGTACCAAACAGGAGTGCCCACAGTGTAAGGAAAAAGACGGACTGATCTACAAGGAAGGTTGTCTTACCTGCAAGCACTGCGGATATTCCAAGTGCGGTTAATAGCTGAAATACAGAAAAAAAGCCCGGTCGCGAATGATCGGGCTTTTATATTTTTCAGAAATGCATCTTATGGTGGTCGAATATCTGGTTG
>JAEUTG010000012.1 GCA_016788045.1 Bacteroidales bacterium
ATTTGCCAGTGTTCATGTTCGTGAAGTTTATTACTCCACGAACATACCAATTCAAATCGTCACGCAGGTAAAATGAGCTGAAAGGCAAGGATTACAAGGATTTCAAAGAACGTCAATTAACTTTTAGTGGACACTAGTGAATTCATTTATTAATGAATTGAGCATTGGGAAATTATTATTCACTTCTAATAATGGTCCCTTGTTTGACGCTATTCTTTTAAATAGTTGAAATTTATCTTCTCCCTTGCTTGAAGAGAAAATTCTTATATCTCTATTAAAAAATTCTCTTTCCGCTTGTATTTTTAATTCATCAATGTACTTCTCAAATGCTGCTTTTAGATCATGTGGAATTTCAATCTGAGATTTCGCGACATTCAGATGTAACAAGTGGTCGACACTGTTACCAATGTCAACTCGAAGTCTGGCTAATTGAAGCCGAGGTACTTTCTTAATTAGTCCATTCCAGCCACCAAAATGGATAAGTCTGTCAGCTCTGTATATATAGATACCTTCCATATCCATCAAGCTTCTATTTTTCGTAGTCCAAATAGAAATACTTTTACTTTCTTCTATACTCTTAGATGGTAGAACAAACCCTTCAATTTTAATTGTGTCTGTACTGAAAATTTTTTGTTTATATTCAATTGGACGGACATCACTCAATTTAGGAAAGGGGTTAAAAGGGGCAATTAATTCGTTGTTGATTCTAATCATTAATGGAGCGGTATTTCGTTCCATGTACCTATGAAACACGATTGATAAATAGTCCGAGGTAACTTCGGATATTTGCTTTTTTAATGCTACTTGCCTATTTCCTTCTTCCAAATAACTTTCAAATTTGTAAAGTCCATTCCAAATTATGATTGTATTAGCTTCAAAATCTTCAAAACGTTTTAAATGACCTTCACTCAATGAAATATATTGGTGAATTAGCATGTCGATTTCTTCTTGAGTGTTAACTAACAATCTCCATCTGCCAATTTTTTTAAGATAGTTTACGTCCCATGTCCTACCATTATACAACTTCTTACCTTTCCTTTTTGACAAAACCGTAAAGCATCGCGTTTGTGAAAAAGATGCAGTTTTCATTCCAAGTCCAAACCTTCCTAAGTCAAGAGAATTTCTTGTTTGTTCAGGAGAATTACTTGGGAAGTGCATACTTTTCTTAAGTGTCTCCTCATCCATCCCATCTCCATTATCTGCAATAAATAGAGTAAATGGTTCTTGATCCATTTTGATCAGAACTTCTATTTTATCAGCATTTGCAGAAATGGAATTATCCATTAAATCAGCTAATGATGATTCTAAGCTATACCCTTGCTCAGCAATTGATTTAATCAAATACTCAGGGTTTGGAACTGCATCTTCAAACATAATTAAATATGGTTGTTATATAATTATTAGAAATTATTAAAAATTATTTTTGCTAATTCAGCTGCCATGAGTGGCGGTACAGCATTCCCAATCTGCTTAAATGCAGCTGTCCTGTTAGTCCCTAGCTTCATACCTTCAAAATAATAATCATCAGGGAATGACTGCAAGCGTGCGGCTTCCCGCACCGAGATGGATCTGTTCTGATTAATGTCAGGATGGATATAATAATGCCCATCTTTTGAAATATGAGCAACAACCGTTTGAGAGAAAGTTAAATCTTGAGCAACAACTTTAAACCGATCAATGAAAGAGTGCCGGTTTTTATGGGTTTTTAAATCATCTTTAAGGTCATTGTAGTCAAGCCTTTGATGTTGAGTATCCCACTTTTTAATTGCGATCCGGTAAATTTCTTTATCCTGATGTGTGTGTGGTCTTGCAACATGCTGGGTAAGAATGTCTACTCCGTTACGAATGCCTGTTTTCTCCAGATATTCATTGGTTTCAATTTTATAGCTAACGTATTTGTCAATTCCTTCACCAGCATTTAATTCAGGAAGATCTTTAAAAATACTTTCAACCTTGAATTCTAAATTTCGTTTTATTGCTTCTATATCATGTAATTTAATTTCAAGATCGCTTCTCCAACCGACAATTATTACCCTTTTTCTGTTCTGAAGAACACCGAAGTTTTTGGCAACCAGCGTGAACAGCTTCATTTTATATCCTTTTTCAAGGAAAAGGACTTCCATATTCCGTAGGTAACCTCCCTTATCTGCCGATTTCAGGCCAAGGACATTTTCAAAAACAAACATCTTTGGTTGGTACTTTTCCAAGTACCCGGCATATTCAATATATAAATGATTTCTCGGGTCATTTTGCATTCCATCGGCCGATCTGGCTCTGCCAACAAGGGAATAAGCCTGACAGGGCGGGCCTCCTATTATCAGGTCTACTTTTTTATTACCTAGTTGTTTGGAAATCAGGTTTTGTATTTGGCCATTGTTTTCTTTCCCTATCGGAAGATTTATAACACTATTGAGCAAATTATCCGGAACTTCCTGATACAATTGTTCCCTGTTGATTTCACCTTTCAGGTAAGAATAATATATCTCCGCCTTGTTTTCTGATTTCAGATAGTGGTAGGCTATTCTTGTTTTTAATGTAAAACAGGCAGCTTCATCCATCTCAACATGGGCAACAGGGATGTAGCCTTCCCTGATAAAACCTTCAGACAAGCCACCTGCACCGGCAAAAAGATCGATATATCTAATTTTTTTCTTCATTGAACATGCTGTCATTGAAAAAATCGGATAATCTCATCTTAAGCCCATCTGCCACAATCTTTTCCAGGTTCTTTACAGTTATATTTCTCTTACCGTTTTCAACATAATTCATATAGGTACGATCAACACCTGCCTGCCATGCCAGTTGCTCCTGCTTAAGATTCTGTTTCTCTCTCAGCTCTTTGATTCTGAGTCCGATTTTTATCTGGATTAGCATATTCAAAATTAGTTTGCGTGACATATAGTACATTGTACTATATGTCACGTTGATTTATGTTAAATATGATTCAGGGAAATAGTTTACCTGATTATTTTTTCAATCAGGTCAGAAAGGGTTTTTTCTTTTAAGGAAGGTTTCAATATGCACTCCCACAGAACGATAACACGCCAGTTTTCTTTGATCAGCAGGTCATGATTCTTTAAGTCGTTCTCTTTATTCCTTTTGATTTTTTCTAGCCACCAATCAGTTCTGGTTTGTGGAATCACGAAGTATTTGCATCCCTCATGTCCATGCCAGAAGCACCCTTGAATGAATATCACTGTTCTGTATTTCGGAAGTACAATATCTGGTTTTCCGGGTAGATTATTAACATGGATGCGGTATCTGAACCCTTGCGCAAAGAGAAATTTCCTGACAATGATCTCAGGTTTGGTATTCTTACCTTTAATCCTGCTCATGTTGTAGCTTCTTACAGAAGGAGAGTGAACATCTGCCATGTTACAAAGCTATTATTAATATCTTTCCGAATACAATGATATAATGCTTACTCTTGCAGTCTAGATTAAGCAACTGTATAGCGCACAATTATAGGTTGTTAAAATACTATCCGTATTAGTAAAATTTAATTACCAGTTCAATCTATTCGGAATTAATGTTAAACATTTGTTAATAATCTTGATATTACCAACATTTTAGTAAATACTATGTTATTGTCATCTGATTTATATTCCACAAGACTGTTTAAAACATTTTTGTTGCAGCTTTCGATTTAGAAATTTAATTCTATTTCAATGAAAAACAGTTTTCGAAGTAGTAAGTTGATTACATGTCTATTTCTTTTAATGGTAGGTCCTTTATACTCACAGGATAAGGGAGAAACTGTAAATGTTTATATAGTAACAGATGTCGGGTTTACATCTTCCGTGAACGATAACAGGAAGCAATCAAGTCCTGGCGTAGGTTCAATAGGACTTAAATTTGAACAAGGGAAAATATTCGGTGAGGTAAGTTTTACAGTGTACTCTCAGAATGAAGAAGTATTGACCAGTGATCCTTTTGAGTATAAATTATTTGGAACTAATCTGCTGCTACCAGAGAATAACTCTGGAAATATTAGTAATTTTTCTTTTCTGTTTGGTACTGAAAGTTTTTTTAGTTCTGAAGAATGGTCTGATAAACATCCCTTCTTAAATAGTATTACAAAGAAGTTTGGTGTGTATGGCTACTTCAGTGTTAATAATACGACATGGGAGAAAGATTCACTTGTTACTCCGATTACGATAAATTCCTTTGGATTAAATTTAACCTACACAATTCTGGATATAGAATTGGCAAATGAAGGTGCTGAACGGATTAAATTAATGGTATTTGGAGGGCTTACTGCCAGAAGAATGGGCGGTGATTATGCTTTGGATTCTAATGTTCTGATTCGAAAGCACTTTATTGGTACTGAGAAGATAGGATTTAATGGTACATTATTGGGTTGTAGACTTGAGATTGGAAAATTTTATGGTGAAATGGGGCTTCCTTGGTTCTCAAGAAAAGATAATATTGCTGGTTTCAGCGGTAATCAACCAGTTATAAGTTTAGGATTAAAAGCAGATTTAAATATTGCGGCAAAGAAATAATAGAGAAATTTCTCTCAGGAACCAGTCTTGTTTTGAAACTACTTTTGAAGTTTACATCTTTCTCTGAAATGCAGTAATCGAATCTCAATAAATTATGTTTCCAATCTTACCCTACCTTTTCAAGTCCGATATTCCTGTCATTTCCCTTGCATAGCCAACCCAAACCCACTACCTTTCCCACAAAAATATCTCATTTTCTGATTTTTCCCCGCACTTATTCATCAAAACCCTGCGCCGGAAAACTTTTTCCGGTCATCGAACCATTCTGCCAGCGAAGGGCATGCTGATTCTGCATCTTTACGGGGCGGGCTGCGATGGGAGGTCTTTTATGCTAAACGGTTCTGTTCACCGGAAGTCAGGTTGGGGGTATACACGAATGGGCGCAGGTGTATTAAGTGAGGTTGGTAGCACGCGCCTGGAGTAGCGCGCCAACGGGGGCACGCGCCTGCCTGTCTGTCTGCCGCATTCAGGCTGACAGGCAGACAAGTCGGGGGAGGAGCGCCTACCGGGAAATTCCCGGTGGTCGAGCGGAGCCGAGACCATCCGGTTCCAGAGGTAAAGCTGGAGGCACGCGCCTGCCTGTCTGCTGGTCACAGACAGGCAGACAAGTCAGGAGACGCGCGCCAACGGGGTTGCGCGCGCCAACGGGGACGTGCGCCAACGGGGATTCGTAACGCTATTGGCCGGTTTTATACGTTAGCTTGTCAGAGTAAAATAATCCGCTGAAAACCACACCCAGCACCTTGTACCTTACTTCGCCCTGGATGACGTTCCCATCCAGTTTGGTAATGGTACAAAAGTAGTCCTCCGCTTGTTCAGTGGCATACAACACCTGAGGATATCCGCCGGTAGCTGCATATTTGTGGAAATATCCGACGCTTACCCCCAGATCTCTGGCATGAAAAGGATCGACGATGTAATGCTTTTTGTTCAGTTTCAGGGTTGCCGTGTCGTTGGCATAAAAATCAATCTGAATACCACCATTTTGCGGAACCGTGGATATTACGCTTAACTGCTGGTGTGCAAGCGGATAATTCCAGTAGGTGCTGAAGTTGGTAATGTATATTTCAGCAATATCAATGATGGTGTCCCGCCCATCCATCGTGGCAACGATCTTGTTAAGCTTATAGTCACCATCCTCAACATTCTCATCGTTCTTTTTGTCACAGGATAACAAGGACAGAAGGATTGCACATAGACTGATGGTCAACATAAATTTTGTTTTCATAACAAGTGAGATTTGAGGTGAATAAATAAGCCTGGGTTAGTGACCCTCATCAATAAGTAAAGGTATTGAGGCGTTTTTCATAAGTCAATCACACGTTCGTGTGAATCTTTGCTGGTTCCTGAGTAGATATTCAGCCCTGGGCGCATTCGTTCAGGGAAAGGTGTGAGGCATGGGCCTGCCTGTCTGCCTGTCTGTCTGCCGCATTCAGGCAGACAGGCAAACAAGTCGGGGGACGCGCGCCAACCGGGAAATTCCCGGTGGTCGAGCGGAGCCGAGACCATCCGGTTCCAGAGGTAAGGCAGGGGGCACGCGACTGAGACTTCGCGCCAACGGGGGTCAGGAGACGCGCACCAACGGGGGACGCGCGACAACGGATGGTTTGTTTCTGGAAATTGGAAATTAGAAATTAGAAATTAGAAATTGGTAATTGGAAATTAGAAATTAGAAACTCAACCTTTGCTCCGGGTCCGATACCCCAACTTTTAACCTTCATTTAACACCGAATCCTTGCAGTCTCCGGTTTTAATATCTGCTTAACAAAGCAGGCCGGAAAACAGGTGTTTTCAACTGAACTCAAAAAGGCTGCCAATCAACATCTATGGGATAGATTTACTTAGTTATATTCAATGTACCTGATTCAATATCAGTAGTATATAAAATTGTTCAGAACAATCTCTGATTTCATCAAGAGGTAATACGGGTTTCATCGCTTTTTAATATTCAGGGCTGAATTTTGGGATACCATTTAACCCAAAACATATTATATTATGGTAACAAGAAACTTTACTTTAAGAGCCATTACCTTATTGATGGTAATCGCTTTCGCACTGCCATGGCTGGCCCATGGGCAGAGCGCCCCGCCCAGAAACATCATCATCCTGATCAGTGATGGCTGGGGAATCAACCACATCAAATCGACCAACTACTGGCAGGGAGTGCCGAATGCCTCCTTCCAGAATTTTCCGGTGCAGTACTTTATGAGTACTTACCAGGGAACTCAGGTAAATCCTTCTCCCAATCCATCGCTGAGTGGTTTCGGAACCGGTTACAACTCAACCAAAGCCTGGACCGATGCATCTTTTGCCAACAAAGACATGACCGACTCTGCTCCGGCAGCAACAACCATGGCTTCGGGAACAAAATCAGCCAACTCGGCCATCGGAGTGGATGCCTTTGCACAGAATGTTGAACTGATTACCGAAAGGGCCAACGCCATCGGTAAAGCTTCGGGTGTTGTTACCACAGTGCAATGGTCACATGCGACTCCTGCCGGTTATTCAACCCACAACATCAACCGCAACAATTATTCGCAGATTGCGCTAACCATGCTGCTCGATTCCAAACTTTCGGTGATCATGGGCTGCGGTCATCCCCTCTATGATGACAACTCTAACCTGAGAAGCAGTGGGTTTAATTATACTTATGTTGGTGGTCAGGCAACCTGGGATACCCTTGTTGCCGGAAGCAATACCTTCAGCATCCCCAGCATCACCGGCCGTTCATTCCCGCAGGACATTACCGGCGACGGCATCTCTGATCCCTGGACCCTGATTCAGGACAGCCTCGATTTTGAGAACCTGGCTTCAGCCACCAATCTGACTTTCGGAACCCGCATCGTGGGAACTGCCAAGTGTGCCACCACTACCAATCAGTCGAGGACCAAGGTAAACAACCTGCCGTTTGCCGACCCGATGAACGACAACGTTCCTTCGCTGATGACCATGTCGAAAGGTGCCTTGAATGTGTTGAATACCAATCCCAACGGATTTGTGCTGATGATTGAAGGCGGAGCCATTGACTGGGCAGCACATGCCAACGACATTGCACGCGTGATTGAAGAACAGACCGAGTTTAACCATACCGTTGATTCGGTGATCGCCTGGGTGGAAGCCAACGGCGGATGGGAGCAGAACCTGGTGATTGTGACCGGAGACCACGAATGCGGTTATCTTACCGGCCCCAACTACCCCGGAACTGACCTTGTTGCCAACTACGACGTGGTTGACAACGGCGCCGGCGTACTGCCCGGATACAAATTCAACAGCGGAAACCACACCAA
Organism: Bacteroidales bacterium; assembly: GCA_016788045.1. Taxonomy (GTDB): domain Bacteria; phylum Bacteroidota; class Bacteroidia; order Bacteroidales; family Lentimicrobiaceae; genus Lentimicrobium. The sequence goes on from JAEUTG010000012.1 coordinate 7,793, forward strand.
TACCCTGATCCCGATTTACGCCAAAGGAAGCGGCAGCGAACTGTTCCACGGTCATGCCGATGAAATTGATTATAAATTCGGATACTACATCGACAATACCGAACTGGGTATCGTTTGCAAGGACTTATTCAGCACACAGGCGCCGGTTACACCGAAGAATGTGATCTATATGATCAGCGATGGTATGGGCTACAACCAGCTGAAAGCTGCCAGTTATTTCAACGGCCTGACAGCACAGCCATACGAAAACCAGCTTGGCATGGAATTTCTGAAAACTGCCATGGCTACGAATGTTGGCAAGACCACCAACGCTGTTCCCGGTTCACCTGGAAACAGAAACGATTACGACAGCTGGTACAATTCAAAGAATGCCTGGACCGACTCCACATTCGTGAAGTTCAAACCTACCGATTCAGCCCCTGCGGCTACCACCATGTATTCTGGTAAAAAGACTGCAAACAATATCATTGGTATGGATTATCTGGGCAATCCGCTAGAGAATTTCGGTGACAAGGCCTATGAGGCCGGTAAATCCATCGGTGTTATCAGTACTGTTCAGTTTGCCCATGCTACACCTGCCGCATTTGCAGCCCACAACATCAGCCGCAACAACTACGCAGCCATCGCCAATGAAATGCTGATCAACTCAAAATGCAGCGTCATTATGGGCTGCGGTGCCCCGGATTTTGATGACAACGGGAACCCGAAAACCCCGACCAATTACAATTATGTAGGTGGTCTTTCTACCTGGAATGAACTGCTGGCCGGCGGAACCACCACGTTTACCGCATCAGTAAACGGCAACAGCACCGTGCAGGATATCAATGGCGACGGCAACCCCGATGCCTGGACACTGATCCGCGACAGCATCGAATTTGCAGCAATGGGCAGTGGAAGCACCCCGGTAAGGGTACTTGGTATTCCCAAAGTAGCATCTACCCTTCAGCAGGGCAGGTCACGCAGTGGCAACCCGATGGCTTATGAAGTACCGTTCAACGACAATATGCCCACCCTTGCCGATATGACAAAGGCAACCATCAACGTACTTGACAACAATGCCAATGGTTTCGCCATGGTGATTGAAGGTGGTGCCATCGACTGGGCTGGTCACGCCAACCAGATGGACCGTACCATTGAAGAGCAGCATGATTTCGACATGGCCGTTCAGGCTGTGATAGATTGGGTGAATGCCAACAGCAGCTGGGATGAAACCCTCCTGCTCATTACCGGTGACCATGAGTGCGGTTACCTTGTAGGTCCGGATTATACCAATGCCAACCTGATCAATGGTTACGACATCATCAACAATGGCGCAGGCAGCCATCCTACAGGAAAATTCCTTTCCGGTGACCACACCAATCAGCTGTTGCCGTTATTCATTCACGGTGCCGGCGCTTCGAATTTCGCCAAATACAGCACCAACCTCGATAAAGTACGCGGTTCTTACATGCAGAACTCTGAAACCGGTGCCGGAATCATGGAACTGTTGAGCGTACTTCCTGCCGCTGGTCCTTCCATCATTCCCGGAAGCATTGCCAATACCTGGACGGGTGCAGTCAGCAGCAACTGGTTTGATGCAGCCAACTGGGCCAACAGCACAGTTCCCGATGCCACCACCGGTGTAACCATCCCCGGTTCTGTGGTCAACTTCCCCGAACTTACTGCCTCTGCAACCGTTGCCAGCCTCACCCTTGAGAATGGCGCTATGCTTAAAGGCAATGCACTGCTTACCGTAAACGGTCAGACTGAAGTTAAAGTTGATCTGGGTGCAGGTGAATACCATTACATCAGTTCACCGGTTGCCAACCCGACCGCCATCAGCACTTTCCCGGCCAGCACCTACCTGCGCAGCTACGACGAACCTACAGGAAGCTGGATGAACCTCACAGGCAGTGATGTCCTGGTAACAGGCAAAGGATATTCATCCTGGATTGCCGATGCAGCTACCGCAAGCTTCAGGGGTACTTTAAACACCGGTTCATTCTCTCCGGCCATGACCAACCTCGGCAACAGCGGAAACGACCAGTACGATGGTTACAACCTGATCGGAAATCCCTACTGCTCTTCCATCGACCTCGACCATGCTTCGCTAACTTACAGCAACATCATGCCAACCGCCTATCTGTGGGATGGTGATGCCAACCAGTATGCTTATTATAACTGGAATACCCAGACCGGTGTAAACGGTGGCGGAAGGTACATGCCTTCCGGACAGGGCTTCTTTGTTAAGTCAGCCTCAGCCGGTGTCCAGCCTGGTTTCACCTTTACCGAAGAGTCAAGAAGTCTCGGTGTTCAGGAGTTTTACAAGAGCGATGTTTCAAACGTTCTCCGTCTTCAGTTAAGCGGTGAGCAGATGAATAACGAAGCTGTGGTGATGTTCAATGAGAATGCCACTGCTGCCCTCGACAAAGACTTTGATGCCTTTGCCCTGAAAGCTTCAGCCATCAATTTCATTTATACCCGCTCAACAGAGAACTACGACTTAGCCATTAACGCCCTTACCTCTCCTGAGGTAAGCAATGTGGTTCCGGTTTACCTCGATGTGGTTAAATCAGGTAACTACACCATCACCGCTTCAGGCCTTGATAACTACACATTCAGCCTGCCTGTATGGTTTACCGACCTGAAGACTGGCAACAGCCAGAACCTGCTTGAGAACCCGGTTTACAGCTTCAGCGCTTCAACGGGCGACATGGCTGGAAGGTTCACGCTCAGCTTCGGTACAGTAGGTATTGAAGATCCGGCAACTGCCGGCACGGGTGTTTATGCGGAAAACACAAACATACATGTAACCACCCCGGAAACATTCAGCGGTTCAGTTAAAGTTTACGACATGCTGGGTAAACTCGTGGCAGAGCGTCGGATCAGCGGAGCAGGTGAAACCATCATCACCCTGAATCAGGGCAGCTCAGCCTACCTGGTGAAGCTTATCAGCAGCAAGAGCACCGTAACCCGTAAGGTTGTACTTAACTAATTGATAACCCATTAAAAATCATCGTTATGAAAAAACTGATCATCATAGTTTCCCTGATCGTTGCCCCTCTTGCTTTCACATTTGCCCAGCCGAATCCTGGCAACAACTCAGGCGGCACCCCGGTTGGTGGTGATCCCATCGGCGGAGGAACTGCCCCTATTGGCGGTGGTGTTGTGCTTTTGCTGAGCATGGCAGCAGGCTACGGTCTGAAAAAAGTGTTTGATGCCAAAAACAAACTGGAAGAATAGTCAGTCTGTTTGTTGAATAAGGAAACCGGGGCTTGATGTCCCGGTTTTTTTTGTGGGTACCTGGCCTGAAACTGCATGCCAACGGGCCCGGTGGCTGAGTGATTTCCGGAAAAGGATGTTAATTGAATACCGGATTTTGATTCCGGAAATTGTATCGAAGCCACAGGGTGCAGGTTTCACTGGTAAGGTTGGGGGGGCACGCGCCTGCCTGTCTGCCTGCCGCATTCAGGCAGACAGGCAGACAAGTCGGGGGACGCGCGCCTACCGTGAAATTCCCGGTGGTCGAGCGGAGCCGAGACCATCCGGTTCCAGAGGATAGGTTGGGGGGCACGCGCCTGCCTGTCTGCTGGTCACAGACAGGCAGACAGGTCAGGAGACGCGCGCCAACGGGGTGATTTCCGGAAAAGGATGTTAATTGAATACCGGATTTTGATTCCGGAAATTGTATCGAAGCCACAGGGCGCAATGCTCAGGGGGCAGGACGAAGGGGACGGAGACAGATCATCGTTATCGTGCAAATCTCTTCCGAACTTCTGTGGACCTGACTGAAATAAAAAATGGTGGATGAAGCGCATTCCCCGATATCCCTTTTTCAGGATTGTCGCCCATGCTGTCGTAGATGACAGGAATGGCTGACAGGGGAGTGGGCGCCACCCACCATTTGAAACTCTTAACTTATCCGGATATCCTTCTTTTATTTACCCAGTTCTCTTGCTGAGAGCCTGAGATTTTTCGGCAGTTCGCCAAACTGAATGGCCTGGCCGTCCCACCACATGCCGAGGGCTTTTCCCTCGTAATTGCTGTCAGAGAATAGAACTTTACGGATATTGCTGTCAAAGCTGTTGGCAGTTACCATACTTGTTGCCTGATCAGGGGCACTGTCAATGCGTTTGGCAATGGCAATCCATGAGAGTGTGGTGTTGCTTGCGCCGCGCATCTGTTCCCTGATGACACATCCTTTTGAATCGGAGGAAGCAATATACACTCCATTGCATTCACCATTCGGGGTTACGGTAATAACCGGGGTTTCAGCGATGATGGATTTAAAATCCTCGCTGAATTGAATGGTTGCAACACCGTTAACCATTTCAACAGTACCTCTTGCATAAACGATTGGTTCAAGGCTTGAGACCGTATAAACCGGAACAACCTTATCGGAGGTTTGCACCAGTTCGACACTCTTGCCCAGGGTATATATGTTACCAAGGTTATATTGTGCAAACAATTCACCTGAGTTCAGCTGGCCAATTACATTTCCCTGCGAGGTACTCCCGATCATATCGCCAAAAAATCCACCGCCGATTCCGGCGCTGCCATTAGAGGCTGATTTACCTGCTCCATTGCCATATGCGCTTGACCCATATACCCCGTAGAAAGCGTTGCTGCTGTTTTTATAACCTAATGCACCCCAGTAGCCTCCGTAGATTTCCGCACCTATCACACCTCCGCAACGGGAAAAGTCGTTGTAATTCCAACCACCTGAGCCAAAGGAATACTGATCGCCCCAGAAACTTTGTCCGGCAGCGCCTGTATTGGTTGTGCCATATCCATACCCGGTTCCGTCATTCATTGTATTCCGGTCGCGGTAACCCACGCTTGTATGTTGACCATCTCCATTGGCGGTGGTCTGTTGGCGGTACACAAACAATTGTGTTGTTGATTGGAGAGGGTAATTTATACTGACGGATGTGCCATTGTCCTGAAGTGAAGAATTTCCGACAACAGAACCAGCGGTGGTCCATTTTGTCAGATAGTTATTGTTGCCGGTACCTGTGATTCCACCGGAAGCGGTTGCAGTAAGGTTTCCTGAATTGTCAACCTGTACAAACCGGGTGCCTGATCCACCCAATGCAGTCACTTTCGCATTGGTAGCCGATGATGTCCCATTCACCGTAAGGGTACTCGTAGCATCGATCCAGGTAAGATTGGCACTTCCACTGGTGCTTCCGGCACTGTTGAAGAGAATCTGAGTGTCAGAACCGCCGGTTGGGCCAGCAGGACCCTGTATACCTTGCAGACCTTGCGGACCCATAGGGCCTGTTGCGCCGTCCAGACCATCGTTACCAGCCGGTCCCTGAGGACCTTGCGGACCCTGAGGACCTTGCGGACCCATAGGGCCGGTAGCACCATCCAGACCATCATTGCCAGCCGGACCCTGAGGACCTTGCGGACCCTGAGGACCTTGCGGACCCATCGGACCGGTAGCACCATCCAGACCATCGTTGCCAGCCGGACCCTGAGGACCTTGCGGACCCATCGGACCGGTAGCACCATCCAGACCATCGTTACCAGCCGGACCTTGTGGGCCTTGCGGACCCATAGGGCCGGTAGCGCCATCCAGACCATCGTTGCCAGCCGGACCTTGTGGGCCTTGCGGACCCATAGGGCCGGTAGCACCATCCAGACCATCGTTACCAGCCGGACCTTGTGGGCCTTGCGGACCCATAGGGCCGGTAGCGCCATCCAGACCATCATTGCCAGCCGGACCCTGTGGGCCTTGCGGACCCATCGGACCGGTAGCGCCATCCAGACCATCGTTGCCAGCCGGACCCTGCACACCCTGAGGTCCTTGCTCGCCCTGAGGGCCCTGTTCGCCCTGAATACCTTGTTCGCCCTGAGGTCCTTGCTCGCCCTGAATACCTTGCTCGCCCTGAATACCTTGCACACCCTGAGGTCCCGGAGGGCCCTGGGGGCCGGGTGTGCTGTTTAATGCATACAAGGCGTAGGGTACGCTTAACAGCTCGCTGGTCCCGGTTATGCTGTAGTTGGTGCCTCCGTCAGGATCGGTCTCGGTTTTGATAAAAAAAGGACCGTTTGACCAGTCGATACCGGAAAAGGACCCGGCTACAACCTCACCGGCACCGATTTCAATTGAAACCAGCCCGTTAATGTTACTGACCGGAGTCTGAGTTTCAACATAAACAGGTGTCCCGACAGAGGACCCCTGCAATATGCTCAGTTGCATCCCAACCTGGGTGTTGGTTATTAAATTCTGATTGTTATTTCTGATAACAGCCTGAAAGCTCATTTTTTGAGGACTTTGTGCCCAGATAATTCCGCAGAATAACAGAAAGGTTAATGTTGAGATAATTTTTTTCATGTTGGTTTAGTTTTTAACGATTTTAAAAGTTTTTACTTCACGGTTTAAATCACTCAGCTTCAATATGTAAGTGCCGGTTGCAAGATTGGATAAATCAAAGCTGGTTTCATTGCTTGTAACCGTTTTCGTGAACCATAGCTTACCAAAGGCATCGTATATGGCAGCCTGGTAATCCATTTCCAGTTTTCCTCCAAACCTGAGCGTCAGGTTTTGGGTTGTGGGGTTTGGGTATGTTTTAAAAAATAGTCCCACTTCAGGTGCATCGATGATTTCGGTTATTACTGAAATTTCATAAGGCTGCTGTACCCCCTGAGCAACGGAACCACTTGATCCGGTGCTGGAGGTGTAGGCCGCAAGTCCATATGAAATGCTCATACTGCCCCCACTTCCGCTGGCATCAGAGCCTGACGATGAGATGGCTCCCTGGGCATAAATGCCGGAACCCAATACGCAGAGCATGGCCGTTGTTAAAAATCTGACTACTTTAAATCGCATTTTTTACCTCCCTTTTTTAAATTGTTACCATTGTTTGTTTTATTATTTCCAGAAAGTGTAAAATAATTTTACAACTTTAAGTCTTTTAACATTCATTATTGACGCTGTTTATTGAAGAACCCTTTAATTGTAACCCTTGATTCCTGAAATAAATTATCATTTCTGTCCGGTACACATTCAGATTAATTCAACAGGTATTGCACTTCACTTTGTTATGCTCTGAATGACTGTATATTAGCTTAAGGTACGGGGTAATTGGCGGCAATATCCTTCCTGGTCTCCTCTTCTGTGTCATAATGCAAAATAAAGCCATACCGGTACTTTAGTCTTTCAGCGCAGGCAGAGTCAGGTTCAACGGAGGTGAGCTCAGTTCTCTAAACCAGACAACAGTGATAAATTATTTTACACAATATAAGGTAAGCGCAAAGCCCGATCCCGGAGATACCGGTTTAATTTTTCGGATCTCCGGCACCAGGGAGGCACTCGCTGGGGGCAGGACGCCAGCGGTATTTTGGTTGCAAGCCTCAGGAAACGCGCGCCAATGGTCACGCGCGCCAACGGGCCCGGTGGCTGAGTGATTTCCGGAGAAAGATGTTGATTGAATACCGGATTTTGATTCCGGAAATTGTATCGAAGCCACAGGGCGCAGGTTTCACTGGTAAGGTTGGGGGCCAACCGCCTGCCTTTCTGCCGCATTCAGGCAGACAGGCAGACAAGTCGGGGGAGGAGCGCCAACGGGGTGCATGTGCTGAAAGCCAACATCCAGAATCCCCGGTGGTCGAGCGGAGCCGAGACCATCCGGTTCCAGAGGATAGGTCGGGTGGCACGCGTCGGGGGACGCGCGCCAACGGTCACGCGCGCCTACCGGGAAATTCCCGGTGGTCGAGCGGAGCCGAGACCATCCGGTTCCAGAGGTAAGGCAGGGGGCACGCGCCTGCCTTTCTGCTGGTCACAGACAGGCAGACAGGTCAGGAGTCGCGCGCCAACGGGCAAGCGCGCCAACGGGGAGTCCGGATTCAGACCATAATGTCAGGAAAAAGGTGAGCTCAACCGCAATAACAGGCCGATTTGACGAAAAAATCGCCTGAAACCTTCATACATCGGGGCAAAAGCCATAACTTAGCCCACAATTACAATGGTTCAGAGAACAACTCAGGCTGATTTGTGTTCTTAACTATTGAAGAGACGCTTCTGTTATTTCAAATCCATTATTAACCCTAACATTATTTTTATGAACAAGTCAGAATTGATTGACGCCATTGCAGCCAAAACCGGTTTAACCAAGGTGCAGGCCAAAAACGCTATTGAAAGCTATCACGAAGCCGTTAGCGAATCACTGAAAGCAGGTGGCAGTGTTGACATTGCCGGTTTCGGTTCCTTCTCGGTAGTATCAAAAGCAGCCCGCACAGGCCGCAACCCCAAAACCGGTGAGGTACTCCAGATTCAGGCTTCACGTTTGCCTAAGTTTAAACCAGGCAAGTCGCTGAAAGACACCGTGAAATAAACATTCTTTGACTGTTAAGCCCTACAGGCGGATGCGGCGTAAAGTCCGTTTCCGCCTGTTTTGCATTTATGCCGCCCTGAAAGCCGTTACCCTTCGTGCTGAATGCCGGAATTTCAGGATTCTTGCCGGATTCTGTTAATGAACTGTTAAAGTTTAATCCCGGATTAACCAATTGCCCGAAACGCTGTTAAGTGTCATCAGGATCTGCTGCCCTTTCCACCCTTTACTCTTCTTCTTTTATCTGGTCCTGAATCTCACGTATAAACAGTTTAACCTGGTCCCTCTGGGATCAATAAAAAATGTTCCTATGGAAAGAAGGAAATTTCTGCTGTCGGCAGGATTGCTCACAGCATTTGGCGCTATGGCGCAAAGCGGTTTCGGTTCTGTTGTTCAGGTTGCACCTGCAGGGCCTGACAATGATCCCATGAAGCAGGTACTGCTCCCGGCTTTGCCACCGCTGGATCATCAGGGAGGTATGGCTATCCGGACCTGGGTACGTTCGGGCATGACCAACGGGCTTTATTCCAGTGTGGAATGTGCAGTTGCGCCTAAAACCATGGGCCCGGCACCTCATTGGCACAAGGAGCTGGATGAGCTCATGCTGGTTCTCGAAGGTACAGCAAGCATCCTGATGGGCGACGAGGTGGTTCATGTGGAAGCAGGTGGCTGGCATCTGCGTCCGCGTATGATCAAACACACCTTCTTCAATGCGTCTGATAAACCGCTGCGGTTTGTGGATATGTATTTCAACCAGCCTTTTGAGGAATATCTCGAAAGGGTCTTCTACCAGCTGACCCCCGAAAATGGATTTCCCGATGGATCGGAAGAGAAAGAGGCAGAACACCGGCGACTACGCGACAAATTCGGCCTCATGAGTGCGCCTGATGCCTGGGAACAGCGCAATGAACTGGTCAGGATTTACGGACTCGGGTAGTATCTGCATCTGGAAACGGCCGGTGTGATATACAATGTCAGGATTCCGGACAAGAGAAACCTGCATCTGTATTTTCGACCATGAATTCCGGTTTACCCCGGTGATGATCAGTAATCGCCTGAAAATATCTCAAGACGCTTTCCGTCAGAGGAGACGCTTTGGGCAATGATTTTATTGCGGCTGAATATAAGATTCACCCTGGTAGTGGTTTCAGGCAGAATGATGTCTTCAACGTTGCCTTCACGATTGATGCGAATGGGTTTACCATCCGTTGCATTGTATCCGTAAAAACATCCCTGCCGGAAAAAGCTCAGCGGGTGCACTACAGGATTTCCGGAATACAGAACTTCGATTTGTCCGTTATTTCCGACCAGCCGATACAAGCTTGTTTCCAGCTGATTAGAATTTGGCAGGTTAATGGTGGTCGCCATGTACAGGGTGTCGTCTTTTTTATCAATGTAGGCACGGCAGAGTTGAGGATCATACCACTCGGGCGGATTGTTATTCAGCCAAAGGGTGTCCAGGTTTTCAGTGCCCCTCGAGATTCCGGCATAGGTCGCTTCATTGGTTGATTGAAAGAAACCCGAATAGATATTGTGCGATACATCGTAAGGGAAAGCAGACCAGGATTCGTCGAACCAGTGCCCGACGGCCTTGGGTGCACTCAGTTCATTGCTTGCAATGAATTGAGCTTCATCAATCCAGTTGCCGTAGTTAAAAGGCCAGATGCTGATACCACTGATGTATCTTATCAGAAACCTGTTCAGAAACTGATAGGTATACTGATCTTGCATGCCTGTAAAAATCTGTGGTATCTGGGCATTGATACCGAATACCGTGCCCGTCTGGGTGATGGTGCTGTTTATTTTGTCGTACCAGAATAAAAGGAATCCGGGATGGTCGAATGCGAAAGACATTGAGTTGGAGACATTGTTAGGAAAGGTGCCATGGTCAAACTTACGGCTGACATTGCCATTATAACAGTTTGCAGCCATGTATTTTGTGATGGATTTCGCGGCGTTCTGGTTCAGTAATACCAAACGGATGCTGTCGTTGTAATCATCGGCATATTGCAGCCAGAGGAAAGGGTAGGCTACCGGTTCTGAGGTACCAAAGCCCGCTTCAAACCTGTACCCGTTCAGGTTGGTTGCCAGTTGCGACTGATTGTAGGTAACAATATACCGTCCGCTGTCAGCTGGGGTCTCTGGCTGGTCTTCCGGTTTTTTCTCCTTTTCACAGGAGAAACTGATTGCCATAAGCAATAACCATAGAATGACTGAATAAGTGGGATGTTTTTTCATAGGAAGAAGGGCTTTAATGGAAATTTCAAAGGTAGCTGCCATTCAGGGTCTTTGTATCAGTATGGATCGGTATTTTGTACATTTTCAGGTAATTGTATTCCTGATTGTTGTGATTCACTTTTTTCTGTTCAGGGTTCCTGCTGGTGAAAGCATTTTCATGACACCTGCCACAGGAATTGATAAACATTGTTTTTTTTAGTGAATTCCGACAGATATTCAAATGATTTACGATGAAGCCGGCACTGAGCAAATACCAGATCTACTCATTTTGATCGGGTTTAAAGAATATGAGCGTCTGTTAATTAAATGTTAATGCCATGCTGACTGCCAACCATTGATGCCTTCAGGATGTTTACAGCTACGTTGTCTGACAGCCCTCAAAAGCAGTATCATTAAACCCCGACTAACCATGATAGAAAACATCCGGTTCACCCCCAATTTCACCTTGCACGAACTGCTGGTAACGCAGAGCAGAAGGTTTGATGAAGAGCAGTACAACCCGCCTCAGCACATTGTTGACAACCTTCGGGCATTGAGCGAGCACATTCTCCAGCCTCTGCGCGATGCCCTGGGCACACCGCTGACGGTCAACAGCGGATACCGCTGTCCTTCGCTCAACCGATCCATCAACGGGGCGCGCAACAGTCAACACATGAGCGGCCATGCTGCCGATATCTGCGACAACCTTCATGGCAACCGTTTTCTGTTTGAAAAAATCATTGAACTCGGACTGCCTTTCGATCAGCTGATTGATGAGTTTGGTTTCCGCTGGGTGCACATCTCCTACGATCCGGCACGCAACCGGCGGCAGGTGCTGCAGGCTGTAAAAGATGCCAAAGGGAAAACGGTTTACATCGTTCCCGGCGGATTCTGATCTTTTCAGACCGTAAGACCGGAAAGTACAGCCCGGATGCCCGACACCAGCGGTTTCAGCTGTTCGGGTGATTTATCCTGAAGCGCTTTGTATTTCAGTGGCGAAGTGACCATGCGTGAAAACATTTCAGCCGCAGCCAGCACCCTGAGCTTGTTGAACCGGCACATCTTCCGGTCGAAAGCCCCCATGTCGCCTCGCGTTGCGTAGTTTAGCCCATAGCAGGGCGAACAATAGGAGAAAATAAAACAGTCTTCGCAGCCGGGTGAGAGCAGCAGTCCATCGTTGGTTTTTAATTTTTCAAAACACTGATCTGCACCGGCTTTGTTGTAGTTCTGGGTTGGATCACCAATAAAGGCATGGCAGGGGTATGGATGGCCATTCACATCGTACGCCACGATGTTGTCGCCGGCTCCGCAGGCTCTGTTGCGCGGAATCTTCGCCTCCGGGGCAAAGTTCTGCATGGGAATTCCGATCAGTTCGCAGGGCACCTTTCCGGGATGGTCCACAAAATAATCAGCCAGTTTCTTCAGTTCCAGGGCAAACAGCGGCAGGTGCTTTTCTTCGTCCCAGTCAACTTCTTTGGCCAGGCTTGGGTTTACAATAAAGCCTTCATCCGAAAGTGTCAGGTAATTCTCAAAAATCCGGTCTACCGTATTGGGGGCTATGGTCATCTTTACCGGTTGTAAGGGCCAGTTTTCAAGAAAGAAGGTGCGGTCGATTCGGTCCCACGATCCCGAACGGTTGAGGTTGTGCGATTCGCGGCCACCGTCGATGCTCAGGATGGGTAGAAAACGCTTGCGGTACCCGGTAAGCCATTCGCGGATTTCAGGCGTCAGCACGGTGCCGTTGGTGGTCACCATGCACACGATGTTAAGTTCGGGGTAAGTCTGCCAGGCCCATTCAGCGATTTCCTTCATTTCGCGGAAGGCAAGAAAGGGTTCCCCACCATGGAAGATCAGGTAGTATTCACCGGTATTTTCACGGCTGTTGCTGATGTCGCGGCTGATGACCGGTTTGATGGCCTCCGGTGAGATAACCTGCCTGTTCTTTACCGGTTCGTAGCAATAGGAACACGCCAGGTTGCAGTGGTTGGTAACCATGACGAAAATCTCCCTGCTGCGTTTCGATTCACCTCTCATAGCTCAGTTAATTTAAAAAGGAACATCGGGGTTCAGGTTGTCGAGGATAAACTTAGATCCGGCGAGCATAGCTTTTTTCTGACTCTGGCTTCGATGACGCAGGAAGATGTGGTCAGGGATTTCGGTGAGGAGCCGCAGATGAAAATAGGCATTTGCAGTAAACAGAGTCTTCGACATCAGGCAGCTTGTACGACTCTGTTCCGGGTCTTTTCTAAGGCTGGCCACACTCGCCGGACAGGAGTGGCAGAGGTGCCGGATACAGCAGGATGAGCAGGCTTCGCTGAGGTATTGAGCCTGTTGAAGACCGATGTATTCAGCTGGTATCTTCCATGTTCCGGTATTGTAATAGCTGCTGCATCGATGGCAGGCCAGGATGTTTCCCTGGGTGTCGGCAGCAACGGAATTATAACCGGGCCGGCAGGCGGTAACGGCACCGGGGTCATTCACTGCCCAGGTAGCCATGGAAAGCAGGTTAAACGGATACAGTTCCGGGCTGTTCAGATAGAAATCAATCAGTTTCAGCAATTGCTGACTGAGTCGGTTTGCCGGTTCCCGGGAAGCCCAGTCAACTCCATCGGCAAGTACACATTTTATCCGGAATCCGGCTTCAGCCAGGCTGATGATGTTGCCGGCCATACGATCCAGGGTAGCAGGTGAGACCACGGTACTCACAACAGGATCGGCCAGTCTGTTGCGGAAAAAATCAAAGTCGATCTGGTCAAACGAGCCGCTGCGGTAACTGTTGTGATCTTCCCCGGTACCATCGAGGCTCAGTTCAACGCTGAAGAGGTCGCTGTTGCTGAGCAGCCAGTCCTGAATTTCACCATGAACCAGCGTTCCGTTTGTTACAGCCTTAAACCTGATTCTATGGTGAGCAAGAGTTTCCCTTGCCCATTTTACGAGATCGCGGATGAGTGGAAATTCAAGGAAAGGCTCTCCTCCCATGAGCAGGATGTTCAGGATGCCGTTTTCCGGGGAATGCTCCGAAAGCGTCCGCCCGATGAGCGAGCGGGCCGTTTCAGGGCTCATGCTTCGGTTCATGCTCTTGTCGCAGAAGCAGTAATCACAGCTGAGATTGCACTTTTCGGTAATGATCAGGGAAAGCTGAAACGCACCGGAGACAGGAATTGTTTGGGCCGACATGCAGGTAGCAGAAATTAGGGCATAGCGTTACGGAATCATTGCGATCGGTCAGAATAAATCCGGACAAGAGGGCGAGGGCCCTTTGTCCGGATTTTACATTCATTTTCAAACAGGTTTCGGTCAGCCGGTAATGCCGTTGGCACAGGTGCCACCCCAGCAGCCGGTGCAATCTTCCTTCTGAAGATCAATGTCCTGCTCGTTTTCGATGGTGTTGAGTGAATCCATCAGGGCGTTCATTTTTTCAAGAACTTCGTCGCTCGGTTTAAATACTTCCTTTAATTCCATAGCATTTGTTGTTAACAGGTTAGTTCTGCAATTATTGAGGATATCTGACAGGCACCAGAACTTCCAACACCGGTCAGGGTTTATTCTATATCGGAAATTAATCCTGAAAGCATATAAAAGTAATGCAGGCGTTGCTGTTCTGTTAACCAGCATTCGCCCGGCCATACAAACGTACATCATTCAGCAACGATTTGCAAGCCTTCACCGCTTTTTTTACAATGAAGCCGGCATTTTCAGTTGACTAAATCTTTGATTCAGGGGGCTTTATTATTCAATAAAAAATTCTACCTTTGCCGCTCCTGCGAAGTGCAGGGCTTAACAGCGCTTAATGGCTGATAATGAATACACAACAAATTAATCTACCCGTATAACAATGAATATTGAATTGCAGAACACCGGTGATCTGACCGCCACCATCCGCATCGACCTTAGTCCGGCTGACTATGAAGAGAAAGTAATGAAAGTGCTGAAGGATTATCAGCGTAAGGCCCAGATGCCCGGTTTCAGGCCTGGAAAAGTGCCTTTCGGACTGACCAAAAAGATGTATGGACAAGCGGTTACCGCTGACGAGATCAACAAACTGCTCAACCAGTCGCTGGAGAACTACATCAGGGAGCAGCAGATTGATCTGATCGGCAATGCAATTCCGAATACTGAAAAGACACAGGAATTTGACTGGAGCAATCCGGGCGAGATGAGTTTCTATTTCGACCTGGGACTCAGTCCGAAGTTTGACCTTGTTCTGGATAAAAGTCTGGACCTGAATTTTTATCACATTGAGATTTCGGAAGAAATGGCTGGTAAGTACCTCGACGACCTGCGCCGCCGCAATGGTGAGCCCGCCGATGTGGAGTCTTTCGAAAAAGGAGATCTGCTGAAGGGATCATTTGCCGAGCTGGATGAAGAAGGCAAGGTGAAAGAGGGTGGTATTGCCACAGAGGGTACTGTTAACCCGGATGTTTTCGCCGATGAAGCGGATCAGGCATTGTTTGCCGGGGTGAAATCCGGCAGTGTGGTGACTTTCCATCCGATGAAGGCCTCGGGCAATGCCACCGATGTGGCTGCCATGCTGGGCATCACGAAAGAGCAGGCAGAACAGCTTACCTCTGCCTTTAACTTCACCGTAAAATCGATAAGCCGCATGATGCCTGCTGAGGTGAATGCTGAGTTCTTCGAAAAAGTTTATCCAGGCGTCGAAATTGCCGATGAAGCAGCACTGCTTGAAAAAATCAGGGAGGATGCCGCCGGCTCATTTGTTGGAGAAAGTGACAAAAAATTCTTCAACGATGCGGTTAAAGCCATCATTGAGAAATCAGCCATTGCCCTTCCCGATGAATTTCTGAAACGCTGGCTGGTAGAGGTAAACGAAAAGATCAGTGCCGAAGAGATTGAAGCCCATTATGATGACTATGCCCGTTCGATGCGCTGGCAGCTGATTGAGAACCGCATGATCCGTGAATATGGTGTGGAGGTTACCGAAGAAGAAATCCGTGATGTGTTCAGGGGTTACTTCCGCAGGCCGGGCAGCAGCGAGATGGACGACGACATGAAGATGCGCATCGACAGCATTGTGGATTCATTTATGAAGAACAAGGAAGATGTCCGCCGCATCAACGATCAGTTGTTTGAGCAGAAACTCATGGGCCTGATGAAAGAGAAGGTTCAGCCTGAAGTGAAGAAGGTGACTTACGATGAGTTTGTCGCCCTGGCGCGTGATTAATCTGAAAGGATAATATTCGGCCGGCCGAAAGTCTGACCCTTTTCAGTCAATGCCAGAATCGGATTGATGAGTCATAAAAAGGTGCAGTGAAACAGTTAAGTTTCACTGCACCTTTTTATTTATTCCAGCTGTAAAACTGTTTTTTGTTAACCTTCCGGAATCGGTTAATGACATCCTTCCCCACACTGAGATGTTGTTCAGGAAATGGTGGCTGATGTTTTTTCAACCCGTGAAGTCGTTCTTGCACCAACTTCATGCTGATATTCACAGGTATCCGTTGTTCTTTTGCTGAATTAGGCAGATCCTGAGCTTTTTGAAGAAAGCTGCCAAACCGGTCTGATAGACTTCATTAATTCTATTATGTTGTTTCCGGATTTCAGTTCAGGGTATTTTATTTGTCTCTGGCTTTATATTTCAGGGACTCGTTTTTTTTGTCCGGACTGTAATCCCGACCCATTTCGGCAGGTTTTCCATAGCCCTCAGGGTAAATGTATGTTCCTTTCTCAGATTGAGGTTTTTCAACTTCAGCCTGATAACCTTTGTCACGAACCCAGGGATCATTGCGAACGGCAGTCACTTGCCAGGAAACTTTCAAGCCGTGCTCCCCGCCGCTGATCAGGAACTGATTTCCTTTGATTTCGTCGGCTATATAAACCGGCGCCCATTTACCAACCGGTGTTAAGTGATAGGTAAAGTCAATATTTATCGACTCGAAATAATCCGGTAAACTTACGCTTGCTGAACCGTTTTCGTCCAGGATTACAGTGCCTCGATACATATTATATGGTTCGGGGCTTTCGGTATTGAAGTGATAAAGGTATTTTTCTGATGGATCCAGAGGATGGTCAATGATAAACGATTTGTTTCCGCTTACGGTCAGATTTTCAGATACATAAACATTCCCCTGGGAGTAAACTCCGTAGTTATTGCCGCCAGGTGCATCGGCGAACACGGCTTTGGCACCTGAAGCCGCAGTTGCCTCTCCGTAAAGGCCAAAAAACGGGGCATCACCTCTGATACCGGTAGTTGTGCCGAGCCCATACACGCCACGACCTAATCCATCTGTAGCGGTGGACACGCCATGTACACCTGTTGCTGAAGCTGACTGACCATACACTCCATAGGCTTCAATAGTTGTGGAAGTCGAAACTCCATTTACACCTCTTCCGGAAACGGTTTCCCCATAAACACCCCAGCCTCCGCTGTCGTGAGTACCGCGTACTCCGTAACCGAAATTGTTTAAAGCAAAATTCCTCCCATGCACTCCTGCAGACCCTCCGGGAGTGGTAGTGCTCAGCGCGTAACCCCTCACTCCGGTAGCGCCACTGGAGGTAGATTCAGTCTCGCCCCATACTCCGGGTAGGCTGCCGGGTCCGGATTTTACGCCCCGTATAGCCCAGTTTGTAGTGGATTGGCTGTAAATGCTTCCAGCCACATCGAGACGCTGGGAAGGGGTGGAAGTTCCAAGGCCCAGATTTCCGTTTTTGAGTAACACAAGGGCATCGCTGCTGCCGGAGAAACCATTGCCGATTACAAAAAGCCGGTCCAAAGAATTCCAGGTAGTGGCACTGGCTGGTGTATAAGAGGTGTTGTTGTATCCAAGAACAGTTTCAACGAAAGAGGGGGCGGTTGTATTTTCACCAAAGGCGGTAGCACTGTTGCCTGATGCATTCGTATTAAAGCCGAAAGCTGTGGATTGCGACCCTGAGGCGGTGGTAACAGAACCCCATGCACTGGAGAAAGATCCAGATGCTTTTGTGTTAAATCCGGTTGCTGTAGAATAAATGCCAAGATTGCTGTTGTCCCATTGGGTGCTCGTTACATTTCCTGCCCTGAAAGCTGCTTTATCGGGAAACCACATCATACGGGTACCTGGTCCCTGAGCCGGCGGGTTTCCAACACCGGAAGTCTTAAAAACGCCCTCAAACAATACATTTCCCCCGCTGCTGCCGGAACCGGAAGTGTGTAACAGTGCTGAAGGGTAGGGTACACCAATGCCCACATTTGCCTGATTGTAAGTAAGGTTGTTGTCCTCGTCTTTCAGCCATTTATCTCCGTAATCAACACGGATCCACCCTTCTCCGGTCATCACAAACAGGGCATTGAAGTCGGTGTCATAGACAACCAGTCCGGATGCCGGGGCTGCAATGCTTGCCCGTTGTGCAGAGGTAAGCCGTGGAAAAAGTAAACCTTTGGTGGTAGACTCAACATCGAGCATGGCCGATGGGTCAGGCGGGGCATTGGTTTCATTGATCGCAACGCCCTGTGAATGAACCTCCGTAAGGAAGCCCATTAAAATCAGGGTAATCAAAAGAAGTAAGGGATTCCTTTTCATGTATTTTCGCGTTAAAGTTAAATACTGACTCGAAACAACAGCAGAAGAACCTGGCCGGAGTTCTGAATAGACCTGTTCTTAAGAAGATGAATTCTTAATTTCTGTCTGAAGTCTGAGCATTTTTCTCAATTGCTCTGCTGATTTCGATCAATTGGTTCTTGATGCGCTCGTTTTCTTTGTTCAGAAGATCGATCCTTTCTTCCAGACTTATGGCTGACGGGCTTTGTTCCGGCTCATACCCAGCTCTGAAATCAGCTGAAGAATTACTGCTCACCGGATTCTGCCGGGCTTCATCCCGGATGCCTGAAAACCCACCATCATAAGTTTGCTGCACATTTGCTGAGAAGCCTGAAGTGGCTGTGGGCAGTTTATATGCCATTGCGGTTGTATATGAGAATTCGTTTGAATTCCACTGTGTTGGATCGGCACATGTGCCACAAAGGCCCACCTCATAGGTGCCTGGTGGCAGTGGATTGGTTGAATAGGAAAGAGAAAATGGGATTCTTATATTGGCCGGTACCCTAAGACCATATATGCCTTGCCCCATTGCTGTGATGGCACCCCCGTTTGTATTTTTATAACACATGAAAAGGTTCATAAGTCCTGTGGTAACTCCGGTAGTTGTGGCTCCAAGCCCACGGGTAGAATGAATCATGATACTGGCCGTTTCAGAAAGTGTAATGGTAGCAGGAACAACTATGAAGTTAAGATCAACGTAAAGCGGCGAGTATCCTGTAGCCTGCGAAGTGGAGAGAATACTCATCTGGCTGTTTTGCCAGGTGGCCGTTCCTGCTGCGTCGCTGGTAAGCACTTTCCCTGCTCCTGGTGACCCTCCGTTTATTTTAATCTGACCGTTCACCTCAAATTCTGCTTCCGGGTAGTTAACGCCTATCCCAACTTTCCCCAGATTATAGGTCAGGTTGTTGTCTTCGTCTTTCTGCCATTTGTCACCATAATCAACCCGCATCCAGCCCTCACCGGTATTCACAAACAAGGCATTGAAGTCGGTATCGTAAACCACCAGACCGGAAGCCGGTGTCAGCATGGCAATGCGCTGGGCCGATGTTAACCGGGGAGGCAGAAATCCTTTGGTGGTTGATTCAACATCGAGCATGGCTGAAGGGTCGGGCGGGGAATTGGTCTCGCTGACGGAAACACCCTGACCATAAATTTCAATGGTCAGAAATGTAATAGTGACCAACAAGAGAATTGAAACGCAATTTTTTCTAAATGCTGAGTAGTTGGTTTTCATAGTTTTCAGATTCTTTTTGCTTTGAAAGAAATTTTTTTTAATGTCATCGTGATTAATCCTTAAGGCAACGGACAGAATAACCAGCGGTCTTACCTTCGCTGCTATACCGCAATATATCACCAATGTTATAACCCACAAGTCTGTACCAGACTGTTGTGGCCGTTATTTCAGCTGAACTCCAGAAGTTTCCGCTTTCATTTTTGCTGTTGAATGCTCCCCAGGGTCTGCGCTCGCCGCCCGGAAGAGCTGAAAAACCAGTTGAATTTGTAGCGTCAGTGTTTGGGGCAATCCATAGGGGAGAAGTTGCCTTAAGCTTGCCTCCTGCAACATTTGCTCCTCCAAGCATGGTAATAAAAGTTGTCCACTCTTCGTCAGTTGGCGTTCTCCATCCTTCGGGGCATAATCCGCGTGAATCGGTCACGGCATACCAGTTGTATAAAGCTCCGTATTTGGAATTGGCTACCTGATTATTATCATACCAGCACCAGGCGCCACTTGTGAGCGCTTCCCAGGCAGTGTTACCGGTAACATTGGGTATGGGATCGCCGTTGCGGTATTTTGTTACACGCAGGTTTTCGGCCATCCACACCTGGTTGCCTATACTGGTGGTTGGGTAGGCATTTCCGTCAATATCAATACAGCTCATCGCTGAATTTCCGGATGGCGACTGCCAGGTGGCATTCCCATTGGCATCGGAAGTCAACACTTTGCCTTCGCCGGGTGCTCCTCCTTGTAAGCTTAAGGAGCCGTTAATGTTTACATTGCCGTTATAAAAGCCAGCCCATAACGTATTCGATGCATCTTTAAATGCCAAAGCTCCGTATACATTACCAGAATTATTACTGCCAATTACTGCCGCAGAGTTTGCAAAATCAAGGTATCCATACCCTGCTATAGCGGCAGAAAAGTTATTTCCCCAATCTGAAAATCCCTTGATGGCAGCATCTACTCCAGTGGCATTCCAGGAAGTACCTCCGTTTTCAGCTATGCCTGGAAAACCAGATCTGTTTGCATAGATATTGGCATAGCCGGCACCATAATTACCTGATGGACGCTGTAAAAACAGCTGGTTGTTGATTATGGGAAGCGCTCCTATTCCAAGACCGGTTCCGTTATTTCGCAATAAACCATCTGCAATCCAGCCGGTTCCGTCGTGCCTTAATGTTTGCATATTGCTGCCTGGGGAGACGGCAGGTGGCATTTGCCAGGTCGCATTTCCTTCTTCATCTGAAGTCAGCACTTTACCATTGCCTGGTGCTCCGCCTCTGATGCGCACCTGCCCGTTCAAATCAAGCTTTTGAGAAGGATCGTTTGTACCCAGACCAAGGTTTCCGTTAATACGGTAAACGTTGTCACCCGATTGCTGCCATATTCCATCGCTGCCGGCAATTGCCTGCCAGGAAGGCGAACCGGGAGTTCCGGCGTTGAAATAAAAGCCGGCTTCATTGTCAGTCTGATAGATAAGTAATCCGGTTGCAGGTTCGGGGATGGCATCACGTTGGACTTGCGTCATGCGGGGTATCAGCATACCTTTTCCGGTGGATTGTACATCAAGCATGGCCGACGGATCGGGTGGGGCGTTCGTTTGACTGATGGAAATGCCTTGGGAATAAGCATTCACAGAGAATACGAATGTCAACGAAACAGCGATCAAAACCAATGCGCTCTTCATCATAATCTGAATGATTAAGTTAAATAGTTTAAACCGGTGTATATCCTGGGGGCTTTTTCTGGATATTAATTTATATCTAACACGTTTTTAAGGGCTATTGATCACTATATCAAAAGCGTTAACAAATAATTAACAAAAAGCCTGATTTAATCCAGGTACCTGAGCAAAAGCGCTCTGTCAGGTTGTAAAATGAATCATTGCATGCAATTCTTTTTACTCTCAGAATTTTTTCCGGTTCAATGTGAGTATGGATGGTTATCAAATTAATTATCAGTATAATGCGTATAGTTATTTGATAGTACAGACAGCCATTTTCTTGTTTTCTGAGGATTGAAGAATACCATGGCATGGTTTTGGACAAATGGAATAAGCAAAAAATTGCGGTTCATTCAGAGCAGAAATGACCGTAAACATGTAATTTTGACAGAAACCAAACATCTACAATATGCAGAACGAATTCAGAAGGTATGCTACAAAGCATCATGGCATCAGCAGCCTTAATTTAGATCGTTTTACCTCTCAGGTTAGCGGATATATTTCACCAACCATCATCGAGGAGCGTCAGCTCAACATCGCTACCATGGATGTTTTCTCACGTCTGATGATGGACAGGATTATTTTTCTGGGTGTGCCGGTCGATGATTATGTAGCCAATATTATTCAGGCTCAGCTGCTTTTTCTTGAGTCGGTTGATCCTAAAAAAGACATTCAGATTTACCTGAATTCACCCGGGGGATCGGTTTATGCAGGCCTGGGTATTTACGATACCATGCAGTATATTGCTCCGGACGTCGCTACCATCTGTACAGGAATGGCAGCTTCGATGGCAGCGGTATTGCTTTGTGCCGGTGCTGCCGGTAAACGTACCGCGCTGAAACATTCGCGCATCCTGATTCACCAGCCCATGGGTGGTGCGCAGGGTCAGGCTTCCGACATTGAAATTACCACCCGCGAAATCCTGAAACTCAAAAAGGAACTCTACGACATCATTGCCCAGCACTCAAACCAGCCTTTCAAGAAGATTGAAAAGGATTCAGACCGTGATTACTGGATGACTGCAGAAGAGGCCAAGGCCTATGGCATGATTGATGAAGTGCTGATCCGGGGAAATAAGTAGCATAGGGGGCACGCGCCTGCCTGTCTGCCTGTCTGTTGGCCTCATTCAGGCAGACAGGCAGACAAGTCAGGTGACACGCGCCAAAACGAGAGAGGGGGCACGCGCCTGCCTGTCTGCCTGTCTGTCTGCCGCATTCAGGCAGACAGGCAGACAAGCCAGGGTGCGGAGGCCAACGGGAGGTTCGACCCACTCTGGGTTCGCGGATTTGATCTGCCATTTCTTTCTTTAAACATGTGACCCCTCCGGGGTCATGGGCTCAAAGCATGGAGCCGGTGGCGGAGTGTTTTTCGGCAACAGTGCTGAATTGGAGTAGCCCTGTTTTCCCGAAAAAAGTATCGAAGCCACAGGGCAGGTAGGCATGGAGCATGGGGCCTGTCTGACTGCTGTCAGAGCAGGCAGGCTTGGTGCCTGGAGTTTGGTGCTTTGAGCTTGTCTCGTGTGGGGCTTGGGGCCTGGAGCCTGGAGCCTGATGTTCGCTCGCATCATATTTTCTGACCTGTCTGCTTGGGCAAACAGGCAGGTGTGTGTGAACGTCCCCAATCCAACTATTGGGTGCATCCTGCTTACGCGTAAACAATTCAGTCATCCGATCTCCATTTTGGTTACCTTTGTAGACTTGTTTCAGAAATGCAGAACCGACGTTACTGACTTTTTGTCAATAACGCCATTAATCTGCAACGGAGTTATGAATTATGGCAAAAAAAGAAGAAAAATGCTCGTTTTGCGGACGTCCGCGCAGCGAGACCAATATGCTGATCGCCGGGCTTGAAGCCCATATCTGTGATTTCTGTGTTGAACAGGCACAGGACATCCTGCGCGAGGAAATGCGTTCACCGCAGACCCTGGGTAAGGATTTCTCGAAGATGAAGGTCTACAAACCTTTGGAAATCAAGCAATACCTTGATCAGTATGTGATCGGACAGGACGACGCCAAAAAGGTTCTTTCGGTCGCTGTTTACAACCATTACAAACGGATAGAACAAACCGTAACCAAGGATGATGTGGAGATTGAAAAATCGAACATCATACTGGTAGGTGAAACTGGCACTGGAAAAACCTTGTTGGCCAGAACTATAGCTCGTCTGCTGCATGTTCCTTTCTGCATTGCCGATGCCACTGTGCTCACCGAAGCTGGTTACGTGGGAGAGGATGTGGAAAGCATCCTTTCTCGTTTGCTTCAGGCGGCTGATTACGATGTGGCTGCCGCCGAGAAAGGCATTGTTTTCATTGATGAGATCGATAAGATTGCCCGAAAAAGTGACAACCCGAGTATCACACGTGATGTGTCGGGCGAAGGGGTACAGCAGGCGATGTTGAAATTGCTGGAAGGCTCGGTGGTAAATGTTCCGCCTCAGGGAGGAAGAAAGCATCCTGAGCAGCGCATGATTCAGATCAACACCCAGAACATCCTGTTCATCGCCGGCGGTGCTTTCGACGGAATTGAAAAGAAGATAGCCTCGCGTATGCAGGCCAACGTGATCGGTTATGCGAGCCGCGACCAGGAGGTGGTCGACCGCAGCAACCTGCTTCAGTATATTGCGCCCCAGGATTTGAAAAGCTTCGGACTTATCCCCGAACTGGTGGGTCGTCTGCCGGTGGTTACATACCTCAGCCCGCTCGATGAGAAAGTGCTGCGGCTGATACTCACCGAACCAAAAAATGCTTTGGTACGTCAGTTTATCAGACTTTTTGAGCTGGATGGCATCAAACTGACGTTTCAGGATGCAGCCCTCGATTATATTGTTGAAAAAGCCGTAGAGTTTAAGCTGGGTGCCCGTGGTCTGAGGTCCATCATGGAAGCTATCCTGATTGATGCCATGTTTGAGTTCCCCTCTGCCCGTGGCAGTGCAGAGCTCAGCATCAGCCGTTCGTATGCTGAAGAAAAGTTAGGCAAAGCAAACCTCACAAGGCTCAGGGTAGCCTGATAAGCATCTCATCAGGGCAGAGATTATCAATTCAATACATCCTTTTTACCTGGCGAACCGGTGATAAAACATTTCAGGGATGCTTACGTTATACTATCCGGCACTGAATTTGCAACAACAGCCGTAAAAACAACAATGGGCATGAAACGCCTTGTTTTATTTGCAATCCTTTTTGCCGGTTGTGTTATCCCGGCATTTACGCAGACCACCGAAGTGATTATTGCCAAAGCCAAAGTAGTAGATGGAGATACCATTCCCATGATGGACCTGCCGGTGGTGAGAATCAAGGGATTTATCATTTACCGGACCCCGGCCGATCAGCGCCGCTTCGACCGTTTGGTGAGAAATGTAAAGAAGGTGTATCCCTATGCCCGGCTCGCAGGCATCAAGCTGCAGGAATACGACAAAATGATGGCCGGGTTATCGGAGAAAGAGCAGAAGAAACTCTACAAGAAGGCCGAAGATGAACTAAAGGCCGAGTTTGGCGAAGAACTGAAAGGACTCACCTTCACCCAGGGGAGAATTCTCCTCAAACTGGTTGACCGTGAAACCGGGACACCAACCTACCACATCGTAAAGGAACTCAGGGGAAGTTTCGTTGCCTTCTTCTGGCAAAACCTGAGCCGGCTCTTTGGCTACAACCTGAAGGAAAAATACGACCCCGAAGGGAAAGACCGTGATATAGAAACCATCGTACAGATGATTGAGAACGGGCTGATCTAGAATTTCTAATGTCTAATTTCCAATTCCTGGAAGATTTCCATCTCGATTAATTAAGAATCCTTGCTGTCATCCATAGGTTTCATAATGGGTGTTTGATTCATCATAATATACAAAACAGCAACCTGCAAATCGATATGATTTTATATTACCCTTTCATATTAAGCAATTAGAAATCAATATTCTAACATCGACCTCTAGACATTAGACATTAGACATTAGACATTAGATATTAGATATTAGAAATTTGTCCTAACTCACTTCCCTCTTCCCTGGGCAACAATAATCACGGTATAAATAAGGATTTTAAAATCCATGGCGAGGGACATATTTTCGATGTAGAGGATGTCAAACTTCAGGCGTTCGATCATTTCATCCACATTTTCGGCGTATCCATATTTTACCTGTCCCCATGAGGTGATTCCGGGTTTTACCTTTTGCAGCAGGCGATACTGGGGTGCACGCTGTACAATCTGATCGATAAAGTACTGACGCTCAGGTCTGGGGCCTACCAGCGACATATCGCCGATCAGCACCGACCAGAATTGGGGGATTTCATCGAGCCTTACTTTACGCAGAAAACGCCCGAAAGGGGTGATGCGAGGATCTTCTTTGGATGAGAGTTGAGGGATGCCACCTTTTTCGGCATCACAATACATGCTTCTGAACTTGATCATGGTAAAGGGCCGGCCATGAATGCCCACCCTTTGTTGTTTGTAGAGAATGGGTCCTTTGGAGGTAAACCGGATGCCCATGGCAACACCGAGGTAAGCAGGAATCAGAATGGTCATGGCAATGATGGATGCCACAATGTCGATGATGCGTTTGAGCGATTGCTGCCAGGCTGGCATCAGATCGGGAGAAATCTGCAGCAGGGGCGCATGAAAAATGGATGTTGACCGTATGGTCCCCAGCAGATAGTCCTGCATGTCGGGAATTACCTTAATAACCACGTTGGTGTCTTCAACTTCGGTTATAATCTTTTCGATGGTCTTTACCTCCGAACGCTCAATGGCAATGATGACTTCCTCCACGTTGTGCTCCTTTATAATGTTCCTTAAATCATTGATGTGCCCCAGATGCTTCAGAAACTTCTTCAGTTTGTAGTCATTGTAATCCACAGCATTTACAAATCCCACAAAGCGGTTTCCACTCGATTTTTCCTGATTTTCAATTTCATTGAAGATAGATATTGCATTGCCATTGCTGCCTACGACAATGGTATTGAATCCGATCATTTTGTGATGTATACGGTATGCCGTGATGGAAGTTAGAATGAGCCTGAAAAGATAGGTAGGGATGAAATGCAGCGCGAAGAGAACCAGCACCGATTCGTAATAGTTACGGTAGCTGACTATGGTATCGTCGAGAATAAGAGCGAAAAAGAGAATGATAACGCCGATGATGGTAATCAGCAGGGTTTGTCCGAGTTCCCTGAGCCTGGATTTACGGTAGATTCTCCGGTAGGTACCCATCATGATGTAAAGGCAAAGCCAGAAAATCGGGATGAAAATCAGGCCATAAAGCAGGTTGGTATCCTGAAAGATAACTTCAGGATATTCAAATACATTCGGATCGGCCGACACTTTCCGGTAAACGAAAAATGCCCCCCAGGCGAGGATAGCTGCAATAAGATCAGCAACAATGTACTTGGTTACCTGTAGAGATTTATTCATTTACGCGGATTAAAAATGTACCAGTTTGAGGTTGTCTAAATAGATTTCAGCGTCACCGGTGCCGTCTTCCTTGTCGGTTCCGATGAAAATCTGAAAATCTGTGGCGTTGGGTGTATCGTACTTTGGAACAGTCAGGTTCACATACACCTTTTTCCATTCATCGGTTTCGTTCAGAATAAGCAACGGCCGTTGAACCCTGATGCCGGAGGTGGTATAAAAAACTCCGACCACAAGGTTGTGGTTGATCCTGTAGTTCATTTCGAGAAAAATGGCTGATCCGTTGCCGGGAAAATTATATTTCTGGGTTGAAACTGCTTCGAAGATGGATGAATCGGCTGTTAAGCTGACAAAGGCAGAATAGGTATTGGTTTCCCCGTCTTCATGAAAGATCAGACCGGCATTGTTTGTTTTAACGATGGCAACAGTGCTCTTTGAGGTAGTGTCGAGGGTAATGCCTGAATAGTTAAAATCTTCCATCCAGGGGAAGGTTGTATTGGATTTGTAAGTAGTCACAGCATCGGAAATGTTTATGATACTGTCACGAACAAGGGTAATACTTCTTTTGATATCTGCATAAAACGGATAGATGCTGCGTGTATTGGAGATTCCGTTGAGTTTGATACCGGGTCGGATGGTGATGTTCTGCTTTCCTTCTTTGAGAACCGGAATGGTGGCTGGTAGCTCGAAGGCCCCGATCAGGGTTTCATCCACATATACCCAGGCATCGGTGATGTTGTGAGAGGAGGTGCCCTGATCGCTGGTGGTGGAAAGGTCTATTTTATCGATTCTCAGGTAAGAGGGGACCAGGTCACGATCATTCTTCTCTGTACAACCACTTGTTAAGGTGACTGTTACTGCAAGCAGACTGATGAAAAATGCCGAAACCGTAAAAATCCTCATGAGTTATTCCTTTACACACGCCTTCTTTAAGGTAAAATCAACGCAGGGCGGGCAATTTTATTGCGGTTGAATTGTATAAAAAATTGAGAAAAAATTAACAAATTATTAACCTGCTCAGGAGATGTTGGCTGCCTGGTTCATTTTCTCAATTATCCGGTAGGCAAGGTCAAGGGCTGCATAGCCATCGTGTATGGTAACCGGTGGGGTGGTATTGTTGATGATGGCATCTGCAAAGCTCTCAAGTTCAGTGAGTATGGCATTGATAGGCTCAATGGCGGGTTTGTCGAACAGTATCTGTTTGGGTTGCTTGCCTTGTCCAAGGTCAAGGATCATGGCCAGGGGGTCGGCATGGTCGGGATCTACTTCCCGCATGCGGATAATCTCTGAAGACTTTTCAAGGAAATCAACGGCGATGTAGGCATCTCTCTGGAAAAACCTCGATTTGCGCATGTTTTTCATTGAAATACGACTGGCTGTCAGGTTGGCCACGCATCCGTTGTCGAACTCGATGCGGGCGTTGGCTATATCGGGTGTGTCGCTTACCACAGAGACTCCGCTGGCACTTACCTTTCTGATTCCTGACTTCACCACGCTCAGTACAATATCCAGGTCGTGAATCATCAGGTCAAGAATAACAGGTACATCGGTTCCACGGGGGTTAAATTGTGCCAGCCTGTGTGTTTCGATGAACATGGGGTTGTCGATGAAGGGTGCAGCAGCGATAAACGCGGGGTTGAACCGTTCTACATGCCCCACCTGAACCTTCACATCGGCTTCAGCCGCCAGTTTTATCAGCCCGAGGGCTTCCTCAGGGGTAGTAACGATGGGCTTTTCAATGAATACATGCCTGAATTTACGCAGTGAACGTGAAGCGCAGTCGAAATGCGAAAGGGTTGGGGTAACAATGTCCACCACATCAACCTGATCGATCAGTTCATCGATGCCTTCAAAACTTTTTACTTCGAGTTCTTTTTCGACTTTAGCCGCATTTTCTGCATCGGCATCGTAGAAGCCAACCAACTGATATTTTGATATCTGCTTGATGCATTTAAGGTGGATTTTTCCTAGATGGCCTGCGCCGAGTACGCCTATTCTGAGCATGATGTTGAATTTGGTATGGTGGGTGTCTGTTAGAAACGTGGCGAAATTACTACTTTAGCCACAAAAATGGAAACATTTCTGACACTGCATGATTGATCAAAAATTTGCGGATACTTTCCGTCACAAAGGGCTCAGAAAGAAGTTGGTAGAGGAAATCCGACGCAAGGGGATCAGCAACGAAGCGGTGCTGAAAGCGATAGAATCTGTGCCCCGCCACTTGTTTTTCGATTCCGGGTTCCTGGAATTCGCCTATGAAGACAAGGCTTTTCCCATAGGCGCGGGACAAACCATATCCCAGCCCTATACCGTTGCCTTTCAGACCGAACTGTTAAAGGTGCAGAAGGGGGATAAAATCCTCGAGATCGGCACAGGCTCGGGCTATCAGGCGAGTATCCTTTACCAGATGGGCGCCAAGGTATTCTCCATTGAACGGCAACGCACCCTCTATGTGAAGGCCAAAGAGAAACTTCCGGCCATGGGTTACCTGGTAAAATCTTTTTTCGGAGACGGGTACAAAGGCCTGCCGGCTTTTGCCCCTTTTGATAAGATCATTGTTACTGCCGGCGCACCTTACATCCCGCAAAGCCTCACCGATCAGCTGAAACCCGGTGGCATTCTGGTGATACCGGTTGATGAGGGTGACTCACAACTGATGACCAGCATCGGGAAACTCAGTGATGGCACCCTCGAGACACGACAGCACGGACGTTTTCGATTCGTTCCGCTGCTGGGCGATAAAGAGAACTCCTGAAATCGTTAATCAAGGCTGACGCTCACCGAAGAGATGATCTGCAGGGCCGTTGTGAGTGTTTCAAGGTCGTTGTAGAGTTGGCCATCAGCCCCGGCATGGTGGCTACGCCCGATTACCTGAAGGGCAGTCTTTTCCCCTTTCTGCTGCGGATCAATCACGGCAGCATACACCACGGCGGGTTGCGACGAGGTCTTATATTCCTTATCGTCGGGATATTTGTTGTTGGTCCAGTAGCTGTTCCAGTCCCACGACTGGTTCACTTCAATCAGTATCCTGAATTTTCCGTTCATCGGGTTATCGGTGCGGGTATTAAGGTTAAAATCAGCAGGCGGCGTGGCTCCTGAGTAGGCATCGGCAACCTCATAACCTTTGCGGGGCATGTAGTTTCCCTTGTCGTTGAGGATGTTGCGCTTGTGCGACCAGTAGGGCAGGGCGGCAGGCCTCAGAATCTCGCCCGGCTGCCACTTGCCACCTGTTTTGTCTCCGTAGTTGAATTCGCCCTTCGCGATGGACCGCGCTACATAGAGCGTCTGAATATAATTCCCGTCCATGTCCTCTATCCAGATGGCCATCAGCGGATGGTTGTGCCCGGGCCCTTTCCTGAATTCGAAAGTCAGGCTGTGACCCGATCCCTCAGGATTGGTCACAATGGTTTCAATGGGGGATGTTGCCTGATTTTTGGCTTTCTGTGTGAATCCCGAAAAAGGAATGGCAATGGAAAGCAACAGCAAAACCGTGGATCTCCGTATGAAATGATATTGGTTCTTCATGACTAATGATTGTTAAAATTCAACAATGATACCGATGGTCGGCAACACCGTGCCTGCCGGATTGCTCACTTCTTTCAGCAGATAACTGTCGGGTTGTGTTTCGTTAATCTTGTAGTTGCCGTCAGCATCAGTTTGCGGATAGAGGTTGGGTGGTCCTTCCTGCTGAAAGTTATAAAGATTCTGGACATCCACGTACAGATTGAGCGACCATT
This sequence comes from Bacteroidales bacterium, assembly GCA_016788045.1. GTDB lineage: Bacteria > Bacteroidota > Bacteroidia > Bacteroidales > Lentimicrobiaceae > Lentimicrobium. Next base: position 37,941 of record JAEUTG010000012.1, read on the forward strand.
TGTCGAAAAAATACTGTTTGTCGAGCCGCATATCGAGCTGATGGAAGTTTCCTGTCCGCAGGGTATTGAATCTGCTGAAATCGAGGTATCCCTGTTGCCGGGCATCCCAGGCTGCGATCAGGGAGGAGCGGTCAAGGTCCCATGGGGTGTAAGGTGAACCACCCACAAATCGCCAGCGGGCACCCAGGTTCCAGTTGCGTTTAAATTCCCTTGAAAGGGTCAGGTTTATCAGGTGACGGTTGTCCCACGAAGAGGGGATGTATTTTTCTGCTGCGTCTTTAAACTCGCTTCTGACATAGGTATATGACAGGATCAGGTTTACTTTATCCATGATACGGTCGCGCACATAAACCTCTAACCCATAGGCTCTTCCTGTGCCGGTGGATGTTACTTCCTCGTTGCCCGAAACACCGAAATCTCCGCCTTTGTTGGCCAGTGAAATCGAATCAGTTACCGAAACCGGATAATTGTTGTAGAATTTGTAAAATCCTTCAAGGGTAAACTTGGCATCTTCCCTGCGGCGGTATTCTATGCCCCCGACCACATGATTGGTGGCTATATATTTCAGGTTATTCTCCTTGTTGGCAAGGGTGCCTTCATTGTTCCTGAAGCCCAGGGTGGTATAGGCCGGTTGCTGAAAGTACCTTCCGGTGTTGAAATTTACAAAAAACTTCGGTTTAACGGCAAAGGCTGCACTGAAGCGTGGTGATAGCTGATTCAGCGGATTTGACATGCTTTCCGAGAAAGAGTTTCCATCGGTTCTGATTCCGAATGAAAGCACGAGGCGATCCTCGTAGAAATTGCGGCTGAGTTGGCCAAACAGATGATATTTAAAGAGATCGATTTCAGATGCGTAGTTAATCTGCCTCAATGTGTCGTCGGGCAACGGGATAAATACTTCCTGAAAAGTGGTGGTGGTATACCTGGCATATTCGCCTCCACCTCCGGCAATAAGCTTATAGTCTCCCCGGCGGCTTGAGTTTTCGTACCGGAACTTGTTTTCCATTTCACGCGAAACATAATCCAGGGTTCTGGCCTTGCTTTCATCGTTGTTCTCATATTTATAAGCTTCGTTGTTGAGCATGTTGCGGCTGAAAACCCAGGTGTCGAACGAGTTGGTTCTGAAATGTTTGTACACAGCACCGATGGCATAGTTCCACTGCTCATTCACCGGCAGGTAGTTGAGGATATACTGCTGATCCTCGGTTGGATTTTGAATTCCCGTGTTCAGCCTGAACTGGTCAATAGCCCCGATTCCTACCACGGTGAGTTCATTTTTCAGGTCGAAGCGGGTTTTGACTTTAAACTGAAAGTCGTTGTAGGTTGGCAGAAAGGGCAGGCCGATCACACCAAACAGGAACTGCAGATAGGAGCGGCGCGCTGAAAGCAGAAAGGTGGTTTTGTCGCTGAGCGGTCCGTTGAGTGTAAGTGAGAGGTCTGAAGCCCCCACGGAACCCTTGAAGACGATTTTCTCCTTGTTACCATCAATTTGCCGCATTTCAAGTACCGAGCTGAGGGTATTTCCCCGGTTGGCCGGGAAAGCCCCTGAATAGAAATCCACTTCTCGGATAAAATCCACATTCACGATACCGACTGGGCCGCCGGAAGCTCCCTGGGTGGCAAAGTGGTTGAGGTTGGGGATTTCGATGCCGTCGAGATAAAAACGGTTTTCACTGGGCCCGCCTCCGCGAACAATCAGATCGTTGCGGAACGATACCGTGGAAGCCACCCCCGGCAGTGCCTGGATTACCTTGCTGATATCGCGGTTGGCCCCCGGATTCTTTTCAATTTCACCAATGCCCAGGGTTCTCATGGATACCGGACTCTCTTCGGTTTTGCGGAAAGGAGAGGCTTTTATCACCACTTTCTCAAGCTGAATGGTGGTTTCACGCATCGGAATGTCGATGAACACCGTCTTGGCATTGGTTACCTGAAACTCCTCACTGATGTAGCTTTCAAAACCAACCGAAGTGGCTGCCAGTTTGACAAAACCGGGACTGATCCCGGTAAAGACAAAGTTGCCATCCAGATCAGAGGTAGACCCAATGGTAGTTCCGAAGATAATAATATTGGTAAAAGGGAGTGGTTCGTTACTTTTTTCGTTGAACACCCTTCCTCTGATGGTGCCATTCTGGGCAAACAGCTCAAGGGTAAAGGTCAGCAGCAGCAGTGTTAAGGCTCTTATTTTCATGTTGATTGGTTACTCGGTTTAAAATGTTTAATCTTGATTGAGTAACTATAAACACGTTTACCAATAGAATGTTTAGTCTTTCTTTAATTAATTTTCGCTTAGTTTAAACATCCCGGCAATCAGCAAGGCATTCTGTTCAGGCGGGGTATTCCCATCAATCCATTGAATGTCAATACCTTTTTTCTCCATTCTCCGAAACCATGTCATCTGGCGTTTGGCAAACTGGTGTATGGCTGTATTCAGTTGTGAAAACATTTCATCATAGCTGATTTTTCCTGTCAGGTAAAGGGTCAGATAACGGTATTCCAGCCCATAGTAGGTCAGGTCTTCTGGTTTGATTCCTTTGTTTAATAATTCACTGACTTCATTCAACATTCCTTGATTCAGCCGGGTAGTTAAGCGTTCGGTAATCCGTTGGCGGATCTGCTGACGGGGCAGGGTTATTCCGATGATGAGGCTATTGTCGGGCCTGACAACAGCAGGTTCCTGATTTATTACCCGGATTTTACTGTTGTTCTCAGCCCTGGCTATTTCAATGGCCCGGATCAGCCTCTCCCGTTCGGTGGTGTCGGTGGTGTTATGAAGGGGCCTGAGTTCGCGCAGCATCCCGGTTAGTTCTTCCAGGGAAAGACTGCTTGCCTGCCGGCGGAATGACTCATCTTCAGGGGATTCTGTGAGTTGGTATAGGCCCAGTGCTGCTTCCAGATACATGCCGCTGCCGCCACAAACCAATACCCTTTTATGCTTACTGAGGATCGTGCCGACGGCTTCAGTGAAATCGCGGGTATAATCGAAAACGCTGTAACGGGTGCCGGCTTCGGTAATGTTGATGAGGTGGTAAGGAATATCCGTGCCCCGAACTGTATATTCTTCGAGGTCTTTGCCGGTTCCGAGGTCCATATTCCGGTAGATCTGTCTGGAATCGGCCGAAATGATCTCGGCACCGGCGAGCAAAGCCGTTTCGGCAGCAAGCCTGGTTTTACCGGTGGCGGTTGGTCCCAGAATAAAAATGTGCTCTTTGGGGTTGCTCATACCATGCCTTTTTGAGTCTGAAGATTGCGCTCACAGCGGAACATAAAATCCCTGAGCGTGTTGAGATGTTCAACCGGAGAATGTCCAAAACTGAGGTTGCTGAAGATCCGGTTGTCCAGTTCCTGCTCAGTGTCAAGCCCTTTGAGAAATGTTGAAAGCCGTTCTTCATCAGTCCCGGGGTAATTGCCGTTTTCTGCTTTGAGAAACTGCAGTATCCTCAGGGCATCGGCCTTTTGCATACAGGCTTTCTGAAAACCGGCTTCAGTGGCTGTATTGGTTCTCAGCAGCTGCCAGACCGGTTCATCCTTTCCGGAACTGCTGAGCCAGGGGTCCATCGGTGTCGGGATATCTGTATAATATAAACTGTTGAAGGTCTCAAAGGTTTGTTTAACCTCTGCGAAAGCTTCCGCAGCATAAACAGGATAGCTGCTCCAGTCGCCGGTTCGTCCTTTGATCATGGCGGGTCCGGTTCCGAAATACACCCTGTCGGAAAACCGTGCTGCCGGGTAGATGGTTTCGGCGGAATCCACGATGATGTGTCCGGCTTTTCTCAGTTTGAGCATGAAATAGAAATCCTCCCCGCTCATTTTCGGGGTAAGTCCACCTACCTGCCGGTAATCCTTCGCCTTGCAGGCCATACCTGACCCGATGGCCGAAAAGGCGTACGGATTTTCGATCAAAAGCATGTTGAGGGCATAATTCCGCATGTACAATTCATACCTGAGTATGCAGCGGTCGGTGACCTCATCTCCGGTGAGCCGGTGGTAATAGGGGACAGAGATACCCCTGGCTTCAGGATGGTCTGCTGCAGCCTTTATCAACGAGGCAAAAAAGTCAGGCAGATAGCTGGTGTCCGCATCCATACTTACAATCAGATCGTTGCTCTCAGCCAATGAAGCAGCGTAATCCATGGCCGTTTTACGGGCCCAGCCTACTCCATGTTGTTTCCCTTTCCAGCCTTTTCCCTGGCTCGATTTATCAATCAGATGAACCTGTGGATGCCCGAGGTCTCTTAACCAGTCAAGCGAACGTTGATTCTGCTGACACACCCAGGCCTTTTTTTTATCATTCCACCAGTCGTCGGGCTGATTGACGCAGACAATGGCTTGCCAGTCCTGAATCGTCTGTCTGTTCAGGTCGCTGATCAGGCCAGGCAGGTTGTCAAATTCATCCAAAACCGGGATTGTTGCAAAAACCTTAGGGAGCATATTGTTGTTTATAGACCATAGTTACGTTCTTTTGAGTATTTTTAGAGGCTCAGCATCAGGTTGAAAACTGACATCACTTCCTGATGTCATGGAAGCACGATATTTTTCTGAATAATATCAGCAATCAATCACATTCTGCAAATGTAAACAAGAAGAAATATGGAATCCAATGAAGTACTGGATAAACTTCCCCGCCACTTGCTGGGGTTGGTAATTGACCAGCCCTACAATGAATATACGGCACTTGATCACGCCATCTGGAGATATGTAATGCACCGGAATGTGAGGCACCTGAGTCAGGTGGCGCATGGTTCGTATACCGATGGGCTGAAGCGCACAGGGATCAGCATAGATTCCATCCCTCACATGTATGGGATGAACCGGATTCTTCGTGAAATAGGCTGGGCCGCGGTTGCGGTTGACGGGTTTATTCCCCCGTCTGCTTTTATGGAATTTCAGGCATATAACGTGCTGGTGATTGCGGCAGACATCAGGCCGCTCGACCAGATAGAGTACACCCCCGCACCCGATATTATTCATGAAGCTGCCGGACATGCACCCATTATTGCCGACCCTGAATACGCGAGGCACCTGAGTTTTTTTGGTGAAATCGGATCGAAGGCCTTCTCTTCGGCCCACGATTATGAAATGTACGAGGCCATCAGGCATCTTTCGATACTTAAGGCAGACCCCTACACCAAACCGGAGGCAATCGGCAATGCAGAAGCAAGGCTCGCACTGCTTGAAAAAAACCTCGGGCAACCCAGTGAAATGGCCCTGATCCGCAACCTGCACTGGTGGACAGTGGAATATGGGCTGATCGGCACTCCTGCTGATTTTAAGATTTATGGTGCAGGCCTTCTTTCGTCCATCGGTGAGAGTCAGAACTGCCTGAAACCCGCTGTTAAGAAACTACCCTACACCATTGATGCAGTCAATTACAACTTTGATATTACCACCCAGCAACCCCAGTTGTTTGTTACCCCCGATTTCGGTCATCTGGATGTTGTACTGAACGAGTTTGCCGACCAGATGGCTCTGCGGAGGGGAGGGTCAATCGCGGTGCATCGTGCCGAAACATCCGGAAATACAGCAACCGTGCAGCTGGATTCGGGCTTGCAGATCAGCGGAACATTCAGGGATTGCATTTACGATGAGGGAGAAGTGGTGTATATCAGAACCCTTGGGCCTGCTGCACTTTCCGCTGGAAACAGGGAACTGCACATGCACGGGCGCAGATTTCATGCTTCGGGATATTCAACACCTGTGGGGAAAACCAAAACAGGAGGATTGTCGCTGCATACGATGAGCGAGGAAGAACTCGGACTGGCAGGTTTTGTTCCCGGCGTTCATCAGGAGATAGAATTTTTCAGCGGAGTTACCGTAAAGGGTACCCTCGATTATGTGCTGCGGCATGAAAACGCCAATGTTATTTTCGGATTCACCCAATGCATGGTCACCTATAAGGGTCAGGTACTATTTGAACCTTCCATGGGCCGATACGATATGGCCGTCGGAAGTGCTGTTACATCGGCCAGCCCGGGTCCGGCCGACCCTGAAGCCTTCGGCTTTACTTTCCCTGCCCCCGCAGAGCGGACCCATAAAATTATGTACGATCAGCAAGCCATTGACCTGCATAACCACTACAGCCGTGTTCGTGAACTCAGGAATTCCGGTCCATCGGCTGACGAACTGCGTGCGGTGAGCAATGCAATTCTTAAGGTGCCGAAGACCGACTGGCTTTTGATGCTTGAACTGCACGAGCTGCTGAAGAATAATGCAGCAGCGGCTGAACTGACAGTCCCAGTGCTGGAACGACTCGAACAGATGAAAGCGGAAGATGTTTCGCTTACAAATCTGATTGACGACGGACTTGCACTGTTTGCATAAGGAGTGATTCCTGCACTGTCAATCAGGGTGCCCGGGATGTGCCCCGTATTTTTCTTCAGGGTAAATGAATCCGATTATTTAGCCGGACAACGGAGTTGGAGAATTTCCAATCCGGAAACAATTGCTTTTACAGAGGATTGAATAAGAGCTGTTTGGTTAGATATCAAGTTGGTATGGTGCTTTATATCTATGTATTTATGAACTTATGTTCGTTTAAAACATGATATATCGCAGTTTTGCTTGATTTTTGATTTCATGAATGGTATAAAAATTATCTTTGCGGTACCAAAAGGCTGGAATTGTAATTATCTCCTTTCCGCCTGACGCGATGAACAGAAGGACAATCACAGGTAAAACGCTGAAATTTGCCACCCTGGCAACGGCTTTCTTTGTCTTCTGGATTTACCTTGGTTCCATCATCAACTTTCACCAGCACCACATCTTTGGTCGCACCCTGATGCCTCAGGGAGTTCTGGCTAAACGTGAAGAGAAGCAGATTTCAGCGGATCTTCCGGTTATCTCCTTTTCGCTGGATGCCATTGAAAGCCAGCAACAGGTATTGCTTCCGGAACCTTTGGAGTTCCGCATCGATACCGGAGTTGTTACCCTTCAGAGCATCCTTTCTGATGGAGAATGCCTGTCGGGGCATGGTCTGAGGGCCCCACCTGCTGCCTGATCGGGTTCAGCTTTTTCATTTTCAATCAACTTATTATTTACCAGTCTGTCTGTTTATCTGTTGTTGTTCATCAGCAGCAGGGCAGGCAAAACGGTAATTCAGTTCAACGTATTTAACCCCTTTATTATGAAAACTAAAACAACTACTCTCATCTTTTCACTTGCAGTAATCTGCACTCTCCTCGTTAACAAAAGTCAGGCACAAACCAGTGGATCCATCGAAATGGGGCCGCAGTATGCCAATGAGGTATTTTATTCTCTTAAAAACGGAGAAGTGAAATCCTCTCCCCGTTCACTATGGGACATTGCCTTCTATACCAATGCATTCAGTGCCGGGATCATCACAAACGATGGCGTCGGAGTGGAACTCTATTCCTATCCATGGACAGATGCCACAGGCTGGGATAGTTTTGATACCACTGGTTTCAGCACCTGGCCGCGCATGTACAACGATGCTTCTGATTTTGAAAACGGCTCATTCAACCGCAACCAGAAAGGACATCCCGACTATGGATGGGGTGTCTACAGCTCAACCACCCACGATGTGGTCGGCGACTCACTCTTCCTGATTAAAACTCCGGACGGGATTCTCAGAAAACTGAACATTGTACGCAAGTATTCAAGCCTGAACAAATACGAGATTCGTTTTGCCCTCATTGATGGCACACAGGATCAAACTGTTATGCTTGAAGTAAACCCTCAGAATGACCGCATGTTTATGGCTTATTCCTTTGCCAACGGCATCGTTGACCGTGAGCCGGCCAGGGAGTCATGGGATATTCTGTTTACAAAGTACTATGCGGTTGTGCAGAATACCCCGTATCCTGTAGTCGGTGTGTTAACCAACAATGCCGATTCTGCAGTGAGGGTTGCCACCACGGACCCCAACTTTTCTGACTGGAGTTCACTTAATTTCGACAACGGGGACGATATCATCGGCCACGACTGGAAATACTTCGATATGGGCAGTTTTCAGTATGTGATTGTAGATACCCTCATGTATTTCATCAAGGATCAGGACGGCGCTGTGTACAAGCTGACATTCGACAGTTTCACCGGTTCCTCCACAGGCATTGCAACCTTCACTACCACTTTGTTATCAACACTATCAGTGTCAGACAATAAATTGACAGACATTGCGGTCTATCCGAACCCGGCCAGCAGGGTAATCAACATTGAATTGTTGCCTGGAAGCAGTTCAGGTACCGCCAGTCTTTATGACCTGAACGGACGACTGCTGAAAGAGCAGAGCCTCGGCTTGTCGGGCAAAACTACCCTGGATGTTGATGGACTGGCGACCGGTACCTACATTCTGAAAACCATAAGCAAGGGTTCGGTAGCCACACATAAAGTATCGGTTGTAAAATGAGTTTGAAGGCATTTTCGGTAACTGCAGGCATATTCTTCCTGCTGTCTGTTATGGCAGCAGCACAGCAGGAAGGATTTCGCATAACAGATTCCCGCACAGGGAAGCCGGTGGCTTATGCTCATGTAAAAATTGTTGAACTGGGCTCAGCAACTTCCCGCTTCTTTGTTTCCGATTTTGAAGGTTTGGTCAGGTACACGCTGAGAGTGCCGGTGCAGGTTCAGGTCACCTACGTTGGCTATCAGGCATTGACCGACACCCTCCGGCCTGGCGATAAGCCACAACTGCAGTTGCTTCCTGAAGTCTTTTCCCTTGATGAAGTGGTGGTTACGGCACAATACAACCCCGGAAGTGCCGATAAGTCGTTGTACCGGGTAAATGTAATCAACCAGCTTCAGTTGCGCAGGGCAGCGGTTACCGATCTCACCAGCGTGCTGAGGAACCAGATGAATATCCGGTTCTCACAGGATGCATCCCTGGGTACTGGGATGAGTTTGCAGGGCCTTTCCGGGGAGCATGTAAAAATCCTGGTAGATGGAGTCCCCATTATCGGCCGTTTAAACGGGAGTGTGGATCTCAGTCAGGTGAATGTGCAGAACGCCAGACAGATCGAAATTATTGAAGGGCCGATGTCGGTGATTTATGGCAGCAATGCCATGGCAGGTGTGATCAACATCATCACCAAAGAATTACCGGGCAAATCATTTGCAGCCAATGCCGGTACCTACCTTGAATCGGTTGGTAAAATAGATTTTAACGGAGGTTTCAGCCTGAGCAAAGGCAAGCATGCGGTCGGACTTCAGGCTGCCCGTAACTTCTTCGCCGGCTATTCCCCTGTGGAAGACGGCAGAGAGAGTCTCTGGAAACCCAAAAGACAGGTGACCACCGATCTTGACTACCGGTTGATGCTTAAAAAAGTGGTCGTGAATTCGAGGTTCAGCTTTTTCGATGAGCTGCTGCTGGTCAGAGGGGCAGCTTCTGCTCCCTACTATTACAAAGCATTCGACAACCATTTCGGAACCAGAAGGGTTACCGCCAAGGTTGATTTTGCGACCAAAAGCCCCAATCCCTTAACTGTGAGCAATTCACTGTCGATGTATAACCGGGTGCGCACACTTTACTATAACGATCTTTCTGTTCCTGAAAAGTGGCCGCTTGAATATGATACCACCGGATTTGGTTCTTTTCTTTCAAGGGGAATGTATTCGCTCAGAACAAGCTCGGGAAAGCTGGGTTCGCAGTTCGGCTATGATGTTACCCACGAATGGGGTACCGGAGAACGGCTGGATAACAATAGTCACAACATTACCGATGTGGGTGTGTTTGCCACCTTCCAGTACACCCCGTTTGCATGGCTGGCTTTTCAGCCTGGCATGAGGTTAATATGGAACAACCGCTTCGAGGCTCCGCTGGTGTATGCCATGCACCTGAAAGCTGGTGCTTATAAGGGTTTTGTATTCCGGGCTTCCTATGCAAAAGGATTCCGTGCTCCGACACTTAAGGAGCTGTATATGTTGTTTGTGGATTCAAACCACGACATAAAAGGTAATCCGGAACTTAAGCCTGAATATTCAGAGAATTTTCAGTTTCAGGTGTCACACCGCATTGAGAAAACCACCTATGCAACAGAAACTGAAGTAAAGTTTTTCTATAACAACATCCTTGATGAGATCAACCTGCTTCCGGTTCTGGGTGCTGAAAACGAGCTGCAATATACCTATTACAATGTAGATCAGACTAAAACCCTTGGCTATACAGCATCACTACGCAGTTCGCTCTATCCCATGTTTGACCTGAGGGTAGGCTGGGGTACCACTGGTACTATATCCGGCAATGAGGGTATTGATAAAAGTAAGTACTACTGGACCCCGGAAGCTGGGCTGGATGTTACCTGCCGGATGGATGACATCGATCTGCACCTGACGGCTGCCTATAAATTTACCGGACGTACGCCTCTTCTTTACCTCACCGGAGAGGATCAGGTCACGGTTGCCTATCAGGAGTCCTATCATAACCTGGATTTCTCGGTACTGAAATCATTTTTCAATCAGCAGCTTGCTGTGAGTACCGGACTTCGAAACATCCTGGATGTAAAGAATATTTTATCAACCGGTGCATCCGGAGGAATTCACAGTGAAGGAGGCAGTTCTGTGCCTGTAGCCTGGGGTAGAACTGTTTTTGTTAAAATTACTTATGCCTTTCAGAAAGATGAGAAAAAGAAATAGCCTGGGTCTGCTTATGGTGCTTGGTTTGCTCACTTCCTGCTTTAAGGAAGACGAACAGGTGATCCCCGTTTCACCCGGCGATGTTTCAGAAGTCGTGGTTGAAATGATGCCCGATTACAGTCTGCAGACCTACCTGAAGCTCTCCGAAGGTACGGTGGTGAGCACCAATAGTAAAGACAGCTGGGATCTGGGCCTTACCTGTGCTGAGGATGATTATACCCTGGTGCTGAACACCGCCCGTTTTATCAGCATTGCCCATACCGGTTCTGATGTTTTCGAAGTAAACTATACAACCGAAGGTTTTGAATGGACTTTTGACAGTTCTGACGGAAATCCTCAGTTGAATGCTGTCGGGAAGTGGTGGGAAGAGACTCCTGATGGGCCGGTAAGCCTCAACGAAGTGTTGCTGGTTGACAGAGGTCTTAACGCAGAAGGACTTCCGGCCGGTTACCTGAAAATTCAGCCCTCCATTGATCCGGCTACCGGTAAAGTTCATGTCCGCATAGCGAAACTCAACGGAGCCGATGAGCGCACCTTTGAATTTACCCGGCAGGAAGGGCTGGAACTGGTGGTAATGTCTTTTGATACCGGTCAGCCTGAAACTCAGCCGGTTCCCCCTGCCGAAAGCTGGGATCTGTTGTTTACCCAATACACAACCATGCTGTTTACCGATGAAGGGGAGGAATATCCTTACCTGGTAACCGGGGTGCTGATCAACGATACCCTGGTATCTGCCGTCATGGACTCCCTCACACCCTTTGAGCAGATAGACAGGGAGGTTGCTGAAAGCAGGGTTCTCTCCACGCGGCAGGATGTAATTGGTTACGAATGGAAAAGACTGAAAGGCGATGTTACTTCAGGTGATGTTACCTACGAAGTGATTCCTGAAATGGTTTATATCATTAAAAATACAGATGGCTTTTATTTCAAACTGCGTTTTGTAGATTTTTACGACAATCAGGGCAGAAAAGGCTATCCAAAGTTTGAATATCAGCGGTTGTAAGCTGTTATTGTTTGTGGATTTGGTTGGAAAACCCGGTTGTGATTGGCCGGGTTTTCTTCTTTTAGTAAAAAGAATATTTTTCCAGGCCGTTTCACTCTCGCTCCGGATAATAACCCGGAATCCGGATCCCTGGAAAGCAGGCTGCATTGCCTGCTCCAGCCTGAAAAAGCTGCGTTCATCGACCTGAAACAGGAGCATCATTTATAGTCTCGGATGTTGATCCTGCCGGTAGTTTCCTTATTGTCGTGTAAAGTCGATATTGTGAACAATTATTCAAGCAATAAGTCTGAGTCCACTCCGAGAACTGTTTTTTTGACACCAAACCACGAAAACACAAACCTGTCTGCTTGACGCAGTCAGGCAGGAACTCACCAAGTTTATTGTAATGAAATACAATACTTTGTGTAAACCTGTCTGCCCTGTATGCTCCAGGCAGACAAGGCAGGTTGGTGTTCTGGTGACTTGGTGTCAAATATTCTTTTTTGACTTTTCGGAGCAGGCTCAAACTTTAAACCTTCACCCTTCCGGATCAAGATACCCGATGGCCAGGGCCTCCTGTTTGCGGTTTGCAGCCAGAAAACTCCGGATGATGAAATGAAGCTTTTCGGTTTTTGCCTCGAAGGTCAGCAGCTTGTTTTCCAGTATCGCTTTTACCTCAGGGAGGTCAGCGGCAGCATCCTTTTCTTTGCTGTCAGGTTCCCGCTCTGAAGATCCGAGTTTACCCAGCTCATTCCCTGTAAGTAACGGGCTGTTTCTGAGGATGAAAGGCAGGACGTCAATGCCAATAGCAGGTTTTGAAAGCGGTTTCTCCACTTCAAACAGCGCATTGCCATGGGCCCTGACGTAATAATCGCCCCCCATGCGTCCGACCAGATCAAGGTCCGGCGTATGAATACCACCGGCAGGTGTAAGCACAGTGCCGGCAATGTGAACAAGCAGTACTTCGCAAACCACCAGGTTGGCAGCACCCCCACCGGAGCCGGTTTCAATAATTTCTCTGACCTTACACTCCCATTGAACCGGGGACTCACCCACGCGGAATGGCCTTACTTTTTCAGAACCAAGCATGGTAAATCCTGCTTTTTCAAACTCATTTACCCCTTTCGGAAATTCGGTGCTTGCCAGGTTGACCTGTTCCACCATGGCATAGGTAACCGCATTGATCACTACTTCCGGCACCTCCTTCAGGTTGTTGAAAGTATCTTTGGTTGTGTTGTCACGCCCTTTGCGCGAAGGGCTGAAAATAATGGTACTAGGATTTACACCGAAGGCATTGAAAAAACTGAACGGAGCAAGATTGGGGTTGCCGTCGGCATCCACCGTGCTGGCGAAGGCAATGGGCCTGGGCGCTATCGCTCCCAGCATCAGACGATGAAGGTCTGAATGAGCCATTTGGGAAGGGTCAAAGGTTTTGAACATAGGATTTTGTCGGCTCAAAGTGAAAAGCTCTGGTCAGTTAAAATCGGTTATAATCCGGGTAATCAGTCATAACGCACAGATGCATCGGATCAGCAGCAGAAATCAGTCCGGTTTTTATGACCGGACCGGCAGAATGGTGGTCACACACTCTCCGAAACCTACCCTGAGATGTTCGTTTTCGGCATAGCCACGGATGATAACGGTATCGTTGTCATTCAGAAATTTACGTTCGGTTCCGTCGCTGAGGTGGATGGGGTTCGCGCCACGCCAGGTAAGCTCCAGCATCGATCCGTAAGAACCGGGCTCCGGTCCGCTGATGGTACCTGAGGCGTAAAGATCGCCTGTAGTGATGTTACAACCGTTGATGGTGTGATGCGCCAGCTGCTGACAGATGTTCCAGTACATGTGCCTGAAATTGGAGCGGCACACCAGGTTTTCAGTGCCCTGTTGCGGTTTTATCAGAACATCAAGCTGTATGTTGAAATTTCTGAGTCCGCTGGTTTTCAGGTACGGCAGTACTTCCGGATCCTGCACAGGGCCCTGAACCCTGAATGGTTCCAGGGCTTCAAGGGTCACAATCCAGGGTGAAACCACCGAACCGAAGTTCTTCGATAAAAATGGCCCCAGGGGGACGTATTCCCATGATTGTATGTCCCTGGCAGAAAGGTCATTGAACAGGAGAAAGCCAAAAATTCCCTCTTCTGCATCAGCAGCCGGAATACTGGTTCCCAGTTCGGTAGTTTTGCTGACCACAAAAGCCACCTCCAGCTCGAAGTCAACCATGGCTGAAGGCCCGAAAACCGGTTTGTCAGCTCCTGCAGGGAGGGTCTGCCCCTTCGGACGGTGTATGTCGGTGCCGGATACCACAATGGAGGAGGCGCGCCCATGGTAACCGACCGGCAGGTGGCGCCAGTTGGGGAGCAGGGCGTTGGCCGGGTCACGGAACATCTTGCCTACATTTGTGGCATGCTCGATGCTCGAATAAAAATCAGTGTAATCGGTCACTTTCACCGGCATCAGCATCCTGATTCCGCTGATGTGATGAAGTGCTGTGGCCCTGATCGCAGTTAACAGGTCGTCATCGTTGTCTTTAAAAAAGCCTTCACCGAAAACCTCCTGAATCCTGTGTCGGATAGCAAGGTGAGCTTCCCGGCCCATTTCAATGAATTCATTGAGGGTATCCTTACTGAACACCCCTTCATAATCGAAATCCAGATCATCAAAAACATGCAACCATTCCAGTTTTTCAAGATCTACTGCATAATCACCGATGCGGGAAACTGCATTTACCTTACCGGTCACAATTTCAGCAATGCCAAAAGGCAGGTTTTCAAGCGGGAAGTCGCTCTTTTCAGGGATTTCTATCCACGATTTCATCATTTAAATTGAAGTCTAAAGTAAAAAGCCTGCCTGTTTGCCACAGGCAGACAGGTCTATAGTAAAAAGTTTGGTAATAACTGAAGTTGGAAGTAAGAACCCTGAAACCTGAATCCAGCCTGGTCAGATCAGGCGGGCGCAATTTTCAGTTACAGTGTTCCTCGTTTAACCTGCTCCAGTTCAATGGATTCGAACAAAGCCTTGAAATTGCCTTTTCCAAAGGACTTCGCACCCTTCCGTTGAATGATTTCATAGAAAACAGTGGGACGGTCTTCAACCGGCTTGGTGAAAATCTGCAGCAGGTAGCCCTCATCGTCTCTGTCGACCAGAATTCCGAGCTTTTTGAGTGCCAGAATCTCTTCGTCAATTTTTCCGACACGGTTGAGCACCGAGTCGTAATACGCATCGGGAACCCTGAGGAACTCTATGCCACGCTTTCTGAGTTCGCCTACTGTGAAAAGGATGTCGTCGGTTGCCATTGCCACATGCTGCACTCCGGAACATCCGTAGAAGTCCAGGTATTCTTCCACCTGTGAGCGTTTTTTCCCTTCAGCCGGTTCGTTGATCGGAAACTTGATCCTGCCGTTGCTGTTGGTCATTACTTTGCTCATGAGGGCGGTGTATTCGGTGGAGATGTCTTTGTCGTCGAACGAGGCCAGCTGGGTGAATCCCATGACCTGACCATAGAAGTCAACCCATTTGTTCATTTCATTCCAGCCAACATTTCCAACCATATGGTCAACATACTTCAAACCTGTGCCGGGAGTTTTGTAATCAGGGTTCCAGGCTATGTAACCGGGCAGGAAGGGGCCGTTGTAATTCTTTCGCTCAATAAACACATGAACGGTTTCGCCATAGGTACAGATGCCTGAACTCACCACTTCACCATGCTCATCTTTTTCTGTTTTCGGTTCAAAATATGATTTTGCACCCCTGGCCGTGGTTTCTTTCCACGACTTTCTGGCATCGTCAACCCAGAGCGCCACCACTTTTACACCGTCACCGTGTTGCGTCTGGTGTCTTCCGATTTCGCTGTCGGGCACCAGCGAGGAGGTAAAAACAAACCTGATCTTGTCCTGAACCAGCACATACGAAGTGCGGTCTTTCAGTCCGGTCTCCAGTCCGGCATAGGCCAGCGGCTGAAACCCGAAGGCAGTCTGGTAGTAATAAGCTGCCTGTTTGGCATTGCCAACATAAAACTCTACATAATCGGTGCCGTTGATGGGCAGAAAATCTTCTTTCATGATAAACGCTTGATTTAAATTATGTCTTTGATGGTAAAGGATTTATTCCGGGTTTTCACTTTCAGGCCTGATTATTCAATCCAGGATTTATGGTAATCCGGATCTTCAATTTCCATGGCCTGCCGGGTAAGCCAGAGCGGCCTGAAGGTATCGACCATCACAGCCAGTTCACGGGTTTCCTTGGCACCCAGGCTCTTCTCCACGGTGCCCGGATGCGGGCCATGCGGAATCCCGATCGGATGAAGGGTGATCTGCCCGCGGTCGACATGTTTGCGGCTCATGAAGTCTCCGTCAACGTAGTACAGTACCTCGTCGGAATCTACATTGCTGTGGTTGTAGGGCACAGGGATTGACTGGGGGTGATAATCATAGAGCCTCGGGACAAAGGCGCACATCACGTAGTTGTGTGCTTCGAAGGTCTGATGCACAGGTGGAGGCTGGTGAATCCGGCCGGTGATGGGTTCAAAATCGTGGATCGACAAGGCATAGGGGTAATGATAACCATCCCATCCTACTACATCAAAAGGATGACTGGCAAAGTGATAGGGGAAAAGCTGATTTTCCTTTTTTACAATCACCCTGAAATCTCCCTTCCGATCGTGGGTGACAAGTTTGTCCGGTTTGCGGATGTCTCGCTCACAAAAAGGGGCATGTTCTTCCAGCTGGCCCAGCTTGTTTACATACTTCTTCGGGAAGCGGATCGGGCTGTACGATTCAACGATGAACAGGCGGTTGTCGGGTGTGTCGAACTCAAGCTGGTAGATGATTCCGCGCGGAATAATCAGGTGATCGCCATAGCCGAACCTGAGCTCACCGTACATCGATTTCAGGGTGCCCGATCCTTCATGCACAAAGATCATTTCGGTAGCCTGCGAATTCTTGAAGAAGTAATCCGTTACCGATTTTTGCGGTGCAGCCAGTAAGATACAAAGATCGTTGTTTACCATCACCGGGATCCGGCTCTCGAGATAATCATCGGCCGGTTTAACCCTGAACCCCTGAAAACTGCGATGCTGCATGTTGTTCTGAACTGCAATTTCGGGTGTCACATCCACCGGATCATCAATGGATGTAACCAGTGTGGGCGGGTATTGATGATAGGTCAGTGAATAGGCATCGGAAAAACCTTCGGTTGAAACCAGCTGTTCTGAATAGAGGGTGCCGTCAGGCTTCCGGAATTGAATGTGGCGCTTGGGAGGAATGATTCCCAATGTGTGATAATGTGGCATTGCGACCGATTAGTGAATTTGAAATTACTCCTGGGCTAAGGTATGAAAATCCTATCTTTTGATTAACAAATCAGGCCGGTAAATGTTCAGCGGTTCAACAAACAGGGGAGCATTCTGAAAGTCTCCTGGCGGGTAAAAAAAAGCAAAACCGGCAGGATCCATGATCCGCCGGTCTGCTGTTGCTTCTCTCACTCAGTCAGGTTATCCGGTAAGTTTTGCTATTTTCTGATAACGATCCTTGAAATGGTGAATTCATTGTCCGTGGAGCCGATTTTCAGGAAGTAGATGCCGTCCGGCAGATGGGTCAGGTCAAGCGTGGCTTTTCTCACCGGATCCATGGCCGGCGTTGCATATAGTTCATTGCCGGTGAGGGATACAACACTCACACTGGCAACAGAAGGTGCTGAGGCAGAGGATGACTCAACAATGAACCGGCCGGATGATGGGTTAGGGTAAATGTCGAATCCCCGGGGGGCATTTCCTCCAACACCGACAGGCAGGAAGAAATTAGCCAGCAGGTTGCGGTCTCCGTTGGCTGTAAAGGTATATTCCGGATTTGTAGAGACGATATTTCCTGATTCAGACCAATGCTGGAAAATATATCCACTGTTTGCATAGGCATTCAGCACAACCACTGAGTTTTGCTGATACTTGCCCTGTCCGGTGGTGTAGCCTCCGGGTTCAGGGGTAACTGTGGTGGAAATGGTATATTGGCGAATGTAATTCGCAGTAAGAATTCTGTCTGACGTCACCGTAAATGAATAAACGTTCCCCGCAAAAACAACCATGCCGTTCTCTGTCCAGTTGATAAATTCCCAGCCTTCATTTACAAGGGCCTCCAGGGTAGCAGTTGAACCTGAAGTATAGATCCCTCCTCCGGTTACTGTGCCGGCCTGGGATGGTTCGGCTGAAACAGCTATGGTGTAATTTAGGGTTGTTTCACTGAAATTGGCTGTAAGGCTGCGGTTGCCGGCTACTGTGAATGTAAAGCTGGCGGCAGTGGAAACCACATTGCCGTTTTCGGTCCAGTTAATGAACGACCATCCTGCAGCCTGGGTTGCTGTTACCGTTGCCTGGCTTCCATAAGCGTAGTTTCCGCCTCCGTTCACCGTTCCTCCTTGCGACGGGCTGGCCTGAACACTTATGCTGTACTGTAAAGGCTGGAAATTGGCTACCAAAATTCTGTCGCTCACGGCTGTGAAACTGTAGCCCGCATCCGCTGATACCACATAGCCGTTTTCGGTCCAGTTGGTAAAGCTGTAACCTGTGTTGGGTGAAGCCGAAAGACTGACGGTTTCGCCATAATTGTAAGTGCCTGATCCCGAAGTGTACCCTCCTTCAGAAGGCGAAGCTGTTGCAGAAATAACAAACTGCTGAAGTTCAAAATTTGCTGTAAGGGTAACATCACCGTTCACGATGAATGTGTAATCCGGAGTGGCTGATACGACATTTCCGTTCTGTGTCCAGCTGATAAAGTTATATCCCACTGCCGGTGAAGCGGTAACGGTAATCTCAGTTCCTGCAGCTACGCTTCCGCCTCCGGAGGTGGATCCGCCTTCTGCAGGCAGGGAGAGGGTGGTGACAATATAATTCTGAACACCTGCAGCTGTAATAACCACATCGTCAACGTACCAGTAATCATATTGGTAAAGGTTGCCTTCAATGGTGAATGCCAGATAGGTGGTCGCTGAGTTCAGATTCGAAACAATGGGTGTATTCACAAGTTCAGGTCCCACGTTGCCCGATGCACTGGTTGCCAATGACCAGGCTTCATTGGTCCAGGTAGTGCCGTTGCTGCTCGACTGAACCCTGAGGGTAGCCCCGGGGCCGTAATTGTCGAGCAGGTGCCTGAACGAAAGCAGCAGTTCTGAAACCCCGAGCGTGTTGATCGGGGGGCTCACCAGCCGGTTGGTTGCCGGGTTATGGTCCTGCCAGCCTGAAACCATCTCGTTGGCTGTTCCTCCGGCATTGTTGGTTCCGGAAACAGTCCAGTTAGGGGTAGCATTGGTCCCTTCCACCTGCTGGCTCCAGCAAGCCGGGAAGTCTGCCGCATTGAAATCCTGAGAATAAGGCAATGATAGCTGTCCGCATCCTGTGGTGGCATTCGTACTCGCTCCGGTTGAATAGGTGAGGGTACCGTCAACTGACCAGAGTTTGTAGTAATAGGTGGTGGCGGCTGACAACTGGGTGTGATTGAAAGTGGTATTCCCACCCGCATAAATAACTGTTCCCCCGCCCGGAATGGAAGATCCGGCTGTGTAACTCACCCCGGACTGTGGTATTCCGAATGTGGAAGAAGTGCTGAATGCAAGTACCACATTGTTGTTTGAGCCATTTTTTACCCATTGCAGGTCGATTTCAGTTTCACCCACCGGAAGTGCAGTAAAAGAGGCCGGATTGGCTACCGTGCTCATTCCAACCGTAAACGAGATGGTTGAACCGGCAGCAGTTATATTGTAAATGTTCAGGCCTCCGGGTGAACCATTCTGCAGGAAAGAGGATGGATTCGTTCCGTCGTTGATGGCTGTTCTTCCGCTTGCTGAAGAGAAATAGGCACTCCACGGACTTCCGTTCACGGTGGTGGTGCCGTTGGGCCTGTAAATATATACTTCATCGGGGGGGCCGTCGGCATTGCCGTCCAGACTGGGATCAATGCGGTAAACAATCAGCCCGGAACCTGGCAGGGAACTCTCGAAGGTACCGCCGGTTTTTCTGTATTCAACCACAAAATATTCTGAAGAAGAGTTTGGAGACGCAATCTTGTAGCAGTTGTTGGTGGAAGAGGTCAGTGGGTTCAGGGTGTAGGTTCCCGATGAGGTGATTTCCGGAATGGAGGTGACCCAGGTGTTGTCGGAGTATTTCCATTTCATGTAAGCTCCCATGTGTCCGGATCCCGATTCCATCAGGTCCCAGGCAGAGACAGGGGAGATGTTCAATCCGCCGTCATCGTAGTGGTAAAGGTCGGGTGCTCCGAGGGCATGGAACATTTCATGACAGAGGGTGGTGACATCTACCTGAGATTCAGGCTGGAAGGTGTAATCCCAGACCTGCTTGCCATTGATATAGACGTTATAGGAGTAAAGCACCCAACGATGAGCCCAGAGCAGGCTGGCCCAGGCACCGTTTCCCCCCCTGATAATGAAACAGACATTGTCAACATAGTTGTCGTCATCACCGTCAATATCCAGACCAGTAGGAACCGGGGAATTGGCATTGATCCAGGTAATGGCATCCCTCAGCAGGGCATGTTCCCTCAGGCGCCTTTGTGTTTCACCATTGTATCCGTTCGGATTGGTGGTCGCATTGTAAGGCTCGAAATAACTGCGGGTATGCGTGTCGGTATAGGAATAATTGGTGGTCATGGCACAGGTGGGATAGTGGGTCGAGCCAATGGTGAACTGGTTGTAGGATACTTCCGTGTAGTACGATTTCAGCGAGTTACCTGTAGGAAGGTTGAAAAGATCATCGTAAACCTGCCGGGTGGTGGTAAATTCAGTATCATCGGAAAACTTGATGTAAACAACCAGGTTGTTCATGGTTCCCAGGTGCGGTGCCCGGTTTGATTCTCCCGACTCCTTGTTCATATAATCCTTGCGCCGCTGGTATTCTGCACGGGAGATTTTAGCCCAGGGTTCCAGTCCGACCGAGGCCGGATTTACGGTGTTTACCCTGAAGGGGCTGGCAGATACAAGGTCCTTGTTCCTGACACCGTAATAATAATATCCGTCTTCGGCCTGAATGATGGTAAACCCAGCCTCATCGTGAAGCCAGTTGAAATATTCGTCACCGGATACAAAACATTGGATGGTTGTGCCATCCGGCTGGGTAACCTGATAAGGATGGTTGCGCACGTAAGCAGCATTGACCATGGAGGTTACAACAAGCAGAATTAAGCCAATCAGGAGGAGTGATCGTTTCATGGAAGTAGTTTATAAGTAAAATATCTTTCGGATTTCCTGGTTCTTTTGCCCGATATTAATTCGATTAATGGCAAAAAGTAACAGCATCCGGAGCGGATAAGCGATATTTTTCCGGGAACTCAAATGAATGAAGGCTGAGCCTGCAGGGTCTGGTTTAGCAAGCCAATTGAAAAGGAAAGAGGTCTTTTTCAGAGAAGGTTGCTTACCACTCTTTGAAAATCACATAAACCGCGGCAACGATCAGGGCAAAACCCACCAGATAATTCCATTTGAGCGGCTCTCTCAGGTAGAGAACTGAAAAGGCACCAAAAACCAGCAGGGTGATCACCTCCTGAATCGTCTTGAGCTGAGCCACAGAAAAGGTTCCATGGCCGATCCGGTTAGCCGGAACCATCAGCATATACTCGAAGAGCGCGATGCCCCAACTCACCAGAATCACCTTCCAGAGTGCGGCTTCCTTGAATTTCAGGTGACCGTACCAGGCAAATGTCATAAAAATGTTGGAGGCGATCAGCAACAGGACTGTTCTCATGGAATAAAGGATTAGGGGGACAAATTTACGCAAATGTTGTCGCCTGAGGCAATCCTTTCCGATGCCAGGGCAGCTGTGCTTTCCTGAGCAGTATTGTGTATTTTTGCAACTTCACAGTTCATCCATTATGACAAAAGAAGAAATCATCGCCTCCTTCGATCCGAATGCGGCAGCCCAGGCTGATGCCGGTCTCTACGGATTGCCTTTTAATGCCGGACAGTCCGATATCATTATCATTCCGGTACCCTGGGAGGTTACGGTAAGTTTTGGTTCAGGTGCTGCCCTCGGTCCGGAAGCCATCGCTGAAGCCTCAGCGCAGGTTGACCTCTATCACCACGATTTTCCGGAACTGTGGAAGCGTGGGATTTTTCTGGATACCTGTCCTGAGGAAATCATCAGCCTGGGCAGGAATGCCAAAGAAATGGCCCGGGAACTGATTGAAGCCATGGAAGCCGGCACAGAGATTGCTTCGGATGCCGAACTGTCTCTTGTCCTCAGCGAAGTGAACCTTGCCTGTAACCGCATGAACCTGTGGGTGAAAGAAAGGGCGTCGTACTGGAAAAACAAGGGAAAGATGGTCGGACTGGCGGGCGGCGATCACAGCATACCGCTGGGATACATTCAATTGCTTGGTGAGCTGAACCCTGAGTTCGGGATTCTTCACATCGATGCCCACATGGACCTCAGGCAGGCCTATGAAGGCTTTACCTGGTCACATGCCTCCATTTTTTACAATGCCCTGGAAACAGTGCCCGCCATCAGCCGGCTTGTACAGGTAGGCATCCGTGATTATTGTCAGCAGGAATCGGATTATGTAAAATCCCGGCCCGAGCGCATCAGCGTCTTTTTTGACCGCGAAAACCGGGAGTACACCTATAAGGGAGGCAACTGGCATCAGCTGTGTGAACGCATCATAGGCGGACTGCCGCAGAAAGTTTACATTTCTGTCGATATCGACGGGCTGGACGCACGCTTTTGTCCCAATACCGGCACTCCGGTTCCCGGAGGCCTGGAGTATGAAGAACTGGTTTATCTCCTCAATCAGCTGAAGAAAAGCGGAAAAGAGATTATCGGTTTCGATCTGAGTGAAGTAGCACCCGGTGAGGACGGATGGGATGGCAATGTCGGCGCCAGATTACTCTATCAGCTTTGTGGCATTCTGGCCGGATAGAGACGTTCATCAGGCACCTTCAATAAAAAATAAAGCGGAAACGGGCATTACCTAATCTCCGAATCCGTAACTTTACCTGCACGGAAAATGTTCTGATGTTGAAAGTTCTGCTGATAATCGGTTCGGGTAGTTTCCTTGGAGGTGTTTCACGCTACCTGGCATCGCGGTACATACAAAATGCCCTCTTTTCAGCATTCCCTTACGGAACCTTCTTTGTCAATATTTTCGGTAGTTTTCTCATCGGCCTTTTCTTCGGATTGTCGGAGCGCGGTAACCTGGGCAACGATGAATGGCGGCTTTTTCTCACAGTGGGTTTCTGCGGGGGATTTACCACATTCTCTGCTTTTTCGGGCGAAAACCTTGCACTGATCCGTGACGGCAGTTTTCTTTATTTTGCCCTTTATTCAGGTCTCAGCGTATTTCTTGGTCTGCTGGCGGCCTTCGGAGGGAATACGATAATTAAACTCTTCTGACATGGAAAAAGGATGCAAAGCAAGCGTATTGCGCATCTACCTCAGCAGTACCGACAGATTCAGGCACACATTGCTAAGTGAAACGATTGTCTTTGCTGCCAGGCGCTATCAACTGGCCGGGGCAACAGTGTTCAGAGGGTACATAGGTTTTGGAAGCAGCAGTGTCATCCACTCACAGAAATTCTGGGAAATCACGGAGAAGATGCCCGTAGTGATTGAAATCACCGACGTTCACACCAAAATCGATTTGTTCCTTGAAATTATTCTTCCCTGGTTCGACAAAATTCCCACCGGCTGCCTGATCACCCGGCAGGAATTGGAAGTAGTAATGAATAAAAAGGGAAATAAGAAAAAGTTATTCTGAGCTATTCTTAGACAGGTTTCTATTATACACTTAAAAATAACCGATGATGAAAACATGGTTTATTGTACCAGGAACCGTTTTATTCAGCCTTTGCTTAAAGGCACAGGTTAATTATCCCATCCCTCAGGAGCCCACCTCAGAGTGGAGAATTGATTATGCTCAGTGGGATGGCACCTCTAACTTCGTCAGAACGAATGCAGCCAGGGTTTTCGTCGCCGGTGATACCCTGATCAACGGAAACACCTACAGCCGGCTGCTGAGTACCGGTGTGATCACAACAAGCTGGCTTGGTGGTAGTTATGACTATCCCTATGAAAATGCCTTTTACGGATTTATCCGCACTGACTCCGCACGAACCTGGGTTTTTTATGACACCACTGAAGAATTGTTGTATGACTTTTCCCTGCAGGCAGGAGATACCCTGCCCATGACTACAATGAACTGGAGCCCGACAGTCATTGTCTCTTCAGTTGATTCGGTGCTGGTCAACGGTAAATACCTGAGGCGGTTCAATCTTTTTGATCCCGTTCAGAGTGATCTGATCTGCCACTGGTATATCGAAGGCATCGGAAGTGAAAATGGTCTGATTAGCCCGATGCAGTTGATGATGGACAACGGCTGGACTTTTGGCTGTTATGCTGAGGATCATGCCCCGGTTTTCCCTGAAGATACCGATTGTATTTTATCAGTAAATGCTATTTACGTTGATACACCGGCAGGCAGGCCGGAAATATTTCCCAATCCGGCTGAAGATTTTCTGACCGTCAGGATATACAGCCCGGAGGATTGTGAAATCCGGTTGCGTATTCTCGATATTTCAGGAAGGCAGTTTTCCGCACCAACTCAACACCTGGTAAGCGGGATGAATGAATTTTCAGTCAATGTATCATACCTTGTACGAGGTATTTATCTGTTAACGACGAACCCTGAAAACGAAATCCTGAATGTTAAATTCATGAAGAAGTGAACCTAGTCCGGTGACCGTCGTTTAATCAATACTTAGTCTCACCTTAAACACCAGATTATGCGTTTTACCGACCTGCTGATTCTACCAGCAATGTTGTTTTTATCCATTGCCATGACAACTGCAGAACATTCTCCTGTGGCAAAAGATTCTTTCTCCTTATCAGTGGGTTATTCAGTGCTTTTTGATACAATTCCGCGGGTAACAGGCATAGGTGGTGTTTTCTTTGAATCGGATAACCCGAAGCAGGTCAGGGAATGGTACAGTAAAAACCTTGGCCTCGAAATCAATGATTACGGTTCAACCTTTGAATTCAGGAATGCAAACCGGCCTGAGGAGGTCAATTATCTGCAGTGGAGCCCGTTCCGCAAAGGAAGCAGTTATTTTGCGCCTTCGAAAAACGGTCTGATGATCAATTACCGCGTTCAGAATATTGAAGGGCTGATCAGAAACCTTCGGTCAAACGGGGTTACCATCGTGGATACGCTTGAGGTGTATGATTACGGAAAATTTATTCATATCCTTGATTCTGAAGGTAATAAGGTAGAGCTTTGGGAGCCGGTTGACAGTGTTCTTACCGGGTTTGGCGGTAAAACAACCAAATAAGGCAAACAGCTTCGCTGTTTATCAGATTTTTCTCATTTTCAGCCGCAGGCTGTTACTTACCACCGATACTGAGCTGAAGGCCATTGCGGCCCCAGCAATCATGGGATTCAGCATAAAGCCCCATACCGGATAGAGGATCCCTGCAGCTACCGGTATTCCGATCAGGTTATAGAAAAAGGCCCAGAAGAGGTTTTGCCGGATGGTCTTCACAGTGATTTCAGATAGCCGGAAAGCTTTTGCGATCAGTTTCAGATCGGAAGAGATGATGGTGATGCCGGCAACGTCCATGGCAATATCAGAACCCTTACCCATGGCAATGCTGACATCGGCCTGTGCGAGGGCTTGCGAATCATTTATGCCGTCGCCGGCCATGGCTACTATTTTACCGCTTTTCTGAAGCTGTGCCACGAATTCCGCTTTTTCACCCGGTAACATTCCTGCCCTGAATTCTCTGAGTCCGGTCTGACGCGCGATGGCACTGGCCGTGTGTTGATTATCGCCGGTCAGCATGATCACCTGAATGCCCGATTTCTGTAGTTCGCTGATGGCTTCGGCCGAGGTCTCTTTAATCTGGTCTGCAACAGCGATCAATGCGAGAATTTCCCGCGAACGGGCATAGAACACAAGAGTCCGGGCGTTGTGCTGCCAGGTTTCAGCCATTGCAAGCAGTTCTTCTGAAACCTCCACCTCATGTTCTCTCATCATGGCCAGGTTCCCGGCCAGATAAACCACCCCATTCACCGAGGCTTTTACTCCCTTGCCCGTAATGCTTTCAAACTGACTCACGGAAAGTTCTTCATCCCCGGCAGGGCCTGTAAATCCGGTGATGGCTTCAGCCATAGGATGCTCCGACCCGGATTCCAGCAGATAGAGAATTTTTCTGAGTTCTGCCTGACTATCAGGCGGTGCCAGCCAGTGAAATCCGGCTACCGCTGGTTTTCCAAGGGTAATCGTCCCGGTTTTGTCGAGAATGAGAATGTCAGTCCGATGTGCGGTTTCGAGGCATTCTGCATCCTTGATCAGGATACCGTTTTCGGCACCTGTGCCGATTCCGGCCATAATGGCTGTAGGGGTTGCCAGGCCAAGTGCACAGGGGCAGGCGATCACGAGTACCGAAACCATCGCCAGAATGGCATGCGTAAAGGCCCCCTCACCACCCACAACCATCCAGAGAATGAAGCTGAGAACTGAGATCATCAGCACTACCGGCACAAAAATTCCGGCTATGCGGTCAACCAGTTTCTGAACAGGTGGTTTGCTGCCCTGGGCCTGCTGAACCATTTGTATAATCTGAGCCAGAATGGTATCTCCACCCACTTTCTCTGCCCTGAGCACAAAACTTCCTTTCTGATTCATGGTTCCCGCAAACACCCGGTACCCTGCCTTTTTTTCTGTCGGCATGGCTTCACCGGTAATGGTGCTTTCGTCAACAAAGGAGGCTCCCGAGATGAGTTCTCCGTCAACAGGAACCCTGCTGCCGGGTTTAACCAGCAGATGATCGCCGGGCAACACGCCGGCTAGTGGGATTTCCTGCTGAGTTCCGTCTGCTTTTATCACAATCACTGTTGCCGGCTGCAATCCCATCAGCTTTCTGATGGCCGAAGAAGTCCCTGATTTGGCCCTCTCCTCCAGCAGTTTTCCCAGCAAAATGAACGCGATGATAACCGCCGGGGCTTCAAAATACGCATGCGGTTCCATTCCACGGCTCTGCCAGAATTGCGGGAAAATTATACTGAAAACACTGAAAATCCATGCAATGCCTGTGCTGAGCGACACCAGGCTGTCCATATTGGCCTTCCCTTGCCTGGTCTGTTTCCAGGCGCTGACAAAGAAGCTTCTTCCAAACCAGGCAATCACCGTTGTGGAGAGCAGGAACATCACCAGGTTGGCATAGGGCATATCCATCCGGAACATCGAAATATAAACCAAAGGAGCAGACAAGGTTGCAGCAAGAATGGTGTTTAATTTCAGATTTTTGTAGTGTTCTCTTCTGTGCTTATCCTGTAGTTCCTCTCCGTTGTCTTCGAGTAAAAGGTCATACCCGCCTGCCTGCACCGAAGCTTTGATGGCCTTCAGGTCGGTTTTACCCGGGACAAACTCCAGGGTGGCACAACTGTTGGCATAATTGACCGAGGCGCTTGCAACCCCCTGCTGCTGTTTGAGCAATTGCTCAACATTCAGGGCGCACGAAGCACAGCTTAAACCGGTAACCGGTATTCTCTTGGTTACATTTGCATGCATGGGAGATATTTTGTGTAAAAATAATACCAGAATGTGTGTAAACGGTCCTTTTTTTACCAAACAGAAGGATCTTCTCACTGTTGCTGCCACCTGACAGATTGTTTCTGATCTTTTCTGTAAGTCACTTGCAGGCGCTGAACTCCGGATTTCTGATTCTTTCGTTGGATACATGCCGGTGAAATTTGAAAATAGAATACCTTTGCCGGGTCTAAAATTTTAAGCATGTCAGAAATTTTGAAGCTTCAGCCGGCTGAAGCCTACCAGAAAGTATCGGAAGGGGCTGTTTTCCTTGATATTATTGATGAAGAGGGATACAGTGTTGTGGTTTACGACGGAATAGAAACAACCCAGGTGACCCTGCTGCAGCTGCTCGAGAAACTGCAATGGCTGGATAAACAACCCACCTATATTGCCGGTGGTTATGACGAGACCAGTGGCTATAAGGCCGCCAATCTTCTCCATCACCAGGGTTTTGAACAGGTCGGATATGTAGCCGGTGGTGTTCAGGCCTGGTTTCAGGATGGATTTCAGGTAAAATACAATGTTTACGGCGGATGCAGCACTGGAAGTTGTGATACCGGCAGTTGCAGCACAGGCAGTTGCGGCACCGGTATGTCAGACGAAGAGGATTTTGGTGGTTGCAGCGGCTGTTCCTGCGGACATTAAGCCTGCCTTTTCCCAGGAATTTCAGATGCCGAGTTCAACCTGAAAAACAAGCAGCAGGTTGTTTTTCGGATTCGTTCCCGAAAGGAATGACTTCTGACTCCGGTATCCCAGCGATGCCTGTATCTTTGTGAGGTGTTTCCTGATATACTTGTTTACTCCGATCACATAATATGAATCCCGGGGCAATTTCGCCCTGATTTCTTTATCCGGTTCAACAAAAGAATACCTTGCGGCGATCTCCCAGAAAGAGGGGAGGCAATAACTCAGCTGCGTGTTGATTCCATAGCCCGTCACAACCCAGGCCATCTTGGCTGAATCTGCCGGATTCCTGGTAAAGGCTGATTCGCCTGCAGTTCTGCTGATATATTCCGATGAAAGAGCCCATCCCTTGTATTTCAGCACGATATCGGCAAAAGCTCCGGTCAGGTCACGGCTTTCATACAGTTCGGTGCCTATGGTTCCCCGGGTTCGTCTGGCTTTGCTGTTGAAGGAATACCCGCCCGCGACCGATAATTTTGGCCGTGGTTCAAATTCCAGATCGCCTTCGGAGAAGTCCCCGTCTTTTTTAAACCTGCCGAAGGGTAACAATTCCACTCTTCCCGTGTACATAAGCCCATTATCTGACTTCAGCTGGTTCCGCCCGTCGCCTGAAGAAACCGCTGCTTTCAGGTTGTAACTTATCCCTTTCAGCTCGTTGCTGTAGTATCCGAAAAGCCCGAAATCCCTGTCGAGAGTGAAATTGGCATTCACATTCGACCTGTCCCAGAACTGCTGCTGACCGCTGGAGATGATGCGCTCACGGTTACCGGGGAGCTTGCCTTGTCCGAATCCGATGTAAAACCGGGGATTGAAATGATAATAGACCATAGCATCACGTACGACATTGGGAATGTGTGTATTATCCCAATCCTGGTCGCCGCGCGAAAACGACAGCTGCAGGTAGTAACGAAGTTTATCGCTCAGGATATAACCGTCGAACCTGAGCCTGAGCCGGCTTACCCTGGCCTCGATCTCCTCTGTTTTAAAGGCATCGTCGAAGGTAAAACCCAGCCTGTTCTGCATCCTCAACCGGATGTTTACCCCAAACGTGCTGTCAGGAGCGTTAAACCCCAATCCCTTGTGAAAGGAAATCATGGCGCGTTCATCCACTTCGGTCTGTGCGGAAAGATGCGCTGTAAGGCCGGTAACAAGCAAAGTAAAGATGATCAGGTGTTTTGTCATATAAAGTTTAAATGTTGTTGATTAAAGGTCCTCAGATCTGATAAGCCGGTGCAATGCTTTCAGTTATAATCCGGCAGAAAGGAATATCTGTCAGAATATTGAAGCATCTGAACGGTAAAGCTATCGGGGTATTCAGGAATAACATCGGTGATTTCGTTTTCCTGCATCACAGGCACGAAAACCGGGTTGATGAATCCCCCGTAAGGGGCGATGTTGAGCGCTGAAAATCGTTCCAGAACTTCCCGGTGAAGCTCAGGGTTAACTTTTACTCCATAATTTTCAATCAGGTCTCTGCCGGCTTCATAGTCGCCCGTCGATTTTATCCGCTGGATTTCAGCCAGCAGTTCTCCGAAAAGCGCCCGCAAACCGGCGTAACTATTGATTTTTACAAAGGTTTTATTTCCTTTCTTCCGGAATTCGATAACATTAAACTCCCTTCCCTTGTCGTAGCACCAGGCGGCTATCAACTGCCGGCTCCTCATATGGGCCTGTTCAATGTTGTTACCAGGCCCGATACGGGTGAGCTGTGTGATCAGCCCGTTTCGGATATAGGCGTTGTAAGCAGCCCTGAAAACATCTTCTGTATCAAATAGTTGCAGCTCTGTCATTTTCGGGTCGGCGATATAGTAGAGCGCGAAAAGATCAGCACGCGCTTCTTCGAGCGGTGACCCGTAGTTCTTCAGCTCATCGCCCTTTGTCCCTGGCATGAGTTGTCCTGAGCCATGCCCCAGACATTCGTGCAGGTCGGTGTGAAGACTTCCGGCCAGTGAACCATATTTCTTCGCCAGTTGAATCTCTTCCTCATCAAAAGCGAATTCCTCCAGCATCCCATTACCTAAGGCGGCTTTCTCATGAGCCAGGGTGATATTCTCAATGGTCACCGATTTTGATCCGTGTTGTTTCCTGATCCAGTCGGCGTTGGGCAGGTTGATCCCGATGGGCGACGAAGGATAACAATCCCCACCCAGTTGGGCAGCATTAATAGCCTGTGCCGAAACACCCCTGACCTCCTTTTTGCGGAAACGGGGGTCAACCGGTGAATGATCCTCAAACCATTGTGCATTTGCACTGATGATGCCTGACCGCTTGCTTGCTTCCATGTCTTTATAACTGACCAGGCTTTCCCAGGTCGCCTTCAGGCCAAGGGGATCGCTGTAATTTTCAATGAAGCCGTTGATGAAATCTACCTCCGTTTCATGATTGTTTACCCACATCACATTGGTTGCATCCCAGGTCTTCAGATCACCGGTTTGGTAATAGCTGATGAGAGTTTCAATGGTTTTCTGCTGCAGCCCGTTTTCGGCATAATCCGCTGCTTTGCCAAGCCAGTATATAATCTGTTCAATCGCTTCGCTGTAAAGCCCGCCAATCCTGTAGGGGATTTCCGAAATCCTGCCGTTCGACTTTACCAGTTTGCTGTTCAGCCCGAATGAGATGCGGGAGGAAGAATCCTCATTTGAAGCCTCCTTATCCATTTTTCTATAATAGTCAAGCGCTTCCTTTTCTGTGAGGCCTTCGTAAAAATTTACTGACGAATGGGTCAGCAGGTCTTTCACTTGATCCTGACAAACACCCTTGGGGGCAATGTCGGGATTAAAAATGATTTCTGCGATTTCTGAACAGAAATCCTCCGGGCTTTGTCCCGGTTTCAGCGGAAGACCTTCCCGTCCTGATTCCTCTATGAATTTAAGAAAGGTTGCACGGCTGATTGCAGGGAAAAACTTGTCTTTTGAATGGTGATGATGAATGCCATTGCTGAACCACACCCTTTTGACATATACCATGAAAGCTTCATAATCAGGGGTGTTGCGATCGCCCTTGTAATTCAATACGATGTGTTCCAGTGTACGCCGGATTGCCAGGTTGTATCTGTAATTCTGATCGTAGATGATATCCCTTCCCGAAAGGGCCGCCTGGCTAAGGTAATAAATGAAACTCTTCTGCCTGAGGGTAAGTGAAGAAAATCCCGGAACCTGATAACGCAAAATCTTCAGATCGGCAAACTGTTCCAGGAGAAACCTGAAATCCTCCGGCTTCTCTGTTGTTTCCGGTTTGTGAGTGAGCGTGGTATTGTTACCTTTCATATTGTTCAACCAGTGTGAAGACTTTCTAAGCGATGTTTTCAAACCCGGAGAATGAAATCATCCCGGGAGGGTTCTGTTTTCAAGTTTTTCATTTTCGAATACCGGAATTGAAGGAGATATCCCGATTTTCAATGTATAATCGAGCATAGGGTCAACACCAAGCTTGAGTAAACGATGGTGATGCGATGCGTTTTCAACCACTTCACGGAGCCTTTCGTGGGATTGTTTCCATAAAGAAACAGCCATGGTTGCTGAATCACAGGAAGTCAGAAAGCCATGCTTTTCATTCAGAAGTGCAGCCAGAGCCCCGGCACAAAGGGTATCTTCGATTCCCGGCAGGTTTTTCCATGCCGAACAGAGGATAACCACCGGCTGTCCCATCATACCCAACCATTGTGCAACAGCCGGCAGGTTGGTAAAAGCAGTGGCGACCACCGGACCGTCAGCAGCTGCCATTTTCATGGCTACGGTGCCGTTGGTTGTTGAATAAACCAGTGTTTTTCCTGCAATTTCTGGATTCCGGAAATCTGCTGCTGAGTTTCCATAGTCAGCAAATGGCAGGCGCAGGCCGTCGCGTTCGGCAGCTACCGGAAATCCTGCCTTTTTCAGAGTTTCAGCTTTTTCCAGGGATTCTACCGGAATTACAGCCTTAACCCCGTGGTCGAAAGCCGAAACAACTGAAGTGGTGAACCGGAGTATGTCGATCACCACCGTGATGTGCCTGCCACGTGTGGTACGAAAAGGGTAGAGGGCCGGACTCAGGCATATTTCAAGGGTAGCATTCATGCTGCAGGATTAAATGAACAGCCCGCACAGCTGAAAAGATGTGCGGGCTGAGCTGTTGTGTTTGTTTATTCTTTATAGAACGGAAGTTTTACCACTTTGGCTTTCAGCGCTTTGTCGCGTATGCTGACAAAGATCTCCGTGTCAGGCCTGGCATACTCAGTGGGTACATAGCCCATTCCGATGGCCATTTTCAGAGAAGGCGACTGGGTTCCGGAGGTTACCTCACCGATCTCATTCCCTGCAGCATCCAGGATGGCGTGGTGTTGACGGGGGATGCCCCGGTCAATCATCTCAAAACCAACGAGTTTTTTCTGAACGCCTTCGTTTTTCTGCTTCAGCAATGATGCTTTGTTGATGAAATCCTTGTCATCAGTGAATTTTGTGATCCATCCCAGGCCGGCTTCGATGGGGGAGGTGGTGTCGTTGATGTCGTTTCCGTAAAGACAGAAACCCATTTCAAGACGAAGGGTATCGCGGGCACCCAGGCCTATGGGCTTGATCCCATACTCAGCGCCGGCTTCAAAAACAGCTTTCCAGATTGCCGGTGCATCTTCGTTGGCAAAATATATTTCACAACCTCCTGCTCCGGTATAACCTGTGGTGGAAAGTATGACATCTTTCACGCCGGCAAAATTCAGTTTTTTGAATGTGTAATACTCCATGTCGGTGACAGGGGTATCGGTCAGCTTCTGCATAGCTTTGAGGGCCAAAGGACCCTGAATGGCCAGCTGTGATATTTCATCTGAGGCATTGTACAGGGTTGCGCCCATTTTATTCTGGCTGTTCACCCATGCCCAGTCCTTATCAATGTTTGCAGCATTCACCACCAGCAGATAGGTTTCGGCATTGATGCGGTACACCAGCAGATCGTCAACAATACCGCCCTGATCGTTCGGGAAGCAACTGTATTGTACCTTCCCATCTACCAGCTTCGAAGCATCGTTTGAGGTAACCCACTGCACAAAATCAAGCGCTTTCGGGCCTTTTACCCAGAATTCACCCATGTGTGAAACATCGAATACCCCGACGGCCTTGCGCACGGTTTCATGCTCTGCTATCAGTCCTTCGTACTGAACCGGCATGTAGTATCCGGCAAATTCAACCATTTTTGCACCAAAAGCTTCGTGAAGTGCCGTAAATGCTGTATATTTCATATTGAAGATTTTATTGGATTTATTGGGACAAACCTACAGGATTTTTTTGGAATGTGAGATAATTCTCAGGGGAAATTCTGACAAACAGTGCTTAAATTCACCCGGATAAACCCTGCACGAAGGTTAAACCTGTAAATGAGTTTCTGAATGATTGGTCGTGAAAGGTTCTACCAGGTTGAACCCCTCCACCTGTTTTTTTTACGACTTCCCGTGAGGATGAAATGGGTTACTCAGTATTTGATGTGCCAGTAAAATATATTACTTTTAGCATAACCTTAAAAATTAAAAATTATGACACTAAATCTCCAAAACACTAATTCTCACCAAAAATATTTAGAACCGATTCCTGAAGAATTGGATGCAATTGGTAAACAAATAGTTGATGCTGCTTACACAGTACATAAGAATCTAGGACCTGGACTCCTTGAAAAAGTTTATGAAATATGTTTTTGTCATGAATTATCAAAAAGGGGCTTATCTTACCAACGCCAGATTGATGTTCCAATCATTTATGATAACATTGAATTTGACGAAGGGTTGCGTTTAGACGTT
>JAEUTG010000050.1 GCA_016788045.1 Bacteroidales bacterium
AACAACCACAAATACTTCCTTTTTTTTTTGTTTTTTTTTGGTTTTTGTGTGGGGGGGGGTTTGCGGCCCCCCCCCCCCCCCCCCCCCCCCCCTACTCTATATCCAACTGCTTGTCATTCTGACCGTAACAAAGTGAAGCGAAGAATCTCATAAGCAATTCCAAAGTTTACCGGACAATACTGATTCCGAATAAAAAAATGATCTTTATTGCAGATGCCCGGATACCCGCAATTAACCGGCAGAAGCGACCCTAAGAGACCCGGAAAGACCGGAAAGATCCTAACGCGCCATCATGGCCTCAATCTCAGCAACGGTTTTGGGAATCGGTGTTCCAAGCACCCGGCAACCGGTTTCGGTAACCAGCACATCGTCTTCGATACGGATACCACCAAAGTCTTTGTAAGTTTCAGCCTTGTCGAAATTGATAAAATCAGCACACCTGCCTTCGGCTTTCCAGAGATCGATCAGGGCTGGAATAAAATAGATGCCAGGTTCTACGGTAAGCACAAACCCGGGCTGAAGTTTCCGGCCCAGTCTGAGGAAAGCTGTACCAAACTGTTCAGAGCGAACGGTTTCTTCGTCATAACCTACAAAGTTTTCCCCGACATTCTCCAGGTCATGAACATCCATGCCAAGCATATGTCCCAATCCATGTGGGAAAAACATGGCATGAGCTCCCTGTTTTACGGCTTCTTCAACATCGCCTTTCATCAGCCCAAGCTCCTTGAGTCCCTCTGTAATTACGCTGGCAGCCAGCAAATGTATCTGACGATAGGGAATTCCCGGTTTGATGGCCTTGATGGCTTCGGTATTGGCCCTGAGCACAATTTCATAGATCTCCTTCTGCCGGCGACTGAATTTCCCTCCGACAGGGACAGTGCGTGTGATATCGCTGGCATACAGGGTTTCCACAGATTCACATCCGGTGTCAACGACAAGCATCCTGCCTTCGGTTAGTGTATTGCCATGATAGTGGTTATGCAGGGTTTGCCCATCCATACTAAGGATAACCGGAAATGAAACCGGACCTGCCTTGGCCAGGGCAATCCCTTCAACAGTACCTGCAATTTCCTGTTCCACGATCCCCGGATGGGCCATTTTCATGGCCGTGGTGTGCATTAAGTAAGCCACATCCACCATTTTTTCAATCTCTTTCACCTCTTCCTCCGATTTGATGCAGCGAAGCATCACTATGCCCCTGATCAAATCAGCGGATGCAGCTGCTTTAAGCTCATTCACCGGTATACCAAGCATGGCAGAAAGCAGTATTTTGGTTTCACCACGGTAGGGTGGCAGAAAATGCACCGGACGTCCACCGGCCAATGCCTCTTTTATGTATTGCTCAAAGCCCGACAATGGCTTAGTATGAACAATGCCTGCCAGCCGGCCACGGTCTGCTATAGAAGGTTGCGGCCCCATCCAGATAATGTCGTCCATATCCGCATCGTTTCCGAAAAGAATGTCATTCCCGTTGTCCAGATCCATTATACCGGCCAGGTCGGGCTGGTTGATCCCGAAAAAATAGCTGAAGGTGCTGTCCTGCCTGAAATGATAAGTGTTGGCAGGATAATTGAAAGCGGCTTCGGTATTGCCGGGAAACAGTATGATTCCGCCTTTTAATTCATTGCGGAGTGCATTACGGCGATGGGAATAGGTTTCGGGTTTAAACATGTTCGTTGAATTTTTGATTTTGGTTTTTTATTCTGCAGGGAGATTGCTGTCGTGTCCCTACAAAAATAGCATATTTGTTTCTCTCCGGAACAAACTGTCCTGTATAATGATGAAATCCGGCCATAATGGAATGAACGTGCACATTAAAGCTCTTTGCACCGGACTTCCGGGAAGAATATTAAAATTCGCATGAAACACCGGAAAAAACATTGCAGTGAATTGCTGATTGTCAATTCCACGGGTAAAGGGAAAGTCCTTTTGAATAAACGAAATCACGAAAAACACATGAATCCGGTTCTTGCTAAAGTCCGGCTCTCTGCAGATTTTCATAAGTATGATTGATATAAGCAGGAGGAAAATTTCAGCTTATCTATCTGCAATATCAAAGAATTAACCTGTTATGAGAGTAAGTCGCCAGAATGATGGCAATAAGTAATCTTGAGACTACCTCCTTTGTTGCCAAAACAAACAAGCAGGCAATTCTGATAGCATTCCAAAACAAATAAGACCCTGACAATTTCGCCGGATTAAACCGTACAAGAGGCTCAGAATGTCATCATCGCCTTTGTTCTCAACAGCAAACAGGTCCAATTAATTTCTAGCCATCAGGGCTTCAATTTCATCCGGTTCAACAGGAATGTGAACCATTAGATCCAGGGGCTCATCATCGACCACAATATCATTTTCAAGCCGGATACCGAATCCTTCTTCGGGAATGTAGATAGCAGGTTCACAACTCAGCACCATGCCCTTGGCGAGGGTCAGCTGTTTGTTGCCTACATCGTGTACATCGAGGCCCATGAAGTGAGAGGTCCCATGCATATAATATTTGAAGTACAGCGGATTTGCAGGGTCCTGATTTTTAACATCCTCTTCGGTGAACAATCCAAGACCGATCAGTTCTTTTTCAACTATTTTACACACCTCAGCATGGTACTTGTCGATGGTTGTGCCGGGCACCAGCATCCGGGAGGCTTTGCGCAACACCCTGAGCACAGCTTCATACACCTGACGCTGCCGCGGAGAGAATTTTCCGTTTACCGGGATGGTACGGGTACAATCTCCGGCATAATTGGCATATTCAGCCCCGAAATCAATCAGCAACAAATCCCCGTCTTTACACTCCTTATCGTTGGTATTGTAATGTAAAATGCAGGTATCTGCGCCAGAGGCAACTATGGGAGGGTAGGCATGACCACTGGCACCATTGCGGATAAATTCATGGGTAATCTCAGCTTCCACCTCGTATTCCAGGACACCCGGTTTCACAAATCCCAGCACCCTGCTGAAAGCCTTTCCTGTGATATCACAGGCTTTGATCATTTGTTCGATTTCCTCATCTTCCTTGATCAGCCTAAGGCTGGTAATCAGGGGAGCAAGCCTTTCAAAACCATGAAGGGGATAGTCATTCCTGAGTTTCTGCATGAAGCGGAGTTCCTGCGACGGCACATCTGTAGTAAACCTGGGATTCTCATTCTGATTCAGGTAAACAACGCTGGCCCTGGCCATCAGTTCACGCAGCACCCCTTCAAATTCATCGAGCCACTTAACAGACTTTACTCCGGAAATCCGGCTTACCTCGTCAAGAGTATATTTTCTACCATACCAGGTGACCATCGCATCGGTAGTCTTAACAGTAAAAACGATCTCGCGCATAGCCTCAACCGGGTGGTTCGGGAACATGGTCAGGATGCACTTTTCCTGGTCAAGGCCGGTCAGGTAGAACATATCGCTGCTCTGCCTGAACGGGAAACACTGATCCCCGTTTCGGGGCATTTCGTCGTTCGACAATACAACTGCCAGCGCATTGGGCTTTAACTTTTTCTCAAGTTTATGGCGGTTGCGGATAAAAAGGCCGGAAGAAACAGGCTGGTATCGCATAAGCAATTATTTAGATTGATTCTATTTAAGGATTTGGGTTGCAATTGTAGAGTTAATGGCTAATTTTGTTATCTGACAAAAGCAATTTTGTCGATATGAAAGCCGGGAGTAAAAATAGTATTAATCCTTTGCCGCAGTGTTAATTTCAAGTATTTTTTCACAATAACCTTCAATTCTTATGGCATTCAAGTACTCATCCGTTACCAAAAAGGTGGTCATGGCGCTGGCGGGGTTGTTCCTCATCACCTTCCTGATCGTTCACCTGAGTATAAATTTATTGCTGCTGTTCGACGATTCGCGAGAATTGTTTAATCTGGCAGCGCATTTTATGGCGACCAATCCGGTAATTCAGGTGTTTCAGATCGTTTTGTTCGGTGGTTTCATCCTCCACATACTGGTCGGGCTGATTCTTCAGATTCAGAACTGGATGGCCAGGCCGACACGCTATAAAGTTGAAGGGTATTCACACACTTCATTCTTTTCCAAATTCATGATTCACACCGGTGGAGTAATCCTGGCATTTCTGGTAATACACCTGATCAACTTCTTTTTCAAAGCCAAGTTTGGTGAAATGCCGGAGGTAATGATTAACGGAGAGCTCTACGAAGACATGGGTATCCTGGTCATCGAAAAATTCAGGGAACTGCCCGTCGTTGTTATGTATGTTGTCTGGCTGCTGTTTCTCGGATTTCACCTTGACCATGCATTTCATTCTGCTTTACAGTCGCTGGGACTTAACCACAGCAAATACACGCCTGCTGCATTCGGCATCAGCCGGGCACTGGCAATACTGATTGCAGGCGGTTTTATTCTGATCCCCGTTGTTATTTTCATTGCACAATAAATTACTGAAATTCAAAGATTCATCAAGATGGCTGAATTAAACTCCAGGATACCCAAAGGCCCGCTGGCCGATAAATGGACCGAATATAAAGCACACACCAACCTGGTAAACCCTGCCAATAAGCGGCGGCTCGAAATCATTGTAGTCGGCACAGGACTGGCCGGAGCTTCTGCTGCTGCCAGCCTGGCAGAACTGGGTTTTAAAGTGAAGAATTATTGTTATCAGGATAGCCCGCGCCGTGCTCACAGCATCGCAGCCCAGGGTGGAATCAACGCTGCCAAGAATTATCAGAATGATGGCGACAGCGTGTACCGTTTGTTTTACGATACCATAAAAGGTGGTGATTACCGTGCCCGTGAAGCCAATGTTTATCGTCTGGCTGAGGTGAGCAACAACATCATTGATCAGTGTGTTGCACAGGGCGTTCCCTTTGCCCGTGAATACGGCGGACTGCTCGACAACCGTTCCTTTGGCGGGGCTCAGGTATCACGAACCTTCTATGCCCGCGGACAAACCGGACAGCAGCTACTGCTTGGCGCCTACAGCGCGTTGAGCCGGCAGATTAAAAAAGGCAATGTTGAGATGTTTACCCGTCACGAAATGCTCGATGTAGTGCTGGTTGAAGGTCGTGCCCGCGGAATTGTGGTCCGCAATCTGGTTACCGGTTCCATCGAACGCCACGCAGCCCATGCAGTGGTGCTGGCGACCGGCGGTTATGGCAACGTTTTTTTCCTCTCAACCAATGCCATGGGATCCAATGCAACCGCTGTATGGAAAGCTCACAAACGTGGTGCTTTCTTCGGAAATCCCTGCTTCACACAGATTCATCCCACCTGTATTCCGGTCCATGGCGACTTTCAGTCGAAACTCACCCTCATGAGCGAGAGTCTCCGCAACGACGGACGCATCTGGGTACCGAAAAAGAAGGAAGATGCTGAAAAAATCAGGCATGGAAAGCTGCTGCCTACCCAGATCGCTGAAGAAGACCGCGACTATTATCTCGAACGCCGCTATCCCGCCTTTGGCAACCTGGTGCCGCGCGATGTAGCTTCCCGTGCTGCCAAAGAACGCTGTGATGCAGGCTTCGGCGTCGGAGAAACAGGACTGGCTGTTTATCTCGACTTCAGTGACGCCATCAACCGTCTCGGGAAAAGCACCATTGAAGCCCGCTATGGCAATCTTTTCCAGATGTATGAAAAAATCGTGGATGAAAATCCTTATAAAACCCCGATGATGATCTATCCGGCGGTGCACTATACCATGGGTGGCCTTTGGGTTGATTACGAACTGATGACCACAGTCCCCGGCCTGTTTGCCATCGGCGAAGCCAATTTCAGCGACCATGGAGCCAACAGGCTGGGTGCCTCGGCACTCATGCAGGGGCTGGCCGACGGTTACTTTGTACTGCCCTACACCATTCAGAATTACCTGTCCGATCAGATCAGGGTTCCAAAATTCTCTTCCGATCTGCCTGAGTTCGTTAAAACAGAAAATGAAGCCAGAGAAAGGCTTCAGAAACTGATGAATGTAAAGGGTAAACAGACTGTTGACAGCTTCCACAAACGACTGGGCCTCATTATGTGGAACAACGTAGGGATGGGCAGGAATGAAGAAGGCCTTAAGAAAGC
Organism: Bacteroidales bacterium; assembly: GCA_016788045.1. Lineage (GTDB taxonomy): Bacteria > Bacteroidota > Bacteroidia > Bacteroidales > Lentimicrobiaceae > Lentimicrobium. Next base: position 6,025 of record JAEUTG010000050.1, read on the forward strand.
CATTACTGAAATTGCTGAACTCCGCAAAGAATTCTGGTTGGACGTGAAAATCCCCGGAGAAGCCAATGAAATCAATCCCGAACTTGAAAAAGCCGGCCGGGTTGCCGATTTCCTCGAACTGGGTGAATTGATGGCACGGGATGCCCTCAACCGCAACGAATCCTGTGGTGGTCACTTCCGTGAAGAATTCCAGACTCCTGAAGGCGAAGCACTCAGAAACGACAACGAATACATGTATGCCGCTGCCTGGGAGTTTACCGGAGAAAACAACGAACCAAAGCTGAACAGAGAAGTGCTCGACTATGAGTTTGTAGAAGTAAAACAGAGGAATTACAAGTAAAAACCGCTGACCATGAATTTAACACTAAAAATATGGCGTCAGAAAAACGCCACCAGTAAAGGTAAATTTGTCACCTATAAAGTAAGCGACATTTCATCAAACAGTTCATTCCTCGAGATGATGGATGTCCTGAATGAATCATTGGTACTCAAGGGTGATGATCCGGTGGCTTTCGACCACGACTGCCGCGAAGGGATCTGCGGTGCCTGTAGTATGTATATCAATGGCAGGCCTCATGGGCCCGACAAAGCTGTAACCACCTGTCAACTGCATATGCGGAGGTTCAACGACGGAGATACCATCGTAATTGAGCCCTGGAGGGCCAGGCCGTTCCCTGTTTTAAAAGACCTGATCGTTGACCGCTCTGCCTTCGACAAAATCATACAGGCCGGAGGGTACGTCTCGGTTAACACGGGCGGTGTACCCGATGCCAACGCCATTCCGATTTCAAAAGTAAACGCCGACCTGTCGATGGATGCAGCTGCCTGCATAGGTTGCGGTGCCTGCGTGGCCGCTTGTAAAAACGCTTCAGCCATGCTCTTCGTTTCAGCCAAGGTTTCGCAGTTTGCCTTATTACCTCAGGGCAGAACCGAAGCTGCAGAAAGGGTGCAGGCTATGGTGGCCGAAATGGACAATCAGGGCTTTGGCAACTGCACCAATACAGGTGCTTGCGAAGCAGAATGTCCGAAAGAGATTTCTATCAGCAACATCGCCCGAATGAACAGGGAGTTTTTGTCAGCCAGAATCTGCGCGCCAAAAGTTAAGGAAGGCTCCGGAGGAGGAATCTGAGTTAGCCTGTGCCGTCTGTTCTGTAAATCGGTCAACGGCCTATGGCTGAATCAAAGCTGAGGAAAGAATTTCTGAAATCGTATGTTATGCAGGGATAAGAGTTTGCTTGTCCCTGCATTCAATTTTTATAATGCCGTTTGTTAACGTGCCTGTCCGGCAACTGTTACCTTTAAAAACAGCTTCCAATGGTGTAATATGCCTGAGCTCCTGAAAACAAGATTCCTGAATCTGTTGCAGGTGAATCCATAAACAGAATTTATCCGACCTGAATAAAGCGTTTTTTAGTAGTTTTATAGGGCTCTTATTGCCATGTTTCTGAAGCTAACTGAAAACAGATCAATGAACCGTACAATTTATATCGTGCTGATGTTGGGTTTTTCGTTGGTTGGGTTTTGCCAACAGGCAGCCCGTTCACAAAGAAGCATCAATGGAGAATTGAGGGGATTGCAGCGCAGTATTCAGCCAGGTCAGCAGTTTCCTGATTTCCCCAGGCTTTCATTGCCCAAAGCCAGCAGGACGATGGCATTGCCCCCCGTAGTGGACAATTCGGGATATCCATGGCTCAGGAAGGTTTTCCGGCAGGAAGGAGCCAGTTGTGGTCAGGCAGCTTCTGTTGCCTACAATTTTTGCTATGAAATCAACCGCCTGCGCGGGCTTCCATCCGACACTTCAGCAAACCTGTATCCATCACATTTCACCTGGAATTTTATGAATGGCACCCTGCCATACTACGGTGAAGGGGTTAACTATTTCCACACCTTCGACATTCTGTACGATGCCGGATGCCCTACAGAGGATATTTACGGCCCCATTGTTGACGATTCTTACCGCTGGATGGATGGATACGAGGGGTATTATCAGGCGATGCACAACAGAATTTCAGGAGCCGGTTCAATTTATGTAGCCAACCCTGAGGGCCTGCTGACCCTCAAACACTGGCTGCACAACCATCTGAATGGCTCACTTACTGGAGGCGTTGCCAATTATATGGCAGGTTTACCCTATTACGGAAATACCCTGCCAGACGGCACCCCCGAAGCCGGAAAAACTGTTCAGATTGAGCTTGAGTCACTGGCTACACATGCATTGACCATCGTCGGCTACAATGATTCAGTCCGTTATGATGTGAATGGTGATGGACAGTTTACCAACCACCTCGACATCACCAACGACGGCATTACCGACATGCGTGACTGGGAAATCGGAGCCCTGAAATTTGTGAACTCTTACGGTAACGAATGGGCTGATTCCGGATTTTGCTACCTTCTTTACAGAACCCTTGCCCTCAGATACGGGGAAGGAGGAATCTGGAACAATTCAGTTACCGTAGTATATCCCGACACTGCATATTCGCCCCTGCTTACAGCTAAAATAAAGATGAGTCACAACAAAAGGGGGCGGATCAGAGTTTCTGCCGGCATCAGCACCGATACAGCCCACTATATGCCGGCTCATACACTTTCCTTCTCACTGTTTAATTATCAGGGTCTGGATTATCCTTTGTCAGGATATAAAACCCCCGATGGCAAGAACCTGGAATTCGGACTTGATCTCACGCCTTTACTGAGTTATGTTGAGCCAGGGAAAGGTGCAAGAATCATGCTTATTGTTGATGAAGATGATCCGGATTCAAGTGCCGAAGGAAAAATTCTGTGGTTTTCGGTGATCCGTTACCACAACGGAGATTCAAGCGAATATCCCTTGACTGGCCCTCCTGTGACCATATCTGACAATGATCAGACCATCGTGTCAGTCGTGCTGCCCTCTGTATTTGAACCCTTGTCAATCCAGCCCGGTAATCCCCTCGTTATTGAGCCAGGTCAGCCCGGATCGAGACAATTGTTTGGCACAGGAGGAGTACCACCCCTAAACTGGCAGTTGAGCCCAGTTTATCATGAATCCGAAGGAAATGATACTTATATTGAGGAGCCCGGAATTATACTTACACCTTCAGATCCCCATTCCGGATATGCAGCAGTGGCTCTCCCATTTGAATTTCCTTATTTTGGCAACACCTTCGACACGCTGTACATGCATGTGAACGGCTACCTGATGTTTGAGCCTCAGGATATGCCCTATTATTATCTGCTGTTTGATGATCTTTACCTGCGGCAGGTGAGTGCTGTGGCTCCCTTTATGAATCATAATATGGGAATCAGATCAGCAGGTGATGGGCTTTCGGTTGTAACAACTTCTGATAAGGTAAGCTTCTTCTGGAAGATTTCTGAGGGTGAAAATCTGAGCCACACATCTTTTTCTGCAACAATTTATCCTGACGGAAAAATAAGCTTTCACTATGGACCTGGTGTGACTGTCGGAAGCAAATACCCTGTGATTGGGATAAGCAACGGCACGAGGCAAACCAGCTTATTCAGCGAATGGAGCGGTCTGCAAACCCCTGAAGGGCAAATAGTGAACTTTTCACCTTCAAAAATTCCCGATGGGTTCACAATCAGTGAAGAAGGCTTGCTTGAAGTGCCCGGCACTCCAGGTCTGTTCAGTGGTGAGTTGTTGGTTAAGGTAAGTGATTCCCGAAGGGTGACCGGCGAAAAGAAACTCCTTGTTACATCAGGTCCGGAAATATTACTTTATCCCCAGAATCCTGCTGCCAAACCTTTCCCGGGAGCAGTAGTGCCCCTCACAGCAGAAATAAAGAATCATGGAACCGACCGGATTGAAAACCTGACTGTAGGTTTGCATACAGCATCAAACAATTGCAGTGTTGGCGGGCAACCGGTTCTGATTCCATTTATCGAACCCGGTCAGTCAGCAATCCTCATTGACTCATTCAGCCTCCTGATCAGTGATACCATCAGGTTTTCCCAGCCTGTGAAAGTGAAACTAAGGATGGATGCCGGCACCTCCATGATTGAGAAATTTGAAAGTTTTCAGGTCAATTTGCCATTGCTTGACGTACTTGAACCAACATTTGATGACGGATTGAATTTTACGGCCGATCCGGGAGAACAGGCTCCGCTCGTTTTTACACTGCTCAATAAGGGCAATGCATCTGCGGGATTTCTGACTGCCTGTATTGCGCTCGATTCACCGTATGCTGTGATTGCCGGTCAGCCTGAGGATAGTATCGGAGAACTGAAAGGTTTCGGTTCGCACAGGTTAAGCTTTCCGATGAAACTGAACGAGGCAGCGCCAAACGGACGCTTCATAGAGGTCAGACTTACAGTATTGAACACCACTGGCATCATTTTCGAAGAGTCTTATAAAATACCCTGCGGTATGCCTGAGATCCTGCTCAGTGATGCTGACAAAAACCACAACTCAGCCATTCATCTGGCTGAAACACTCAGAGCGTTGGACATCATGAGTGAGATTACGGAAACAATCGGACCTGCCGTTTCCGCTTTCGAATACAATTTTATCTTCCTCGGGCACATGCCTAACCATTTCACGACAACGGCCTATGAAGACAGCCTGCTGGCTGAAACCCTTCACCGCGGGAAGAGCCTTTACCTGGAAGGTGGATCATTTTTCAGAGTCAGTCAACCTACCGAACTCAGAACATTGCTCCATGTTGATGGGGAATATTATGGCTGGCAAAGCAGGCCCGACACGCTATCCGGCCTTGTCTCAACACCAGTGGAGGGCATCCGGATTGATTACCGTGGTGATTGGCTGAGAACCGATAACCTGGTTGCGGTTGAGCCTGCGGTGCCATGGTTCCGGAATAAAGATTCGGAACTTGACTTCGTGGCAGCCATTGATTCAGGCAGTTACCGTGCCATTTCTTCAAGTATCGAATTTGGGGGTATTTTTCCCAGCGACGGCCCCGGCAGGAACGAGATACTGACACATTACCTTGAATTTCTCGGATTTGAAATGAATCCGCTTTCTGCGGTCTTCAGCGCTTCTTCATCCTCCAGCATTTGCAAAGGCAACACAGTGGCTTTCGGATCGGTTTGCAGCAGTAGCCCTGATCAATATCTGTGGACCTTCGATGGCGGAAATCCCCATACCTGGGAAGGTCCTGATCCGGTGATCCGCTACGACTCCACCGGGTTTTTCGGAGTAAGCCTGAAAATAACCAAAGACAACAAAAGCAATACTTTCAGCCTGAGTGATCTGGTCGAAGTTGCCGATTGCCTAAGCACTGAGAAAAATGCTTTGCCCGGATTGGTCCTGTATCCAAACCCTGCAGGGAACAGCTGTATGGTAAAAACCTCGGGCATTGACTATCAGATTGATATGATCGTAATCACCGACCTTCAAGGCAGGGAAATCTTACGTCATCATAATGCTGAAGCCGCGGAACAAATCAGCCTGAACACCACTGACCTTGCTCCGGGGTTATATGTTGTAAATGCAATGGGAAAACAGTGGAAAGCAACCACCAAACTCATCAGGCTTTGATAAGGTTTCTTCAAATCTATTAATTTAGCCGTTCAAACAGCACATTTTTCCGGATGAAATTTAAAGATATTACCGGGCAGGAGGCAATCAAAGAAAGACTCAGGCGATCAGTAAAAGAAAACAGGGTAAGCCATGCCCAGTTGTTCTTTGGCCCGGAAGGATCAGGCAAACTGGCCATGGCACTTGCTTATGCGCAATACATCAACTGCACCTCCCGTACTGAAGACGATTCGTGCGGCGAATGCAGTTCCTGCATCAAATACAACAAAATCATCCATCCCGACCTGCATTTTATACTCCCCATTGCCAAAACCAAAGAGTCGGGAGATAAGCCACAGAGTAAACTTTTTATCAATCAGTGGCGTTCTATCGTTCAGCAGCGAAAGGCTGTGTTCGGACTTATGGACTGGTACCAGCACATCAATCTGGAAAACAAGCAGGGGATTATCAATACTGAAGATTGCAATGAAATTATCCGTACACTGAGCTACAAATCTTATGAATCGGAATACAAAGTCATGGTAATCTGGATGGTAGAGAGGTTATTCCATGCAGCTGCCCCGAAATTACTGAAAATTCTGGAGGAACCTCCCGACAAAACCTTATTCATACTGATTTCTGAACAACCCGACGAAATTCTGGCCACTATCCGGTCACGAACACAAATGGTGAAGTTCAACCGGCGGAGTGACAAAGAGATTGTTGAAGGTCTGATTGCTCACACCCATTGCACAGCCGAGGAAGCAGCTAAAATCAGATACCTGGCCGACGGGAACCTGAATGCTGCCGTGAAAATCTTTGAAACCGGCGAAACCGATCAGGATAATTTCGAAATGTTCAGAGCCTGGATGCGACTATGCTTCAGGAACAACATCAGGGATATTGTAAAGATGTCAGCAGACTTTACTGCACTGGGGCGTGAAAAACAGAAAAACCTGATGGCCTATGCCCTGAAGATCATCCATTATTCTACCCAATACCAGGCAGGCAACATAAACCAGATAAAGACTGAAGGTGAGGAACTGAAGTTCGTAAAAGATTTTTCACCCTTCATTCACCAGAAGAATTCCGTGCAATTGTACAAAGAGTTTAACGATGCATTGTACCATATTGAAAGAAACGGGAATGCCCCGATAATTTTTATGGACCTCTCATTACAATCAATGAAGTGGTTCAGGATCAAAGCTGAACAGAAGTAGCTTTCCCCGGAATTGGTGAAGGCACCAGCTATTGTGTCAGAAATCTGACTTTCAGCGTTTGGTTGCATCAGAAAATTAACCAGTCCTGTTGCATTTACTTAATAAAAATCGCATCCTGTCAAGGTAGTGTTGCAGCGGGATAATTAAAAAAGTGTAAATTTGCGTCACTGCTGTGATCAGGCATTTACCTGCTCACATTCAACATATTACATCTTTCAGGTTTAACAACCCGGAGGGTCTGCCTAACCTCAATTTTTTATGGAAGAAACAGATAAGATTTCACCGGATAAAAACCATTTTGTATCGAGAGGTTGCTGTCACCAGCCCAGCCTTATCCACAAAAACGACAAAATTTTCCATCATGGCTGCAGCAAGCTCGACACCTTCGACTGGATGCAGTTTATTCCCACCCCTGAAAATCATCTTCCTTTTGATTGCATTGAGGTGAGGTTTAAAAATAACCGGAAAGAATTTTTCCGCTCTACTGCTGATCTGGATCTTCATGTCGGCGATATTGTAGCGGTTGAGGCAAATCCCGGGCACGATATCGGTATTGTTTCGCTGACCGGTGAAATTGTCAGGCTTCAGATGAAAAAGAAAAATATAGATCCGAGGCGGGAAGACATCAGAAAGGTTTATCGTAAAGGCAGGTTAAGCGACATTGAGAAATGGATCGTTGCAGTGGAGAAAGAGGATCCCACCCTTTTCAGGTCACGCGAAATAGCCGCTGGCCTCAACATGAAAATGAAACTCAACGATGTTGAATATCAGGGCGACGACACGAAAGCCATTTTTTACTATACCGCTGATGAGCGGGTGGATTTCAGAGAACTCATCAAGCTGCTTGCTGAAGAATTCAAAGTACGTATCGAAATGAGGCAGATCGGAGCCCGTCAGGAAGCTTCGAAACTCGGGGGCATTGGCACCTGTGGCAGGGAACTCTGCTGCTCCACATGGCTGAGCAGTTTCAACACAGTGAGCACCAATGCAGCGCGCATTCAGCAGCTATCACTGAATCCGCAGAAACTTGCCGGCCAATGCGGCAAACTGAAATGCTGCCTCAACTACGAATATGCTGCCTATGCCGAAGCATTGAAGAAATTCCCTCCGGATGATACTCCGCTGCAGACAAAAAAAGGCGAAGCAATCCCCCAGAAAATTGACGTCTTTGCCGGTGTTATCTGGTATGCGTATAAATCAGATCCGAACAATATGATGGCCATTCCGGTGCAGAAGGTCACCGAAATAATCAGTCTGAATAAGAAAGGGCAACCCATCGAAAAGCTTGAAGACTACGCGAGGAAGGAAGAGAAAAAAGAAGATTTTGAAAGTTTCGTCGCTCAGGAATCCCTCAGCCGGTTCGATAAATAATCAGTAAGTTCTTTTGCAGCTGCTTATTTTTTTTCTACCGGAAAACACAACTTCAATTTTAGCGTTAATCCGATGATGAAATGGTTTATAGTGAATAATATGCGGATCATCGCGGTAATTTTTACGGGCGTTGTCCTGCTCACTTCAGGCTGCGACCGAAGCAAATTTTTTGACGAGTCGCTTAGCCTCGCGAACGACAGATGGCCGAAAGATCAGGCAATGTCATTCAAAGTGAATGTTGAGGATACCCTGGCATTGTACCGGTTTTTTATCAATGTCAGGCACAACACCTCCTATAAGTACAAGAATATATACTTTTTCCTGACAACGGAATTTCCGGGAGGGGGCTTTTCACGCGACACCATCAATTGTCAGCTCGCAGCAAAAAATGGCGAATGGTTTGGTAAAGGTACCGGCCGCTACCGTGATAACCGGATACCCATCAGAAGCAACATCCGGTTTCCCCGCACCGGAATTTACACCCTGACCCTCAATCAGGCCATGCGGGAGGATGTGCTCAACGGCATATCTGAAGCAGGAATCCGGCTTGAAAAGCAGGAAAACATGAAATAACCAATTTTTCACTCTCACATATTCCCCATGCTGGCATTCAGAAATTGCTCAGGTAAAAAACATACCGGAATATCGTGGTGGCATTATGGCTGGAAGTGTGGTTTAAATGTTTGAACTTCCTTTGTGTAACAAGGTGTGCACAATTAATGAAGTTTCCATAGAAAGCACAACACGGCAGAACAAAAAAACCATTGAAAATATCAGAATCTGACAAAGCATGACCAAAAAGACAAAAAGCGGTCCGGTTGACCTTAAAACATGGCAGAAACGATTCTGGAAAACCTTCGCCGGGATATTCGTTTTTGTTATACTGCTTTTCACCGCCATCTCATTCGGCCTGCTGGGATTTATGCCCTCTTTCGAGGAACTTGAGAATCCCAAAAGCAATCTCGCTTCGGAGGTTATATCCGCTGATCAGGAACTGTTGGGAAAGTTTTACATTGAGAACCGCTCCAACATTCATTATGCCGATCTTTCACCCAACCTTGTGCATGCCATTATCGCCACTGAAGACTCACGATTTGAAAAACACTCAGGAATTGATGTCAGGGCCCTTTTCAGAGTAACCCTCGGGCTGGTAACCGGCACCAACCGCGGCGGAGGAAGTACCATAACACAGCAGCTTGCGAAAAATCTTTTTCCCAGGAAGGAAAACCGGATGTTTATTGAAACCTTCTTTATCAAACTCAAAGAATGGGTTACTGCCATAAAACTGGAAAGGAACTATACCAAGGAAGAGATTATTGCAATGTACTTCAACACTGTTGATTTTGGCAGCAACTCATTTGGCATAAAGTCAGCTGCAAAAACTTTTTTCAACAAACAGCCCAAGGACCTTACCATTGAAGAATCAGCCATGCTGGTTGGTATGCTCAAGGCGCCCAGCAGGTTCAGCCCTGTGCGTAATCCCGAAAGGGCTATGAAACGGCGGGAAGTTGTGTTGCATCAGATGCAGAAATACGATTACCTTACTGAAGCCCAGTACGATTCACTAAGGGTGATTCCTCTTGATATGTCAAACTATAAAATGCAGGATCACAATTCGGGCGAAGCCACCTATTTCAGGGAGTACCTGAGGCAGATTATGTCGGCAACTAAACCGGTACGGAAGAAGTACATCGATAAAATCATTTACGCAGATGATTCACTTCAGTGGGCAAACAATCCGCTATACGGGTGGATTGAAAAAAATCCGAAACCTGACGGCACGAAATACAATCTCTACAAAGATGGGCTGAGGATATACACAACCATCAATTCCCGGATGCAATTGTATGCTGAAGAAGCGGTTACCGAGCACCTGGGAAATGAACTGCAGCCTGCTTTTTACAAACACTGGAAAGGAAGAGAAGAAGCACCCTTTGACTTTCCGAAATCGGTGGTTAAAGACGAAGCTTTCAAGCTGATGAAGGCCTCCATGAAGCGCTCAGACCGATACCGGAAAATGGTGGCCGCCGGTGTTCCTGAAGACTCCATCAGGTTGTCGTTTCACACCAGAGTTCCGATGAAGATTTTCACCTGGAAAGGCGAGCGGGACACCATCATGAGTCCATGGGATTCGATCCGCTACTGTAAATTTTTCCTGCAGGCAGGGCTGATGTCGGTAGAGCCTCAGACTGGTTTCGTACGCGCTTATGTGGGCGGGATCAACTATACACACTTTAAGTACGATCATGTTAAAATGGCCCGCAGGCAGGTGGGGTCAACCTTTAAGCCATTTGTTTATACCCTGGCAATGCAGGAAGGCGACTTTTCTCCCTGCACCAAAGTAGCCAATATTCAATACAGCATCGACCTGCCCGAGGGTGGAAAATGGGAACCGTCCAATGCCAATGACTTTAAAAAAGGGCAGATGGTAACCCTGAAAGAGGCGCTTGCGAACTCTATCAACTGGATATCTGCATTTCTCATTAAGCGCTATTCACCCCTTGCAGTAATCAAGATTGCCAGGAAAATGGGCATTGTAAGCCCCATTGAGGCTGTTCCCTCCATTTCACTCGGTACACCGGACATAACCCTTTATGAAATGACCGGAGCCATGAACACCTATGCCGCCAAAGGTGTTTATATTGAGCCGGTATTTGTTACCCGCATTGAAGATAAAAACGGCAATGTCATCTCGAGGTTTCTTCCTCGTCAGGAAGAAGCCATGAGCGAAGAAACTGCCTACCTGATGCTTCAGCTGATGAAAGGGGTTGTTGAAAGCGGCACCGGGGTGCGATTACGATACAAGTACGGTATCAATTATCCTATCGCCGGTAAAACCGGAACTACCCAGAATAACTCGGATGGCTGGTTTATGGGACTTACCCCTGATCTTGTGACCGGTGTTTGGGTTGGCGGAGAAGACAGGAGCATCCGCTTCAGAACCATCACCCTTGGCCAGGGTGCAAACATGGCACTGCCTATCTGGGGGCTTTATATGAATCGTATTTATGCCGATCCGAAACTGAAAATTTCTAAAGGCGACTTTGAGCCTCCAGCAAAACCGCTATCCGTAGAAATCAACTGTGAAGAATATGAAAAGAATCAGAAAGGACAGGAACACAAATACGACAAGGACGACTTCTAGCATAATTCATTTCTCAGGGATGATTCATGAAAAACAGCATTAAATCAGCAATTTACCGGATTTCACGGATGGCCGTGAAGAATTTTTCTTTGCTTTCCCTGCTTTTTGTTTTTGGCTCCATAGCACTTTACAATATGGAGAACCGGGACTGGAACCGGCCGATCAGACTGATCAAAGATGATGTACAGTATTATTATGTTTATGTACCCGCTGTTATCGTATATCACGACTACAGAATCGGGCGGGTTTACAATAAATTACCAGGCTATGTGAGAAATGAGCTTTGGTTGCCCAATCATACTGAAACTGGCAGGGCTTATTCAAAAATGTCAATGGGATTGGCACTGATCTACGCACCATTCACCGTTTTTGCCCACTATGTCCTGGTTCCGGTTATGAACTGGGAACCCGATGGTTATTCCCCTCCTTACAAGCTTGGTCTGCTGATGAGTGCAATGGTTTTTCTCCTGCTCGGAATATGGCACCTCAGAAAGATACTGCTTGAGCACTTCAGTGAAACTGTTACCGGTCTTACCCTGGCGATCGTCGTATTAGGAACCAATCTTTCGTGGTACACTACTTCAGAAGCTACCATGTCGCATGTATACAGTTTTGCCCTGATTGTCATGTTTTACCGTTTGCTTCAGGCCTGGCTCATTGCCCCAGGTATCCGTAACACCATATATACAGGTTTGGTCTTCGGACTTCTGGTTCTGGTCAGGCCAACCAACCTCATGTTTCTTGTGCTTTTCTTTACCACACCTGATTTCATTGCCCGGATCAGATTTTTGATCAGGAACTATGCCAAAATTCTGCTGATGCTGGCAATGTTTCTGCTGGTTTGGGCCCCTCAGTTCGCATTCTGGAAGTTTGTCAGTGGCAACTTTTTCTTTTATACTTATGGTAAAGAGTCTTTTTTCTGGAACAACCCACAAATCTTCAGCAGCCTGTTCAGCTTCAGAAAGGGCTGGCTTCTCTACACACCACTCATGGGAATGTGTATTGTCGGGTTACCCGTTCTCTGGAAACTCAACAAAACCATATTTCTTCAGGTCGTAAGTGTGCTTATTCTGCTAACTTACATCAATTCTTCATGGTGGTGCTGGTGGTTCGGAGGCAGTTACGGGAACAGGGCTTACATCGATGGGTACGGAGTGTTTGCTTTATCAATCGGTGCACTTCTCCAGACTGCGGGCGAATGGAGAAGCCGCCTGTTAAAACTTGCTGGCCTTATTTTGATTGCATTTCTCATAGTACTCAATATTTTTCAGACATGGCAATACAGGATGGGTTTCATACACTATTACGCAATGACTGAGAAATCCTATTTTTTAAATTTTCTCAAAACCAGTACCAGTAAAGAATACGAAGACAATCTGGTAATGCCAGATCACCAGGCAGGGATTTATGGCGTCTATTATTCCCCTTTGGAAATCACCTTTGCAGAAAATGAAATCAAAAGGAAAAAACTGATCGCAAATCAGACCTACTTTATTGATTACTTCAAATCATTGGCGAAAAAAAATCCAGAGCTCATAAAACCAGTTACCCCATTGAATGAGCATGACAGAGATTCTGTGATTGCGACATGGGCCAATGAGCAATACCGCCAAATGTGGGACAGGTATAAATAAAAAAAGGGATTGCCCTGGTTAAAGCAACCCCTGTACTTTCAGTAAAAGTATTTTAAAAAACAAAAGTAATTTTCAGGTCGTCGAAGTAAGCGGCTTTATCAGCATTAAAGGCAAAAACTTTAATCTGGTTGGATGGCTTGATCGGTTGGTCAATCGGGAATGTGGTTTTAAACTCGAACCATGAATTCAGTTCCCTGGGTTTGTCCATCAGGCTGTAACCTTTCCAGAAAATGGTCTGATTATCCTGATTAATATCCATTACAATACTCAGCTTAGGATTTTTATCTGTACTGTATACCCAGCCCGAAATGACCACTTCTTTCGGGAGCCTTTCATTAATATTTTTAAAGTATTCTTTGAAGGCATAAGAGTATTTGTTCACTTCATCAATTTTCGTAACAAAAGTTCCTGAATGGGCCGTTAAGCCTTCAGGCATTTTAATTACAGCCTTTTCGTTCGACCATCCGGGTATTCCTCCCAATGCGTTTTCAAGATCATTCTCAAACACAAGTTCGTTGGTAACATCTGACTCCTTTGTTTCAACAGTTTCGGGCTTGGTTGACTGGTTTGAGCAACCTAAAATGAAAGCACCGGCAAACATCAATAAAAATAATTTTTTCATAAATCAGGTCTAATTTTGTTCGGGGAACAAAGGTAAAACAATCTGCAATTCCAGCCAAAGCGATCGACGAAATATAACCGGCTGAAACTTGCACTTTTTCATTCACCCGGTGGAGAAAAAAGAAAGCAAAGAATGTATTCCCCATACTTTAAAAACTCCCGATTGGATCGGGAAACGGCTGCAACAGTAAGTAGTAACAGAAAAAAATAAAAACCGGATATTTAACACCTGATGATTCTGTATAAGACTTCGGAGGAAAGGGATGAACAGAGTCGGTTAAGGTCAGGCTTGGCGCAACTAAAATGGCCTGAGTTTTTCGTAATTCTCAACAATCTGAGTACATTTGCCACACGGCTTCCATTAATAATTGTACATCCAAGACTATGGTATTCAGCAGCAGCCTGTTTCTTCTTTATTTCCTTCCGGTTTTTCTTCTGTTCTACTACTTTGCAGATGTAAAATACAAGAATCTGGTTGCACTCGCGGCAAGTGTTTTCTTTTATGCATGGGGGGCACCCACCTTCATCTTCATTGTTGCAGGATCAATAATTGTTGATTTCTATGCAGTTAATAAGATGCATCGGTCCAGTGGGCGTAGCAAACGGCTTTGGGTTGCGTTCTCGGTATTTCTGAATATCGGGATGTTGCTATATTTCAAGTATGCCAATTTCTTTGTCGATAATTTCAATTTCCTCGTTACTGAAATGGGCGGTAAACCGGTTGAATGGGCAAGGGTAGCCTTACCCATCGGGATTTCTTTTTTCAGTTTCCAGAAAATGACTTATGCAGTAGATGTTTACCGCAAAGTACATGCTCCGTTGAAAAGAATGAGTGATTTCGCGCTGTATATACTTATGTTTCCCCAGTTGATAGCCGGCCCTATCGTCAGATTCAACGAAGTTGCAGATCAGCTGGAAGACCGCCTCGCTAACGAAAACGCAGATAATCGCCTTACAGGATTTTTCCGCTTTGCCCTTGGCCTGGGGAAAAAAGTACTGATAGCAAATGTACTGGGTGAATATGCAGATTCGGTTTTTGCCATGAACCCCTCAGAAATGTCAACCGCAACAGCATGGATGGGGGTAATTGCCTATGCTTTCCAGATTTACTATGATTTTGCCGGATATTCAGATATGGCTATCGGTCTCGGAAGAATGATCGGGTTCGATTTTCTCGAGAACTTTAACAATCCTTACATCTCACAGAATATCAGCGAATTCTGGCGTCGATGGCACATTTCACTCGGCCGGTGGATGCGCGATTATCTTTACATCCCTTTGGGTGGAAACAAGGTTTCAGTGCGCCGCCTGTACTTCAACCTGTGGTTTGTTTTCATTATTTCAGGTTTCTGGCACGGAGCTGCCTGGAACTTCGTGGTATGGGGGGCTTTTCACGGCGCTTTCCTTATTGCCGACAGGCTGTTCCTGTTGAAGTTTTACAAGGCAATCGGCAAGTACCCTTCCATATTGATTACCTTTATTATAACGCTGGTCGGCTGGGTCCTCTTCAGGTCTGAATCACTCTCTTATGCCCTCGATTTTACCAGCCGCATGTTCAGCTTTACAGCCGGACCAACATTGTATATCAGCCAGAAAGGATGGATAATCCTGGTTATCGGAGCATTCTTTGGTTTTTGGGCTATGGCAGGTAAAATCGAAAAGTGGCAGGAAAAACTCTTCTCGAAAGAACAGAAAATGTCAACACTGGTGATCATGACTGCTGCTTCTGCTGTTTTGTTTATAGTCAGTCTGGCTGCCATAACTTCTTCTGGCTTTAATCCGTTTATCTATTTCCGGTTTTAGCATGAAACAGCTGAAAAACATCCTTTTTGGCTTGCTGATGCTGATGACCGGGTTACCGCTGATACAGCGCACCGTGCCTGTCTTCAGCGAAGAACCGCTCAAAGGGGCCTATGAGATCCCTGTCAAACCTGAGGCTACAGTCAAAACGATTTTAAACGGGGAATATCAGGAAGCATACAATGATTTTGCCGAACACACCATCGGTCTGCGGCCATTGCTGGTAAGGCTGAACAACCAGATTGCTTTTTCAGTCTTTGACACGGCCCTGGCTTCCGGCGTGATTATCGGCAAACAGCGTTACCTCTACGAAATCAACTATATAAAAGCCTTTAAAGGCTGGGATTATATCGGGGATGAGGCACTCAGGCAACAGGTTGAGAAAGCTGTTTTTGTGTATAAAAAGCTCCGTGAAGCAGGCAAAACCCTGATCTTCGTGATGGCTCCCGGCAAAGCAAGCTTTTTTCCGGAATACATACCCGATCATTACCTGAAAAAACAATCCGGTAAAAAAACCAACTATGAATCGCTGCGGAAAGCTTACAAGGAAAACCAGCTTCCATTGATCGATTTCAACCGGTGGTTTGTAGATATGAAGGATACCGTTTCATTCCCTTTATACCCACAGTGCGGAATCCACTGGAGTGCTTATGGCGTCGCCTTGTCGCTCGACTCTCTCATCCGGTATATCGAAAAAGACCGTAACATTGACATGGTGGATTTCGGATGGAATGGATTTGACCAGCCCGACACCCTCAGGAGCCCGGATTACGACATAGCCGAAGGCATGAACCTGCTCTTCAGTATCCCTCATTACCCCATGGCTTACCCGCGCATTTGGTTCGGAAGCGAGGAAGGAAAGACAAAACCCAATGCACTGGTGGTCGCCGACAGCTATTACTGGAATATTTTCGGCACCGGATTGTCTGCCCGGATTTTTAATGACAACAGTTTCTGGTATTACAATACTGAAGCACACAATCCAGCCTGGGATTCACCCAAAAAAACAACTGACATTGACATTTCTGAAGCCGCTGGCAAAGCCGATGTTATCATCATCATGGCGACAGAAGCCAATCTTTATCGTTTCCCGTATGGATTTACCGAGAGGTTGTATGAAGCAATGATTTCAAACGGCTATGTTAAGGCATCCGAAGCGCCGGTGGTTGTTAATGCAGAGAAAGAAGCTGAAATAGCAGAAATGATGAAAGCCATGGACAGTTCTCCAGACTGGAAAAAAATGATTGAAAAGAAAGCAGCAGATAAAGGCATTTCATACGAAGAAATGCTGAAGCTGGATGCAACCTGGGTTTGGAATGAAAAACACAAGCAGGGTAAATAGTGGTCTCTTATTCAGGCCAGAAACAGACTATGGCTTTAATGGTGATTCATTTAACCGGTATTTCTCTTCAGTTCTTGTGACCTTGTCATCATATCTTATGGCTCTCTTGTATCTCAATGGCGATGTACACAAATAACTACAATGAACCTTCTTTCCAGATAAATGAAGATATCTGCCGCAGTAACATCCGGAAGATGGCAGAAAAGGCAAGAGCCAACCAACTGATCTTCAGGCCTCATTTCAAGACCCATCAATCACTGGCTGTTGGAGAATGGTTCAGGGATGAAGGTGTAGCTGCAATTACCGTTTCATCGGTAAAGATGGCCCGTTTTTTTGCGGATGGAGGCTGGAAAGATATTACCATAGCTTTCCCTGCCAACATCCTTCAATTTGACGAAATCAGCAAACTAGCATCAGAAATCAGGCTCAACCTGCTTTTTGACATGAAAGAACAGGCAGCCTTCTTCGCCCGGAATCTCAGATACAAAGCAGGTTTTTATATCAAAACTGATACCGGCTACCACCGCTCCGGAGTGGATCCCGCAGATACAGATACCATCAACCATCTATTGGCTGAGGTTTCAGGCAGTAATCTGAAGTTTAAAGGCTTTCTCACACATTCCGGTCATACGTATCATGCAAACGACAGGGATGAGATTCTGGCTATTCACGCTCACAGTAGTAAAATACTCAGCAATCTGAAACAATCATACCTTCCCGGGTATCCTGAGATCATTACATCAACCGGTGACACTCCCTCCTGTAGTATTGCAGAAAATTTTGATGGAATTGACGAAATCCGTCCGGGAAACTTTGTGTTTTACGACCTCATGCAGTGGAAGTTGGGTTCGTGCAATTATGAAGAAATCGCAGCTGCAGTTGTTTGCCCGGTCATCTCGGTTTATCCTTCACGAAGGGAAGCGCTCTTGTATGGAGGGGCTGTTCATTTGTCGAAAGAAAGCATATACATGCGTGACGGGAAACCGGTTTACGGATTGATTGTCCCCTTTTCTGAAGGCCAATGGCAGGCTCCGGAAGGTGATGACTACATCGTTTCGTTGTCGCAGGAACACGGAATATTCAGAATGTCCAGTAAATGGGCAAATGGGTTGAAACCAGGGGATCTGGTAGCTGTAATACCGGTTCATTCCTGCCTGGCGGCTGACCTGTCAACATCCTGCTTCACTCGCTGATGCTTTGACTTAAATTCTGAAAATCGGGACAGACTTAAATCCTGCAGGCCTAGTATGCCCGTTCATTTCGCCCTTCAATATAATTTATAAAAGATCTGTTCACCACTTTATTACCCCCGGGTGTAGGATAATTTCCTGTAAAATACCAATCACCCGTATGTCCTGGAATGGCTTCGTGCAGGTCTTCAATAGTCTGGAAAACAACCTGTACACTGGCTTTACAGTCAGGAGGGGTGACCAGCTGTGAAATTTTCTCACTGATCTGGGTGGCTGTAAATGGGCGGTAAATATCTTTCACAAAATTTACTACGTGCTCTTTCGGAAGTTTTTCCTGTTCCTTGCATTTAAGATACACCTCATTAATGATGTGCGATTGTTTGGTTTCCTTCAGGAGTTCGATGGCAGCGTTGAAGGCGATAAAATCACCCAGCTTCGTCATATCAATACCATAACAATCGGGATACCTGATCTGGGGAGCTGAAGAGGCAACAACGATTTTTACCGGGCCCAGTCTGTCAAGTATCCTGATGATGCTTCTTCTGAGGGTGGTGCCCCTGACGATTGAATCATCAAGCACCACAAGGTTGTCGACCCCGGGCGTAATGATGCCGTAAGTTACATCATACACATGCGCAACCAGATCATCCCTGTCATTGTCCTGGGTAATGAAGGTGCGCAGTTTGATGTCTTTCACCGCAACTTTTTCGATACGGGGCTTCAATAGCATGATTTCATCAATACGGGCAGGTGTCAGCGAAGAAGCATCCCGGAGCAGAAGGTCCTTTTTCAGGTCGTTACAGAAATTCCCAAGTTGCTCTACCATTCCGTAGAAGGCCACTGCGGCTGTGTTTGGTATGTACGAAAACACTGTATGCTGCAGGTTATGGTCCACCGCTTTAAGTACGGCCGGTGTCAGAAGTTTTCCAAGCTGTTTTCGCTCACGGTATATATCAACATCAGTACCCCGGCTGAAATAGATTCGTTCAAAAGAGCAGGCCTTTCTGTTTGCGGGTGTCAGAATCTGCTCAATAACTAATGAGCCGTTTCGTTTAACGATAACCGCATGGCCAGGCTCTAACTCCCTGATGCTTTTATGACTGACATTGAGTGCCGTTTGAATAACCGGTCTTTCGGAGGCTGCAACAAAAACATCTTCATCGTGGTAATAAAAAGCCGGCCTGATTCCGGAAGGGTCTCGAAAAACAAAGGCATCCCCATGGCCCAGCATTCCAGAAATTGCATAACCTCCATCCCAGTTTGAGGAGGCCCGCCTGAGGATTTCAGCAATGTCGATGGTTGAAGCGATCATTTCAGTGATGTCGCGTTTGCTGTATCCTTCACTCCTGAACCGTGCATAAAGCTTTTCATTCTCTTCGTCAAGAAAATGACCTATTTTTTCGAGAATGGTGATGGTGTCAGATGTCTCCACGGGATACTGCCCGAGTTCAAGCAGTTTTTGGAACAACTCATCAACATTGGTCATGTTAAAGTTGCCGGCCAAAACCAGGTTGCGTGTCATCCAGTTGTTGGACCGGATAACCGGATGCAGGTACTGCACATTATTTTTCCCAAATGTCCCGTACCGGAGATGCCCCATAAACAGTTCACCTGCAAATCCCGACTGATCCTTGAGAAAATGAACATCGGTGCGGCGCTGCGCCTGACCATCAATGGCCACATTGATTTCACTGTACGCAGCTTTGAAGATGTCGGCAATCGGCGTATTTGAATTGGAGCGATGCCTGTTGATGTATTTGGTACCTGGCTTCGGATTGAGCTTGATACACGCTATTCCGGCACCGTCCTGTCCGCGGTTATGTTGCTTCTCCATCAGAAGGTGCAGCTTGTTCAGGGCCCAGGTTGAAGTTCCGTACCGGTTAAGGTAGTATTCAAGTGGTTTAAGCAGCCTTACCATGGCTATTCCGCACTCGTGCTTGATCTGCTCGCTCATGCCTTATCTGATTCTAGAATGAATTACCTTTTCAGGATTGCCATGCTTTTTATAAGCATTTGATTTTTTTAATGAGCCTCCTCTTGTGAATTCGTATGATTTCATGTAGGTTTGTCAGGAAAAACTGCTCAGCACCTGAAAAGATGGTGCAAAAATAAACAAATATTGACTGACACGTGAGGATTCGTCCAGAGGACACTTTCCGCTCCGAATGTCTGATTAATAACTGTTTATCATTTTTTTACATTCATCCATGACAAACAAAACTACCGTAAGAAATGCTTCGTGTGAAGATGTCAGGTTCATTCTGCAGTGCCAGCTGGATATGGCCTGGGAAACCGAACAGTTCAGGTTGTCAGAAGAAGTTGCTTCTGCGGGAGTGCAGGCTGCACTGAACGATAAAAACCGGGGATTCTACATTATTGCGGAGGTCGCAGGAACAGCCGCTGGATGTCTTATGATAACCCGTGAATGGAGCGACTGGAGAAACGCCTGGATATGGTGGATTCAATCAGTTTATGTTATCCCGGCATACCGGAGGTCAGGCGTATTCAGCACCATGTACCAACACATCAGGCAACTTGTACATGATGATCCGGAATCTGCAGGCATCAGGCTTTATGTTGACAATACGAATCAAAGCGCCAGAAAAGTGTACACTGCCCTTGGAATGAATGGTGATCATTATACTACTTTTGAATGGATGAAATGATATCTGTAACAATTTAAACCCCACGAAATGAAAATCAGCACCCTTTTTCTCTTCCTCTTTGTTTCAGGCATAGCCTTCGGGCAAACACCGCAAAGGTGTGATGTTCCTCTGCCAGATTATGTATTCAGGCAAAAATATAAATCAGTAACCCTTCAGCAGACTGAAGACCGCAAACTACAGGTGGCAGCTGCCATTGCGGTTAACAATTGCTTGTCTGTTGAACAGATAAAGAATATCTCCGCGCTTTTTATCGATGACTTTAACCGGCTGGATTTCGTAAAAGCAGCCTGGCGGAATACTGTTGACAAAGAAAATTTCTACTTTGTTTATGATGATTTCGCCTATTTCTCCACTGTCTTTATGTTGCATGATTATATCAGGGAGATGGAAGCCAATCCCACCGATTATCTTCCGCCCTATGAGCCACCGGTTGTGCTCAACTTCCCCATGCTTGATTACCCGGCTTACGAGAATTACCGGGGACCATCGCAATGCAATTACCCGATCCGTGAAGAAGAATTCATAAAGCTTGCCTCACAGGTTGCCGGCAATACCTCTGAAGCCAGCCGCATGTTGCTGCTTACCCAGATTGCACGGAACAATTGCCTGAGTGTATCCCAGGCCATGAAATTTGCCACCCTGGTAGGATCAGAACCCAGTCGCCTCAATTTTATGAAATCAGCGCATCCATCGATATTTGACCTGGGCAATCTGCCTTTCGGAGCACAATTGTTTTCTCATATTCAAAACAAAGCCGCCTACAATGAGTTCATCAGCCGGCCGGTACCCGGCCCCGGAACCGTAATACCTCCACCGTGCAACGTTTCGGCTGAAGATTTCAGTAACATCAGGGAATCTATAAAAAAAGAGAGTTTCAACAGCACAAAACTGACCATTGCCAAACAGATAATCAGAAGCAAGCAGTGCTTTACCACCCGGCAGATTTCAGAACTGGTTAAGCTCTTCAGTTTTGATGATACCCGGCTTGAGCTGGCAAAATTTGCCTATGAATACACAACCGACCGTGAAAATTATTATCAGATTGCGGATGTTTTAACTTTCAGCAGCAGCAAAGAGGACCTGATGAAATTTCTTGAAACAAGAAAATAAAAGACGCAACAGTATATCTTTCCCTGCCTGGTCTCTCTTCATGGGATGGTGCTTCTGTAAACTGCAGTTTACCGCAACAAATGGTGAAATTGTCTGTTATTAGTACACCTTTCCATTTAAAATGAAAAATTACCAGTTTCTTATTTTCTTCTCCGTTGTCCTGCTGATCTATTCAGCCATCAACTATTACATTTACCATCGCGGGATGCAGGCTCTTGCGTCTGAACCGACCTACAGGATCTGGTTTCGCTGGGGGTTTATTTTTCTGGCAGCCTCTTATGTTGCCGGAAGGTTTCTGGAAAGAATTCAACTTTCTGCATTCAGCGATTTCCTGGTCTGGACAGGCTCCTTCTGGCTGGCCATCATGTTCTATCTGTTGCTGGCTGTAATTCTGGTTGATATTATAAGACTCCTGAACGGGCTCACTGGTTTCCTGCCTGCATCACTCACGACCCGGCAAGCCGCACTTACAACGTTTTTGACCATTGGCGGGCTTGTTCTGCTGCTGGTTACAGCCGGGTATATCAACGCCATTAGTCCGAGAATTAAAAAACTGAATATCACCATTGCCAAAAATGCCGGGAATCTTAAGGAACTGAATATCGTAATGGCATCTGACATCCATATGGGAACCATTATCGGCCCCAGACGGATGACAAAACTGGTTGAAATGATCAATAGCCAGAACCCTGATATTATATTGTTTGCCGGTGACATTGTTGATGAAGATCTTGCACCTGTGGTCAGGCAGAACCTGGGCAGCGCTTTGCTCGGGCTCAAAGCACCCATGGGTATTTTTGGCATTACCGGAAATCATGAATACATTGGTGGTGCAGAAGCTGCTGTTAAGTATCTGCAGGATCACGGAGTTATCATTCTTCGTGATTCTGTTGTCAGGGTTGGTGATTCATTTTATCTTGCCGGCCGTGAGGACAGAGACAAACCCCGTTTTTCTGGACGACCAAGACTGGAAGTTGAGGAACTGTTGAAAAACACCGACAAATCTTTTCCGGTTATCCTACTGGATCACCAGCCATTTAATCTGGAAAAGGCACAAGCTGCCGGGGCTGACCTTCAGTTATCCGGGCATACACACCATGGCCAGTTGTGGCCTTTAAATTACATTACTTCGGCCATTTATGAAGTGAGTATGGGTTACCTGAAAAAGTCTGATTCCCATTTCTATGTCTCTCCCGGATTCGGCGGATGGGGCCCTCCTGTGAGGATTGGCAACAGACCTGAAATTGTCAAGATCACCATCCGGTTCACTAAATGAAAGGTTCCTTTCCGGATGCAGAAGGATTTTCCAGACATTCCACTCAAATTTTTTCATTAAGGGCATCGGTCTGATAACCCGGATCACCAAACAGATTTTTTCAAATCTGCCAGCACTTGTCCGGGTCAAATAATTCCCTAAATTAGCTGGCAACAGCATTTACCGGGTATTTGTCTGAGAATTAACCAAAATCTGAATGGTATGTCATCCCAACGGAAGTTCCCCCACACCTATGTGATCGTATTTTCATTGATAATCATTGCTGCAGCATTAACCTGGATTGTTCCCGGAGGGAGCTATCAGCGTGAAACAGTTCAGGTAAACGGCAGTGATCGGGAAGTGATTTCAGCTGATTCTTTCACCTATCAGAAAAACACACCGCAGACCTGGCAGGTTTTTTCAGCATTGTTTGATGGCTTCGTTGATAAAGCAGACATTATTGCATTTATTCTTCTCATCGGTGGCGCATTCTGGATACTGAACGACAGCAAAGCAATTGATGTCGGCATTATGGAGTTCCTTGAGAAAGCCCGAAAACTTGAACGCTTCAGACTTATCCGCAGAATCGGGGTTGACAACATCATTGTTACCCTCATCATGCTGTTATTCAGTATTTTCGGTGCTACATTCGGCATGAGTGAGGAGACCATCGCCTTTGTGATTATTTTTGTGCCACTTGCTATCAGCATGGGATACGACAGCATTATCGGGCTGAATATGTGCTACGTTGCTGCCGCCCTGGGTTTTGCAGGCGCCATTCTGAATCCCTTTACGATTGGTATTGCCCAGGGGCTATCGCACTTACCGCTCTTTTCAGGAATTGAATACCGGTTCTTCTGCTTTGTAATCATCAACATTGTGGGTATCGTGTATGTACTGAGATATATGAAAAAGATCAGAAAAAACCCGGCCCATTCCCCTGTTTATGAAGATGATGCCTACTGGAGGGCCCGCCATGAGGAATCAGGGGAAAAGGCGAAATATTACACCCCGGTATCAGCCTGGATTGTTTGGATCATCATCTCAGCAATATTTACGTTTTATGCTTTCGCACTTACATCAACCACACTCAGCATCGGGAATACCTCTGTTACCTGGCCGGTGATGCCAGTGTTAGCGATCCTCTTTGTGATAACAGGCTTGCTTTCATTGAAAAAATCAGTACATTTTTTCATTCTCAACCTGCTGTTATTCACCATCCTGTTGCTGATTGTCGGTGTGATGGGCTATGGCTGGTATGTGATGGAGATTGCAACTTTATTCTTTGCACTGGGCATTTTTTCGGGAGTTTCGATGAATTACTCACCCAACACAATCACGCGACTTTTTCTTGAAGGCGTAAAAGACATTACTTCTGCCGCGCTGGTGGTAGGATTGGCAGGTGGAATCATCATCATCCTCAACAACGGGCTGATTATCGACACCCTGCTTTACAAACTGAGTGGTGCCATGTCGGAGATGGGCAGGATTTCAACCATAGGCACGATGTACATGATTCAGACAGCCATCAATATTTTTATTCCTTCGGGATCGGCCAAGGCTGCTCTTACCATGCCCCTAATGTCTCAGTTTTCCGACCTGATCGGTTTGTCGAGGCAGGCTACCGTGATGGCTTTTCAGTTCGGGGATGGGTTCACCAACATGATAACCCCAACTTCCGGGGTCCTGATCGGTGCACTGGGAGTTGCAAGGATCCCATTTAACAAATGGCTCAAATGGATAACCCCACTGATGATCATATTGATCATTCTTGGATTTCTACTGCTCATTCCAACCGTTACCATGCAACTCAATGGATTCTGATCACAACGGATACGACACAGCAGTTTTTAAAACACCATTGGGGTGTATGTTGCTGACTGTCAACAGTGGCTTCGTCACCAATCTGAGTTTCTGTGATTCAGAACAACCCTTGAGGATACCTGACAATATTGCCGGTATGACAGAACAGTTACAAGGGTATTTTACTGGCAGGCTCAAAAAGTTTAACCTGCCGGTAAAACCTTCAGGAACTCCGTTTCAGCTGAAAGTCTGGAGTCTTCTTACTGATATTCCATACGGAACAACAACAACGTACGGTGCAATAGCAGAGAAGCTTGGCCTGAAGAACGGCGCGCGGGCTGTTGGCCTGGCAAACAGCCAGAACCCGATTCCCATCATCATTCCCTGCCACCGTGTTATCGGGCAGAACGGTGCACTTACCGGGTATGCCGGTGGATTATGGCGCAAAGAATGGTTGTTAAAAATGGAATGTATGTTTTCCCCGCAAGGTTTGTTCAAATTTTAACGGATTGTACGATTCCGTCCATCATCCCTTAGATTTTCTTATTTATACCTGGATAATTATTAAAAGTATTCATACTACCCTCATTATGTGATACTTAACAAATATGGCATAATATTGGTCAGGATACTGAAAACCTTAAGCCATGCGAGAAATTGTCATTCTTATTCCTGAAACTGAGCCAGAGCAGAATGTAGAAATTGAGGTCCGGATCAATGGTCGCTCAAAGACTATACAATACAGGGTGGAACTTATGAACTGGGAAGGCTCTGAACCTTCAGCCAGAGACAAGTTTAACATACTCAAACACAGGATTGATTCCTATGATAAAGATTGGGAACTGGTTGAAATAGGAATACCTGAGCCGGATAAGATTCCTTTGGTGTTTAAAAAGAAAATAACAGCCTGATTATATTACCGCTCAATACTATTTCAGATTGAGACTTATAAAATCGAGCATCATCTGAATTTCCCTTTCGCTAAGTCCGTTTTTCAGCAAAAAGGGCTTATCGGACGCGAAAGCCCTCAGAAATGTTTTCAGGTCCCCGTTTCGCTTTCTGATGCTGTTTTTATAATGGCTTGCCGCCTCAAGCCGTTTACCCTGACACCATGCAACATGGCCGGCATTCATAAAATCAAACTCATTCGGGTCCATTCCTAATAATTGCCCATAATAGACGGCAGCTTCTTCATTCCTGTTGAGTAAAAACAAGGACCAGGCCAGTGGTCTGATGGCATTGGCTTCGCCAGGGCTATTGAATTCAATACGGAAAAAACACTCCAGGGCCTTTTCGTAATCTCCAAGGTTCAGGTAACAGGTTCCCGCTGAGGCAATTATTTTATTATTATCAGGCTCCATCAGAAGCAGTTCATTATAGATAGTCAGTGCCTCAGCCGGTTGCAGCAGCTTGAGGTGGCACTGTGCCATTTTCCCCAACAGCCACTTACGGTTGGTGTCAAACAAATCAGCTTTCCGGTATAACTCAAGGGCACCTTGATAATCTCCGGTTTTCTGAAGACTGTAACCAGCTTTTTCGTATAATTCAGCTGTACCAGAGTTCCCTGAAAGCAACTTTGTAATAATAATATATGCCTCTCCGAAGTGATCATTGTCAAAACAGAAAGTTGCTACTTTGCGGTAAAATTCTGATGACTTTACAAGAACCTCAAAAACAGTTGTATTGTAAATATCCAGTGGCTGTTGAAAAACATCACCAATCTCATTTTTTAAAGGATTCAGCCTGAAAAAACGATAAAGGTCCTGAATGTACTGAATAACGAGCCTTTTCTTTCGCAAAGCCGGATCGGTAAGCTCTTCATTCATTATTTCCTCAAACTGTTCAATCTCAGCACCAAGCATCTGCGACATCATTTCTTTCTGCTGTTGGGGAAGAAATGAAAGGTTCAGGATAAATGAGAATTTATCGGAATTGCACATATAAGGTGAATTCTCTACCCCCTTCAGTACGATCTCACGAAAAGAAGAATCTTCGTTTTTAAGTGCCGTTACCACTGCGAAATTCTCCCTGTAAAATGGCATAAACCAGTGATGTAATTCTCTGAAAAATGGAAAATTCTTCAGCATTGAAAAGGCTCCCAGGAATACATCAGCACCTTCCATCTGCATGTTGGTAAGCTCTTCCAGTTTCCGGACCAGCTCTGATTCATTGTCGAAATACTTCTCCCAATCAGGATTCTTGTCAGTTTCATCGCCGGTGCTTAGCAGATTCTCAAGATTGAGTTTCCGGCTCAGGTCTTCATTAAACCTGATTATATCCGGAATAATGTCTTCCTTGAACCTGCGGCTTATTTTTTCGGCATCCTTTGAACGTATGATCTGAGAAATAACCGAGAATGCATCCGATTCAAAATTTACATCATCAGCCATAACTTTCAGCATATCAATGGCTTTTGGCAAATGAACCAGTCGATTGTTATGCAGCCCGATGGTGAGCATTACTCCTACCAGTGCCCGCTGAGCAATCAGTGGGTTATTATCAGAATATAGCTTAGCCAGGATTTCCAATTTCTTGACATCGAAGGATCTGACCAGGCCAAGGGTGATGGCACTTACCAGCAATGATTTTTCATACCAAGGGAAACCAGCACTTTCGAATATCTGCCCGATAACCCTGGCATCTGCTTCCGAAAAACGGTTGTTCAGCCAGAGATAATTAAAGATTCGCTGAATTGTCTGCCGGTGCCTGAGGGCTGATTCACTTTCAGTTTCATCATCATACAATTCACTTTCACGAAGAATTTCGGTAAGCTCATAATCGAAAGAGAGATTCATCAGACTATCAGCCAGATCTTCATCGTTGCGCCGGAAATGCTTCTCCAGATCTGCTTTTATGGCTCCCAACCCATGCCCTCCTGAATTTAAAAGATCCAGCTTTACAAGATCAGCCAATTCATAGGCTTTATTAATCAGGTCGAGATATATCTTTTCACTCTGTGGGTCTGACACCCCCTGCATGGTAAAATTAAGCATGTTGGTGTAGGTAAACAACAGCTCATCAAGCTGTGATGCATAGCTGCTGAAGTTGTTTTTTGAAAGCACCGTATTGATGGATTCAAAAGCTTCGAGCAACCGCCCTCCGGAAAGAAGACCATTCAGCCGTTTATACCATTCATTGATCTCAGCTATACTCATATTGTTGGAATGTTACTGTAAATCAGACAAAAATCGTGCAGATTGTGAAAAGGTGACACTTTTTCAGTTGCCGGTGTACGGATTTGCACACTTCCTTTATCAAATACGAACAAACTCAAAGAAAACTAAAAGTTATAACCCTATAAAGTGCTCATTATGTGCACTTTAAATGTTTGGCATGATTCATGAAAAACAGTGTGGATTGCTGGCCGTCGCGAATGGCAAAAGGCCAGGTTCTCTGCCAATGTTTAAACAGAATATAAAAGTACTGAAATATGATCTTCAACTACATAAAGAGCGCCATACGCAACTTCACGCGAAACAGGTTTTACTCGGTACTCAACATTCTGGGACTTTCACTCGGTCTCACAGCTACCTTTTTCATTCTGCTATATATCAGTGATGAATTGGGCTATGACAGGCATTTTAAAAATCACAAACGCATTTACCGGCTTGAGGGAGATTTTACAATCAACAACAAGCATGACCTTTTTGCCGTCAGTTCTTCGGCCATCGCACCTGCCCTGAAACTTGAATTTCCTGAAATAGAACAATTCTGCAGATTCCTTTCGAATGAAAATGCAAATTTAAAGTACAACGATAAAGAGTTTTTTGAGAAGTCGATCTATTTTGCTGATTCCACAGCTCCTGAGATATTCAGCCTGACTTTCATTGAAGGTACACCCCAGAAAGCACTGAATGAACCAAACTCATTGATTATGAGCCGGACCAATGCCCGAAAGTATTTTGGAAATGAACCTGCATTTGGGAAAACACTGATCAGCGGACGTGGAAATTCGTTTAAAGTTACAGGTGTCTTTGAAGATTTGCCCGATAACACCCACTTTAAATTCGATATGTTGATGTCGATGACCACGCTGGCCCGGATTTTTGGAAACGAAAGGTTCAATAGTCTGGACCCTGACCGATTCTGGAATGTGAGTTTTTACAGTTATGTCCTCTTGCGTCCCGATGCATCAGCCGAAGTGATAAAGACAAAGTTTCCGGTTGTTTACAATAAATACATGAAAGAAATCGGCGACCAGATCAATGCGTCCTTTGATTTGCTGATGACCCGCTTGGATAAAATACACCACACTTCAAAACTGGGTGCAGATCTTCCGGTCGGCAACATGGCCTACATTTATGTTTTCGGTGCAGTTGCCGTACTCATTCTTTTGCTGGCAAGCATCAACTACATGAACCTTGCAACCGCCCGTGCAACAAGCCGGGCAAAGGAAGTCGGTTTAAGGAAAGTAGTCGGTGCGAACCGCTCGCAGCTCGCCCTTCAGTTTATGAGTGAGAGTATCTTACTTTCGATAGCAGCGTTTATTATTTCAGTTTCAATGATTCAGGTTCTTTTGCCAGCCTTTAATGAGCTCTCAGGAAAGAAGCTTTCATTTGGATTGCTTGCAAATCCGGAAATCGCGCTGATAATTGTTGCTGTTACACTGTTCACCGGGCTGATCGCCGGAATCTACCCGGCTATCGTTATGTCTTCCTTTCAGCCTGCAAGGGTACTTAAAGGGAGGCTAAATACCGGAAGCAGGGGAAGCTGGCTCAGGAAAGGACTGGTTACCTTTCAGCTTGTGATCTCGGTTGTGATGATAACCGGAACGCTGGTGATCTATCAGCAGCTCAGTTTTATGAAAAAAGCCGATCTTGGGTTCGACCATAAAAATCTTATGGTTATCGAAGTGCAGGATACAACATTCAGAAAAAAAATTGAAAAATTCAAGGAAGAGTTGCTCAGCAATACTTCTATTGAGGCGAGCAGTATGTCAAACGGAATTCCCGGCGGCAGAAACAGCATCATTGTGATGCGATGCGAAAAGGAAACCAAAATGCAGGAATATGCGCTGAATCTTATACCCTGCGACTACGATTTCCCGGGCTTGCTTAAGCTGAAGTTTCTGGAAGGAAGAAACTTCAGCAAGGAAATGGGAACTGATGAGCGTGAAGCGGTGATTGTAAATGAATCAACCGTCAGAGCTCTGGGATGGGGGGAAAATGCCCTTGGAAAAAAAATCCATATTGGCTTTGAACTGGATGGCTCCGGAGGAAGAATTATGAAAGTAATCGGCGTAGTAAAGGATTTTAATTTTACTTCATTGCACAACAAAGTTGAACCCATGGTCCTGTTTATATCTGATTTTCCAACAGAAATTCTGACCATAAGGCTCAGACCAGGGTACGATGAAAGCACCATAGATTTCATCAAAAACAAATGGAATGAAGCCGGAGCAAACAGACCCTTTGATTATTACTTCCTGGAGGAGGACCTGGGAAGCAAATACCAGTCAGAGTCAAAACTGGGAACAGTGTTCGCTACTTT
The DNA here is from genome assembly GCA_016788045.1 of Bacteroidales bacterium. Classification (GTDB taxonomy): domain Bacteria; phylum Bacteroidota; class Bacteroidia; order Bacteroidales; family Lentimicrobiaceae; genus Lentimicrobium. Next base: position 36,148 of record JAEUTG010000050.1, read on the forward strand.
TGCAGGTATGTCAATTATAATTGCTTTACTCGGATTACTGGGGCTCTCTTCATTTCTGGCATTACAGCGATCGAAAGAGATAGGAATTCGCAAAGTTCTGGGATCCTCGGTAAATTCAATTCTGTTCATGCTTGTCAGGGAGTCTGTCATACTCGCAATAATAGCCTGTGCCATCGCCATTCCGGTTGCGCATATTTTTCTCAACGACTGGCTTGATAATTTTGCCTACCACACCAGTATAACATGGCTCACCTATCTCATATCAGGAGTCATTTCACTGGCTGTTACCGTCCTTTCAGTGAGCTTTCATGCCATCAGGGCTTCAATGGCCAATCCTGTAAATGCTATAAAATATGAATGATCTGCTATTTTGCACCAGTCTGACTTTTAATCTGCATTCCCGAGACTGAGTTCAAAATCTTTAATTACCGAAAGGGCCTCTTCGGGATTATTGGTTTCCATCAACTTTGCCCTCAATGCAACTGCACCCTGAAAGCCATGAATGTAAATCTTGAAAAACCTTTTCAGAATGCCGAAATTTCTGGTATTAGCCCAGGTGAGACAAAAAAGTGTGATGTGCCTTTTCAGCAAATCCAGCTTTTCAGGCACATCTCTTTCTCTGTCATCAGCAAAAAACCAGGGATTTGCAAAGATTCCGCGACCAACCATGATAGCGTTGGCTCCGGTAGAAGCAGCAAGCTCAAGACCCTGCTGATAAGATAACACATCTCCGTTTCCGATCAGCTTTACATCAGGTTTGAGGCTTTGAATCACCGTTGCTGCAATCCGAACCTGTTGCCACTCTGCCGGGAAAAGCGACATCATTTTCCGGGTCCGGGCATGAAGGGTTATCGCTGAGAGACCGGATTCAAGCAAGGTCTCAATCCATATTTGGGTTTGATGTTCTTTAATTCCAGTCCGGGTTTTCACACTTACCGGCATGCCCGATCCTTCAATGGTTGCCTTGATAATTTCCAGAGCAAGTGAAGGCTGACCGATCAGGGCAGAACAGGAATTCTGCCGGACCACCTTATTCACCGGACAACCCATGTTGACATCAATTCCGTCAAACTGATACTCCTCCGAAATTGTCTTGGCAGCCTTGAAAAACTTTTCCGGATCATTGCCCCATATCTGTACAATCAGCTTCACATTCTGCTCCCTGATAATATCCAATTCCGACTGATTCACTTTAAGACGGTGAGCAACAGCCTTGTAGCCCTGTGGATGGCAAAGCCCGTCCGTTGAGGTGAACTCGGTAAAAAGCAAATTCAGTTTGCCTGGATCCGAAACCGAAAGAATCAGTTCACGAAATACGGTATCTGAAACATCTTCCATAGGAGCCAGCGCAAAGGCACCATCGGGAATCTCCTTCCAGAAATTATTCAACAGACCACCCATCTTCAGAAATTTTTCCGGGCCACCGGAATATAACCAACAACAAAAACAAGGAAAAGCAGTATGTGTTTAGCAGAAACGGAATGACTTCTTCCGCTTTTTAAAATATGCCAGACCTTCATCGTTGGCAATTCCACGGATAAAGTTTTCAAACATAACCTCGAACAGCACTGGGAAAGAGAATTTATCCGGTGGAAAGAAAACCGGATTGTGAAGATCGATGAGCCGACTGATGTACAAACGGGCAAGTAGTTCAATGCTTAAATCCTGCCGGTACATTCCTTGACGGATTCCCTTTTCAATGTTAATTTTTATTTTATTAAAAATAAATTCTATACGCTGCTCAAAATGCCTCTGATAAATATCGGGGTATAGGGTTTTCAGATCAAAGGTAACTGAAGGTGTAAGGTCGCGGAATCGCCCGTTCATTTCCTGACTTACGATCAGCAGGATATCAATGGCATTTACATCTTCAAAATTGTTCTCATCAAAAATAGATTTAAATGATTCGCGCTCAAATTCCAGTACCTTCTCTACAAGATCATTTTCGCTGGAAACATACTTACCAAGTTCTTCACGGGTAATGTGAAGGTGCATGCAGATATTTTTCAGTGTCAGATTTCTGACTCCTACTTTCAGAGATAACTCCCTGACACCGGTAAGAATCATCCGAAATTGTTCGTCCATTTATCAGTGATTGGTATAACTGCCCGGAATAATAGCCTGCGAAAATACGAAAAAATAAATTCCAATTTGCTGATCTGCAAAGCAGGAACCGGATCATGGCATCAATACGACCTTTCTCATTAACCGGAGATTCTCCGATCCGAGACTGAAGTAATACACGCCTGGTGGCAATTGTTTGGTATTGGCTTCAAAAGTTTCGATATACCTTCCCTCGCTGAGTCGCTTTGAATCAATGATTTTTTCAACGCATTGCCCTTTGCTGTTAAACAGAAACAGGTTAACAATAGCTGCAGAGTTCAGCTTGAAAGAAATCGTAAGTTCTCTTCTGAAAGGGTTCGGATATGACCCGAAGTCATTGTCAGAAAACACACTGTTTAGGGGAACAGAGGTAATCAGCGGGTCGACAATTGCAGTATACAGGCTGAGCTGATTATCGTGCAGCCTTGTCCAGACAGGCCTGACAACATCATTAACTGCTGATATACCGGTATAATCACCGAAAAAAATCCCGTCATCCGGGAAAAACGGACTTTCACTGACTTTAAAGTTGGTGAAAGTTTCACCACCATCCTCAGAAACAGCAAGGTAAACATCGGTGGAGATATCCTCATGGTTTCTCCTGTCATAAAAAACAAACCACAACTTTCCAGTTTCCTGGTCTATGGTCATCCAGGTAAAAAACTGATGCCTTCCAGGGGAATCATTGTTAACCCGAACAGGCAATGACCAGGTTTCTCCTTCATTGACAGATTTCACCATCCAGATATCTGTATCGTTGCTACCATTCCGCTGGTCCGACCAGTTTATATAGATTGCCCCTCTGTCAGGACCATCGCTCAGGTCGCAAATAGTTACAGGTAAACCGTTGGCCCTTGATATCCCGGGAATAGAATAGGCCCATCCGCCTGGCATTTCAGCCACAAAAATGTCGTTTTCAAGCCAGGTATGTCCTCCGTCGACAGACTTGTCAAACATAATTCCGAGTGGCCCGGCCCAGGCAACATAGATTTGTCCCTCAGGTCCGGTTGCGGGCACCGCACCTTCAACAGTATTGTCATTGTCGAGGCAATCACCCGCTGTTTTATTGATTCTTACTGGTGCACTCCAGGTAGATCCGAGATCGGTGGATGATGAAAACAGGATGTTGGAAGAATCCATTGAAGCAGTACTTCCATAACTATCAAATTGAGTCCAGGTAACGTAAATATTGTTGGTAACTTTATCAAAAACAGCCCATTCCTTGTCCTGTTCCTTGTTTCCGTTCAAGCCAATACCAGCGCCCTGGTTCCAGCTAAGTCCGTTGTCTGTTGACTTCTGACAAACAATACGGTCAATCCATGCAGGGCCAGGAGGATTTGATAAGTGAAAATAATAATAATTACCTGCAGCGTCAACAAGCATACATGGATCGCCCCAAACCCCGAAAGTGGCAGAGACAAGTCGGTTGTCGGTCCAGGTAAAACCTCCATTTTCTGAAAAATAATAGTTATCGAGATTGGCTCCAACCATCATGTGATCGGGATTTAATGGATTGATTACAATTGAGGGCTCGTTGGGGTCACGTTGATTACTTATAAGAATATTCTGATGCTGGCTTTGGGCAAGCATGGTCAACAAAAAAAAGAAAAGAACCAGAGGGATGCATTTTTTCATATTGTTCAAATTCAGAAGAGTCTCAAAAATAAATATAAAACAAACTAAATACCGAAAACAGGAAGGTGATTCGTATGTTTGCAAGAGTTTATGAATTTCATTGAAAAAGGATTGCAGGTCGAAACGGCAAATTCACTGGGATGAAGAAAATTGAATTACACTGGCAGATATTTGTTGCATTGATTGCAGGAGTTCTGTTTGCCATATACCTTCAGGACTATGTCAAATATATTGACTGGATTGGAACGATTTTTCTTTCATTGCTGAAAATGGTGATCATTCCCCTGGTATTCAGTTCTATTGTTTCTGGTGTAGGAGGTATTGGCGGAACAGAAAGCATGGGAAGGCTTGGGTTTAAAACAATATCTTTCTATGTGATTACCAGCTTACTGGCAATAGTGCTAGGATTGATTCTGGTTAATCTGATAGCACCAGGAACCGGAACAGACTTAAAACTGGCTGTAAAGATTGATGAAATCCCAGCGGTTAATCAGTCACTCGGTGAGATTTTGATGAGTGCCATTCCGGAGAATATTTTTAAGTCAATGGCATCCGGTGATATGCTTCCCATTATTTTCTTCGCAATGACATTTGGATTTTTCATCAATATGACCGGGAAAGAAGCCCAGCGCACCCTGCTTGGGTTTTTTAATTCGGTTTTTGAAGTAATGATGAAAATTACCATGTCAGTAATAAAACTTACGCCTTTGGGAGTTTTTGCAATAATGGCGAAGGTGATAGCCCAGATTACGGGCGACAATGGGTCATTAATCGATATTTTTTCAAGGCTGGGATTATATATGGGGACAGTCCTTCTGGGATTAATTCTTCATTCAGTCATTGTACTTCCGTTTATAATGTGGATCACTGTAAGGTTAAATCCATGGAAACATATTAGAAATATGTCTGTTCCATTGCTTACTGCATTTTCAACCTCATCATCCAGTGCAACCCTTCCTTTAACGATAGAAGCAATTGAGAACAAAGATGGCGTATCGAACAGAATCTCAGGATTTACATTACCGCTTGGTGCAACAATTAACATGAATGGTACAGCTCTTTATGAGTGTGTTGCAGTAATTTTTATTTCACAGGCTTATGGCATAGAACTCACCTTAGCTCAGCAGACAATTGTTGTTCTGACAGCTTTGCTGGCTGCAATCGGATCAGCAGGAATACCTATGGCCGGACTGGTAATGATGTCTATTGTTTTATCAGCCGTTGGTCTTCCGCTGGAAGGAATCGGGTTAATTCTGGCTGTTGATCGTGTGCTGGATATGTTCAGGACTACTGTTAATGTTTTGGGAGACACCTTTGCTGCAGCTATTATTGCTAAATCTGAAGGAGAACATCTCAAAATCTGATATTCAGGAAAAGAGCGGTAAATCGATCATTACGCGTGTTCCGGCCGGAACATTATTTTCGTTGTATAAGTCAATTATTTCCACTTTCATATCAATGTCATACAAATTGTTCAGCAGGTTAAGCCTGGATTCAACAAGTGAAATACCGAAGGATTCTCTCTTGGCTTTCTCTGCCTTTCTGGATTCAGCTGCTTTTACACGGCCAATACCATTGTCTTCAACAATACAGGTTATATGATTCCCGTATTTGGAAAAACTCAGGTCTATTCTTCCATTATCTTTGAGACCTATAATACCATGCCATATTGCATTTTCAACAAAAGGCTGAATAAGAAATGCAGGGATTAAGCAATTGGTAGAATCAACAGTGCTGTCTACGTTGATGTTAAAATCAAATCTGCGCTGAAATCTGAGTGCTTCAAGTTCAAGATATAAAGTAATTGCAGAAATTTCATCACTTAGCGGGACCGCCTGTTTCTGCGAACTGGTAAGAATCAGCCGCATCAGCCGGGCAAATTTAGACAGGTACTGAGTCGATGACAGCCTGTCGTTTCTGATAATAAAAGATTGAATTGAATTCAGCGTATTGAAAACAAAGTGAGGCTCCATTTGCTTTGCGAGCGCTTGCTGGCGATACCATTCCAGGTCATTTTTGAGAGAATGCTCTTTTTTCAGCTGTTTTAATCTGTTCAGATAATACAGATAGGCCAGGGCGGCAATGAAGAGAATTACCAGGGTAATAAACCACCAGGTTTTCCAGAATGGGGGCAATACTGTAAATGCTATCTGAGCAGGCTTCTGACTGATGATTCCATCAGAATTGACAGCCAGAACTTCGAATTTATACTCCCCTGGAGGTAGGTAGGCGTATTCAACCTCCCGGTTTCCTGTGAAAATCCAGGAAGTATCCATCCCGGAGAGTCTGTATTTATACCTGAGATTCTCAGGTTCACGGAATGAAATGCCTACAAATTTTATTGTAATGAGATTCTGATAATGGCGTAATTTATAGCCAGACCTGATTACTGTATCATTTTTAAGAATACTAAATGCACTGATGTATATAGGAGGGCTGGATAAAACCGGGTTATAGTTTTTATAATTAAAAACTGTAAGACCCTGATTAGTAGCTATATATATGTTGTTATCATCTCCCGCAATCTGATTTATTTCATTCGACACCAGTCCGTTATTCTTGAAATAGGATTTAATTCTAAAATCCTTCTTGCCAATTTTCGTAACATCAAAAACATTCAGTCCGTAATTGGTTGCCACCCAAAGATTATTCCCAAGGAGCAAAAGTGATGAAACAGAGTTACTTGACAGTCCATGACTTTTAGTAATCTGTACAACAGAATCCTTCAGATCAAAAACAAGCAATCCAGAGCCTTTGGTTCCAAGGAAAGACTTTTGCAATCCACTTGCATATAAAATGTCAGTAAATCGACTACTTAATAGTTTATTCTTGATTGAAAAATCTTTGAAAATATGGTTGTTATAACTCCATAAACCATTATTGGTCCCCAGGAAGAAATAGTTATTATAGATTTCAGCAATTGATTCAATTCGAAGCTCAATATTCTGATTTATAAATGAATTATAGATTACTTTCATATTATCAACAACTGTCAGCCCTTTTGATTCCCCCATCAATAGCCTTCCTTTATTGTCGACAATCATGTCCTTTATACTAAATACTCTTCTTGATGAACCCCGAGTGTCGGAGACTAAGTTGTTATAGATTTGCCTGTTATGCCCATCTTTTATATAGTATAGGTAATCATTAGTGCTTATCCACAATTCCCTGTTATTATGATTATATATATTGAAGATAGTACTATTTATTGTACTAGAGATTTTGACACTACTGACCTTTCCATCTTTAAGATAATTTATAAAAGGATCATGGGTTCCAATAACCAGGTTATTCTGGAAAATGGCTATTGCGTTAATTTTTGAATTAGTCAACCCATCTTCAACTGAATAAGTGTAGAAAGAGGAAGAAGGAAGATAAAAAATACCGTTTTCAAGAGTGCTAAACCACTTACCACCTTCCTCATCAAATAAAACAGAAGAAATTGAATGGTTTTTTAAATAATTGAGTATCGGCGCTTTATCAATTTGACCATTCTGAAAGCAAAACACACCTGATTTATCTGTACAAACCCATAGGTTTAACTCTTTATCCTTCTTGAGGTAAATCACCCTATTCTTCATGTTTTTAAACTCTATACTGTTGTCATTATGCAACATTGCCAAGTATTCGTTTCTCGCAATATAGAGCTCGTGCCCACTCATACAGAAATATACATTAGAATATGAATAATTCTTTGAAAGCGGGAAAGAGAATGTTTTCCTAATTCCGGGGACAGAAATCTCAACTAGTGTCCTATTAAATTTTCCAGCATTTTGAGATACCAATACTTTATCATTCAAGGAAAGCAGTTTCAATCCAACATTTTCTTTATTTACCATTAAGTTTTTTACGTTTCCGTTAGGTAGTACTTGATATAATCCCTTCGTAAGAAAACTTATATATAAACTCTCATCTTCCAAAACTTCAAATGATCCTTTTACAGGTATCTGACTTTTCCCAACTATACTTAATAATTTATTGCTATGTCGATACTCTATAATTCTACCATCCTCATAGTAAGAAAGCTTACAAGGAAAACCAACAAACCATATCCTGCCCTTATAGTCTTCATACACTTCAAAAACGGTATTCTCAGGTAACCCATCCTGCTTATCAAAATTTCTGAAGCTGATCCCATCAAACCGGCTAACCCCCATATTGGTTGCAATCCAGATAAACCCTTTGGAATCCTGGAACAAATGATAAACCTCATTACTGGGCAGCCCTTCATCTACTGTATAATGCCGGAACACCGGATGTTGGGCCTGAAGTCCAAGGACCAACACGAACAAGACCACCGACAATCCAAAAGTTAGGTTCGACTTCATAGACCTCTATCTGACAAAACTCAAATGTATGACATTTTGAGGGCAATAGAACGATTAAAAACAATTTTAAGGACCTTTCTTAACTTAAGCGTGTGCAACTTTTTACCAGCAGAATATCCCCTTCTAAAACTGATGACTCTATGGATGTCAGAGAATACGGCTGTTGATAAAAAAATTAAAAAACACAGACTAAAGTGCAATTGAAAGCACTATTTTGCTGTAATTTTCAACAGACAAAAAACCCGTCACCACTCAGACAAACCATGGCAAAATCAAAGAAAATTTTAAAAAAAATAGGAATACTTACTGCAGGTGGTGATTGCCCCGGCATTAATGCTGCCATCAGAGGTGTTGGAAAAACAGCAATAACCGAATACGGCATGGAAGTGTACGGTATTTCATCCGGCTTTCTGGGATTGATAGAAAAGGATTTTACACGACTCGAAGAAAATCACCTATCCGGCATTCTGACCTTCGGAGGCACTATACTCGGCACTTCGCGTGAAAAACCATATAAAAAAGACAGTGCCGGCAGCCAGAAAACTGATAAACCAAAACAAATCAAGAAAAACTATCAGGAAATGGGCCTCGATGCGCTGGTTTGCATCGGTGGTAATGGTACCATGAGAACAGCCGCCATGCTTGCCGAAGAGGGCCTGAATGTTATCGGACTTCCAAAGACTATAGACAACGACGTTTTCGGCACTGATCTTACCTTCGGCTTTGACTCTGCTGTCTGGATCGCAACCGATGCCATCGACCGTCTCCATACAACTGCCAACTCCCATAAACGGATCATGGTAATTGAACTGATGGGACACCATGCCGGCTGGCTGGCACTCTATTCCGGAATTGCCGGAGGTGGAGATGTAATCCTGATTCCGGAAATCCCTTTCAAAGAAGAGGTAGTTGCCAACTATCTGCTCAAAAGAGCCATGAATAAAAAGCCTTACTCCATTGTGGTTGTAGCCGAAGGAATCAACAAGCCCAAAGGAATATCAGCTGCCAACCATATCTCCCAGTCCATCCAGAAATACACTGGCCTTGAAACCCGTGAAACCATCCTTGGATACATTCAACGAGGCGGTAGTCCCTCACCCATGGACAGAATCCTGGCCACCCGATATGGAGCCCACGCTGTTGAACTGATCGCTGCAGGCAAATTCGGGAATATGGTTGCCTCTATTAATGGTAAAATCACCTCCATTCCGCTTTCTGAAGTCGGAAATAAACTCAAACTCGTTCCGGCTGATTCCCCTCTGATTGAGAAAGCAAGAAAAATGGGAATCTCTTTCGGAGACCGATGAAAAAGATTTTCCAGGCAGGCGATTTTGCAAACCCCGAGCTGGCTCAATTTTATGATGAACTGCCGGCATGGTCTGCTCCGTTCGGGAAGGAAATTCTTGATTCCGTCAATTTCTCGAAACCGGTAAATGCGCTTGACATCGGATGCGGAACAGGTTATCCGCTGATTGAACTGGCGCAAAGGTTTGGTGAAACCAGCCACTTCACTGGTATTGACCCATGGGAAGAAGGCCTCGGAAGAATAAAATCCAAACTCCGCTTCTTCGAAATTGAAAATGTTACGCTTCTGAATGCCAAAGCTGAAATGATGCCTCTGAGCGATCAGCAATACGATCTTATCGTGTCAAACAATGGGCTCAACAATGTTGATGACCCTGTAAAAGCATTCAAGGAATGTTACCGTGTCGCCAAACCCGGTGCTACAATGATATTCACCGCCAATCTGCCTGGCACAATGTTGCATTTTTACGAAGCCTTTAAATTTGTACTTTATCAGACAGTTAACGACCACTTAACAGAAGCCGTTGAAAATCACATCAGAAATAAAAGGAAATCAGTTGAAGAAACGCTCAGCATAATTTCACGCGCCGGATTTATTCCCAACTCAGCCATCAGCCACTCATTCAGCATGAAGTTTCACAATGGAACTGCCTTCTTCAACCATTCGCTGATCAGATTGTACTTTTTAAATTCATGGAAAATGATACTTCCTGAGCTGATACGGAATGAGGTCATTCATAGAACCGAAACCAAACTTAACCAACAGGCAGCTTCTGAAGGCGAACTCAGTATGGAAATCCCCTTTTGCATTTACAAAGCAACCAGGCCCTGTTAGAATTCTTCCATATCCTGCTCCTGCTGCCCGCTCCTTTCCCTTTCTTTCAGCCGGTTATAGTTATTTATCCTGTATGTGAATCCAAGGTATGCGATCCGACTGTCGCGGCGTTGATTACTGGTGATGGTAAACCCCTCGCCTGTTGTCTCAGAATCAAACTTACGGCTGTCAAAAATATCACTCACCCGGAGACTCAACGATGCTTTGCGCTTCAGAAAGTCATATTTTAAAGCCGCATCAGCAAAATACACTGCCTCCTCCTTCTCCTGTGCTTCAATCTCCGGAGAGCGGTAATTCCCGGAAAGCATCAATGACAAGTCCTTAAAAACCATAAAGGTTACATTTGCCTTTGCTGTAAATACAGTTCCGGTCACCGTTTCAATTCCTGCAATTTCATCCCCTACAACTACAGTTCTGAACCCTGAGACATTGGCATTGGCTTTTAACCACTTGTTAATATCCCCGTTAACGATCATTTCGATGCCAAGATTGGATGCACTGCCCAGATTTTCAAAGGTTCCGGCGGTAATACCACCTTCACGCAGTTCAGTTATCCTTTCAATGATTCCGGTAGTATGCCGGTAAAAAGCCGTAGCATTCAGCGATCCTTTCTTTGTAAAATACAGCCATCCCAATTCATACGAATTGATAAATTCCGGATCCAGTTTTGGATTTCCATACCGAATGTTCAGGGAGTCAGAATAATCAACAAACGGATTCAACTGCCTGTGCGAAGGGCGTGAAACACGTCTGCTGTAACTTAGCTGAAACTGACTTTTCTCATTCTTTTCGTATTGCAGATGTACTGAAGGGTAAAGGCTCGGGTACGACCGACTGAATTTCTCCGAAGTCAGTTCAAGCTCTGAATCTGAAAGAAGTTGTTCTACCCTCAGCCCCGCCTGATATTTCAGTTTTTTGTATGAAGAGGAATAGATTCCATATACAGCATAAATCTGTTCGGAATAATCAAAAAAGTTGTTCGCTAATGGATTAACCTCCCAACTTTCAGATTCATAAACATAGTCCTTCAGAAAATTGCGCATTTGCAGATCTTTAACGGTACCCTTAAAGCCTGTTTCAATCCTCCCTCCTTTCCCTGCCGGAGTCGTATAATTGGCCTGAAGCATGTACATGCGGTTGGTATTGTCAGATCCTGATAACTGCAAAACCGGATCCATTTGCGGCATCCCGGAGGTAAATTCTTCCTGCCTTATATCCTGACTTCCGCCCATCGAATTATCGTTAACCATAAAGTCAACCGTCAGCTCCTTGCCCTTCTTCTCAAACAGACGTTTGTATGAGGCATTGTAGGTAAATGACTGAATTTCCCGTTCTGAATTGCTGTAGCGCTTAAAAGACCTTGTCAGACTATCATTGGCATTGTATGTAGTCGAAAGGATGTCACCCTCACTGCCAAATAACATATTCCGGTATTGCACGGAAAAAGTGAATGAATTGAAATCGTCAGCATAAAAATCAAAACCTGCATTGACGTTGTGTGAGTTGCGCTCATTGGCCATTGACTGCGACTGCACCAACAACGAACTTATTCCATTATAGCTGGATTCCCTTCGCGTTTCACCTGAAGAATTGAATATTCCTGTGCGTGCATCGTACCCTCCAAAGAAATTGAAACGGTTTTGTCTGTAGTTAAGATTTAAAGACCCATTGTATCTGTCACCGGTTCCGGCTGTAATACTCACCATTCCATTGAAGCCCTGGAGACTCTTCTTCTTCAGCACAATATTCAGAATTCCGGAAGTCCCTTCCGGATCATACCTCACCGATGGGTTGGTTATCACTTCAACCGATTCAATAGAGCTGGCCGGAATCTGCTGCAACAGTTCTCCGCTGCTGATATCAACCATTCCGGATGGCTTCCCGTCAATCAGAACAATCACATTGCTGCTCCCCCTCAGGCTTACATTTCCTTCCACATCTACGGTAACCGAGGGAATGGTCTGCATAACATCTGCTGCTGTACCACCTACAGAAGCAATGGTTTTATCTACCTGTATCACCTTCTTATCCAGGTTGCTGCTGATCATTTCCCGCTCTGCGGTAACCTCTACTCCGCCGATGGAAGTAGCAGTGGTATGCAATTTGACCTGGCCAAGATCAGCAAGCGGATTATCGGGTCTGATTGTTATGTCCCTGATATAACGTGTTTCATAGCCGATAAACTGAATTTTAACAAAATACCGCCCGACCTTAACCTGTTCAATTTTGAATGCCCCTTTAGGGTCAGTAATGGTTCCACCGGCAATCGATGAATCACGCTGGCTGAAAATGGCAATACTGCCATATTCAATGGGATTTCCGCTGGCATCGTCTACCAGTTTCCCTTTAATGGTTCCAATGGCTGGTCGTTCACCTCCGGTGCCGGGCCTTCCCTGACCTCCCTGGGCCAGCATACTTACCGGAAGTAAAAATGCAAGAAAAAGATTCAATAATAACAGAGTAAATCGTAGTTTCATCGGAGTTTTAAATTGGGTGCAAATGTATCCCGATTTCCGGGAAGTTTACAAATAACAAAAAGATGACAATTGAGTTTTGACACAACTGTTTTCATTTTCCTTCGCGGGTTGTATTCTTTAAGTTTCGGCGGGGCAGGAAAATAATTTAACTTAACTTTGCATTCATCAATCCAATCAACTTTTCAACAGATGAAATTATCCTTAGCCGCAATACTGTGTGTTCTATATGTCTCCGTTTTTTCACAGGAATGGGAAACCTATTACGAAGCATCAGACTACCTCAGGACGCCGGGTTATGAAGCATCTGTGGACTTTCTGAACCGCCTCGATATGGCCTCTTCCATTGCAGCGGTCAGGTCAATAGGAACAAGCCCCCAGGGCAGGGATATACCGATGATGATTATTGACAGGGACGGCTTGACCGACCCTAAATCAATACGGGCAAAAGGAAGGCTGATCGTGCTCATTCAGGCTTGTATTCACCCGGGCGAACCCGATGGAAAAGATGCCATGTTTGTTCTCCTGAGGGACATGCTGATCAACAATTCAAACAAAAACCTGCTGGAAAATACCAGTATTCTGTTTATCCCGATATTTAATACTGACGGGCATGAACGCTTCGGGCCCTACAACCGCATTAACCAGAATGGTCCGGCAGAAATGGGATGGCGAACCAATGCCCTGAACCTGAACCTCAACCGCGACTTTCTGAAGGCCGACAGTCCTGAAATGCAGCAATGGCTGAAAATGTACAACTCCTGGCTGCCCGATTTCTTTATCGACACGCACACCACAGATGGTGCAGACTATCAGTATGCACTGACTTATGGCATAGAAGCCTCAGGAACCATGGATTCAGGATTGACCCGATGGCTCAACAATATCTATGAACCCAGGGTAAGCAGCAAAATGAAAGAATCCGGCTATCCGATATTCCCTTATGTTCAATTCAGAAAATGGCACGATCCACGCAGCGGTTTGCGTAACGGAGCCGCAACACCCATGTATTCCCAGGGTTATGCCGCTTACCAGAACCGTCCCGGATTGCTTATTGAAACACACATGCTAAAAGACTATAAAACCCGGGTTGATGCCACAGAGAAGATGATTCTCCATACACTTGCGATTGTAAATCATCAGGCTTCGACACTCAAGACCTTGATTAACATGGCCGACATCTCTACTGCTGCTCAGGGTTTCAGGTCACAGAAATATCCGGTTTTATGGAAAACGAGCGAAACCGACAGCACCATGATTCCTTTTGAAGGATTTGATTATGATGTAGTTAAAAGTGACCTCACCGGAGGCGACTGGTTCATTTATGACAACAAGAGTCCTGTTTCCATGAAACTTCCCTATTTCAGTAAGATCATACCAGCAGTTGAGGTAATGCTTCCGCAAGCCTACATCATCCCTGCTGAATGGTCCGAAATTGCAAACCGGCTCAGACTTCACGGAGTTCAGGTTAACCGTCTGACCGAACCAATTGAAATCAAAGTCAAAACATACAAATTCCGCGATTTCAGCTTCAAACTGACACCTACAGAAGGCAGAACCATGGTGAATACTTCTTATGATGAAATTGATGAGACCCGCCTTTTCTATAAAGGATCATTTGTAGTACCCATGGATCAGCGGACTGCAAAGATTATTGCTGCAGCGCTCGAACCTGCTTCACAGGGTTCTTTTCTTGAATGGGGATTCTTCAATCAGATTTTTGAGCAGAAAGAATACAGCGAATCCTATGTGATGGAAACCATGGCCCGAAAAATGCTTACTGAAAACCCTGATCTGAAGGAGGAATTTGAAAAGAAGATGCAAACAGAAGAAGGTTTCAGGCAAAGTCCGCAGAAAATCCTCAACTGGTTCTACAGCAAAACTCCATACTGGGATCAGCGCATGGGCATATATCCGGTTGGGAAAATTTATGAATCCACCACTATTTCAACACTTAAAAATATAGCTCTACCGGTGGATTAATCCTTTATACGATTGAATTTCTCAGGAAATCCAGATTCTTCAACACTAAGTATCCTACTGATTTTATAGAATTTTTAACATCATTCAGGAATTGAAAAGACTCCCTTAAGGATTTTCTTTTCAACTCTTGTTTTTAATTAAAACATTCTATAATTTTACCCATTCCTTAGTGTATATGCTACACAAACATAGTGTCATTATTACACCAAGAGAACACGGTCTTTTTTTTCAGTTTAAATATACTACTTCTGGTTTTTAAAATGATTCTGATTATCATGAATATGGCTGGATTTCTCAGAGATTCACGGGATAAAAATCTGAATCCATTGCCGGATCAGCAATGCTTCATAGTCAGAATCAGATAAATTACGTACTTAGTTCGCGCGTTCCCTGTTTTTAATTATCTTAACGGCACGTAATGAGCACAATACAGCATAACAAGGGTGAACCCGGTTAAACAACAATGATCCGGATTAAATCAATTTCTGTTCTGGTAACGGCTTTAAGGGAAAAGGATAAAAAAACACTTTTAAGAGAAAACCATTAACCACCTAAACAAAATCACATGAGTAAACAAGACAACAGCTACAAGGTAGGAATGTCGGTGATCGGCTCCATATTTTTCATTTTCGGATTCGCTACAACATTCATTATCACCCTGAGTGCAAAAGTGAAAGACATTTTTGCCCTGAGTGAGTTTGAAGCACAGATGCTGAACTTTGCTTTCTTCATCACCTATGCCTTCATTTCAATTCCCATTGGTCTTTACATCAAAAAAATCGGTTATAAAAGGGCTGTGATCATTGGTCTTCTACTTATGGCAGCCGGTGGATTTCTTTTTTATCCTTCTTCGAGCATTCCTTCATTCCCGTTATTTCTGGTTTCTACCTTTATCCTTGCAGCCGGCGTGGTTTTTCTGCAGACTGCAGCCAACCCCTATGTGACTGCCCTCGGACCAGAAGCAACGGCCTCAAGCCGGCTTAACCTCACACAGGCACTCAACTCCATTGCGACCATGGTTGCACCCTGGATTATTGCTGTGTTTATTTTCACCGGAGCTTCTGAAATGCTTGATGCAGCTGGCAAAGCCCAGACTGTACAGATGCCTTTCGTGATCATGAGTGTGCTCATTGTCATTATCGCATTGCTGATTATGGCCATTAAACTTCCTGAGATTTCTCAGACAGCTACTGAAAAGAAAAGTGTATGGAAATATCCCCACATGCTGCTTGGAGCTTTGGCCATCTTTTTTTATGTGGGTGCCGAAGTTGGAAACGGAAGTCTCATCATCAACTACCTGAAAGAAACCAACGGCCTTGATGCTACAGCAGCCTCCAAGTATGCAGCCATCTACTGGGGCGGAGCCATGGTTGGAAGGTTCTTCGGATCTTTTATGTTCTCGGGTATCAGCATGTCGAAGAAGATAACCTATTCCATTCCTGTTCTCCTGCTTGCTTTTGTATCAGGTTCGTTTGTAACCGGCTGGGATTGGAACATTGGTGGTATTTTTCTCGCCATCGCTGTGGCCAATTTCCTGATTATGCAAATCGGAACCGGTAAGGCAGCCCGCACCCTGGCAGTTTTTGCCCTGGTTGCTGCCATCCTCGACCTGGTAACCAGTTTCGGCAGCGGCACCGTTGCACTCTGGACACTCATCTCCATCGGGTTGTTTAACTCCATTATGTTCCCGAATATCTTTACCCTTGCTGTAAAAGATCTCGATTCCGGCGAATTAAGCACAGCATCGGGTATCATCAACACCCTGATTTTCGGCGGCGCCATTGTCCCTCTGATTATGGGTGGGGTGGCTGACAGTTTCGGCTATACCTGGGCTTTTATTGTACCAGCAATCTGCTACCTCTACATTTTCTATTATGCAGTCAGCGGAAGCCAGATCAGAAAATAATCCAACATGACAAAACCACACTTTTTCAACCGGAAATTACTGATTGTAACGGCCATACTGATGTTCAGCATGATCCCGAATCAGATATGGGCACAGACTTACCTCTATTTTCAGGACAGCCCGCTTTCTGATTATTACGATTTCAGCTGGATGGAACTTACTTCGCCCAGCGAACTCGAACGGACCGGTTCAGAGCTCAGAAGATTTCCGGTTGAAATTGTTGTTGCACCAGTGCAAGGGGTTAATTCCCTTCGCCTGAAATGGAAATCAGTGAACGGAGGCGATTGGGTTGCCATCGCAGCCGGCACTGACTGGACAGCCAAAAACATCTCCGATACCGACACTCTGGTCTTCTGGCTTCAATCAGCCGAAGGTCTCAGTAACGCCGATCTTCCGCGTATATTCATGGAGGATGTAAGCAATATAAAAACCACAAAGCACGATTTTGCTGCCTGGTGCAGCAACCTTCCGGCAGGATTATGGACAAAGGTTACCATTCCCATGAGTCTGTTTCTTGACGCAGGTGATCCGGTAAATTTCACGCAGATCAAAACCATAGGATTTGCACAGAACAACAGCGATGGCATACAGCACACCCTTTATATTGACGACATGAGGGTATTCAAAGGCACCGGTGTGGCACCGCCTGCCGATGTTCCAACCGGTGTTTCAGCTAGTGGCTACGACAGTCATATAGAAATTTTCTGGAATCCGAACAACTCATCCAACCTGAATGGATACGAAATCCAGCGTTCTTTGGATGGTGGAACCACCTGGTCTACCATTGCTGTAGAAGAACCAGCCTCCACCAGCCACATTGACTGGGTCAGATCACTCGGAACTTCAGTTAATGCCGTCTACCGCGTAAAGGCGCTCAACACGGCCAATGAACCTTCTGCCCCTTCCGATCCGGCTACGGCCACAACACGGATCTTTAGTGATGAAGAGCTGCTTGACATGGTTCAGCAATACACCTTCAGGTACTTTTACGACTTTGCACATCCGGTGTCAGGCATGGCCCGGGAAAGAAACACCTCAGGCGATGTGGTCACCACCGGAGGTACCGGCTTCGGGATCATGGGTCTGATCGCCGGTGTCGAACGCGGTTTTATCACACGGGAAGAAGGGGTTACCCATCTGACAAAAATTGTGAGTTATCTTGAAACGGCTGACCGTTTCCACGGAGTATGGCCTCACTGGCTCAATGGAAACACCGGGCAGGTTGTTCCTTTCAGTACATACGACAATGGCGGAGATCTTGTTGAAACCGGATTTCTGGTTCAGGGACTACTTGCAGGAAGACAATATTTCAATGAGGATACCCCTGAAGAACAAGCCCTTGCCAGCAGAATCACTACCCTGTGGGAAACCGTGGAATGGGACTGGTATTCCAGAAATAATTCGGGCGTGCTTTACTGGCACTGGTCGCCGAACTACAACTGGCAGATCAACATGCAGATCCGGGGTTGGAACGAAGCTGCTATTATCTATATGCTGGCCATTGCTTCACCAACACACCCTGTACCTGCCTCTTACTGGAACAACGGCTGGGCCGGGGCTTCCCACTACAGGAACGGCGGTACTTTCTACGGCTATAAACTCGATGTTGGCTGGGACCGTGGTGGCCCCCTGTTTTTTGCCCATTACTCCTTTCTTGGCTTTGACCCGCGAAGCCGCAAGGACGGATTTACCAACTATTTTAACCTAAACCGCAACCACACCCTCATTCATCGGGCATATTGCATGCAGAACCCGCTGAATTTCACCGGATACGGAGACAATTGCTGGGGACTGACTGCCAGCGACGATCCCGATGGCTACATGGCCCATGAACCGGTAAGCGGACGCGACAACGGCACCATAACGCCGACAGCAGCCCTGTCGTCAATGCCTTATACACCGCAGGAATCGATGGGTGCCCTGAAACATTTCTACCGCGAGCTCGGAGAAAAAACCTGGGGATCGATGGGCTTCTACGATGCCTTTAACCAGAAACGCAACTGGTGGGCAACCTCAACGCTGGCTATTGATCAGGGACCTATCCTCGTGATGATTGAGAATTACCGGTCGCAGGCAATCTGGAACAGCTTTATGGCCAATCCGGAAATAGCCCCCATGCTCGAATCCATCGGGTTTGTTTATGATGCCAACAGCATTGAAAATAAACCAACAACCGCTGTATTTTCTGTGTTCCCGAATCCTACAGCAAACCAGTCAGCCACGTTAACAACTACTGCGGAAGCCGGAACCAAAATTCAGGTAATCCTTACAGATATTGCCGGACGTGAAACAGGCCAACAGGAATTCACGGCTGAAATATCGGGTCTTCAGACCATTGAGATTGATTTAACCGGTCTTAAACCTGGAATCTACACCATCTTTTTTACAACAAGCGAAGGCAAATCAGGGTCAGGGAAACTGGTGATTGCCGGCAGCTGAAAAACCAACCAGAATTATAGGAATTCCATTACCAATCAACCCAAATAAACCAACAACCAAACCAAAATCAAATGAAAAAAGTGAAACATTTACTCATTCTGCTTTTTACCATTGGCCTGATGCCCCTGGTTATGGCACAACAGGTGAAGGTTACCGGTAAAGTCACCAATGCCTCTACCGGCGAAACCCTCCCCGGAGTGACCGTCGTTGTGAAAGGCACCACAACCGGCACTGCTACTGACCTTGACGGGAAATTTTCCATTGATGTACCCGGCACTGCCACGCTGATTTTCAGTTTCATCGGTATGGAGACCCAGGAAATCGCTGTTCAGGGTCGCAGCACCATCAACGTACAGCTCACCTCTTCTGCAAGCCAGCTTGAGGAATTGGTTGTAGTAGGTTATGGCACCACCAAGGTAAAAGACCTTACTTCGGCCATTACCACGGTAAAAGCCGATGAAATAATGAAAACCCCATCTTCCCAGCCGATGCAGGCACTTCAGGGCAAGGTGGCCGGGATGCAGGTCGTTGCCAGCGGCAGCCCCGGTGAAGCACCAACTGTCAGGTTACGCGGTATTGGCTCATTTCCCGGAAGAGGCAATGAAGGACCTCTCTACGTCGTTGATGGTATGTTCTACAACAACATCGATTTTCTTAATAATGCTGACATTTCCACCATCTCCGTTCTTAAGGACGCCTCAGCAAAGGCAATTTACGGAACCAGAGCTGCCAATGGCGTTGTCTTGATTGAAACCAAATCAGGAAAGATCAATGAAACTACAACAATAACCTACGATGGTTATTATGGATATCAATCAGCCCAGAATGTAGTAAAAATGGCCAATGCCGAACAGTTTACCACCATGGCCCTCGAATCAGGCTCTGCAGCAGATGCTTCCTTCATTGAAAATGCCATGCAGCGCTATGGCAGAAGCCGGGTAAACCCGAACATCCCGGATGTGAACACCGACTGGTACGGCGAACTTCTTCGCATAGCCCCTATTCAGGACCACAGTCTGGATTTCTCCGGAGGCACCGATAAAGTCCGGTACTCTATCGGAACCAATTACTTTTTGCAGGAAGGAATTCTTGACATGAAGAATCAATTTGAGCGTCTGAATCTTCGTTCAAACGTTGACCTGAAAGCAACCAAATGGCTCACCATCGGGAGCAATCTGATCTTCAGCAATGCGACCAGGTACGCCGATCAGTCAAGTGCCTGGAACCTCGCTTACTTTGCCGTTCCTATTCTCCCTGTTTACGATGAACTGAATACTGCTGCAACCCCAGTCAATTATGCCAACGCACAGGACCTGGGATACCGTAGTGGTCAGAACCCTTTCCCGACCATGGATTTCAACATCGACCGGATGAAAATCAGGAAGATGATGGCCAACTTTTTCCTTGATTTCACCCTGATCCCCAGCACGCTGACCTTCAAATCATCCTATAATGTAAATTACAATGTAATCGATCAAAGGGTAGTAAACCTGCCATTCTTCATTGGCAATAGTTTCCAGAATCCCGATGCTACCATTACCCGCACCATGTCGCTATACGACAATCAGAGTTGGGACAATGTACTTACCTTTAACAAAGGTTTTGAAAAGCACAACCTGACTTTGATGGCCGGTACTTCATTCAAAAATGAAGGGTATCAGACTTTATCAGCCCAGGGAAAAAACTTCCCATCCGACAAAGAGGAGACCTGGTACATCAATCAATCACTGAGTGTGCTTGGTGATGCAGTATCTGACAATGGAGGACGTCAATATGGTATGTCTTATTTCGGCCGCTTAGCCTACAACTTCGATGACCGCTACCTGTTGTATGCCACCATGCGTGCTGACGGTAACAACAAATACCAGGAAAAATGGGGCTATTTCCCTGCTGTTGGTATCGGCTGGGTACTGTCGGAAGAAAGCTTCCTGAAGGGCAATTCCAACTTCCCTTACCTGAAACTCCGTGCTTCATGGGGCCAGTTGGGTAATGATAAAATCCAGGCCAGCGACGGTGCAAGCACCACCAGTGTAGTTACAACTACCATGGGCGGTGTCGTATACTCAGGCACGGTTGCCAGTAGCACATTCTCTTACCTGAAATGGGAGCTCACCGAGGAAACCAACATCGGACTTACCGGCAAGTTGCTGAAAGACAGGTTGTCAGTTGATGTTGATTACTACAGCCGCGACACCAAGAACGCAGCCATCCCGGTCATTGTTCCGGGTACCGGAGAAAGCTATCTTAAACCGGTGGGCGTTATCAGAAACGCTGGTTTTGAAATGGCATTGAACTGGTCAGACAAACTCACCAATAAAATCACCTATACTCTTGGTGGAAATATCGCCACCCTGAAAAACCAGGCTAAGGACCTTTATGGTCAGACCTATATCGATGGTGGTTCGGCTGAGTTCCGTCAGCGTACCTATGTGGGAGAACCCCTGATGGCATTCTATGGCCGCGAAGTAGCAGGTGTTTACCAGAATCAGGCAGAAATTGATGCTGATCCGGTAGCTGTTGCCAACGGACTGGTACCCGGAGATTTCAAATACAAAGACCAGAACGGTGACGGAGAAATTGATGATGACGACCGCGTTCTGCTGGGTTCCTATTTCCCCAACCTGACCTATGCTTTCTACATGAGCATCACTTACATGAACTTCGATTTTTCGGCCAATATTTACGGTCAGTCAGGCAATAAGGTTCTCAACCGCAAACGTGGTGAGATTATCTGGACTGCCGACGGAAACATGGATGCCGACCTGGCCACCAACCGCTGGCATGGTGAGGGAACTTCCGACAAGTATCCTTCAGCATCAGGACTCAGAAGAGGATGGAACCAGAAGATGAGCGACTACTTCGTAGAAGATGGATCCTTCTTCCGTATCCAGAACCTGCAACTGGGTTACACCATAAAGAACAGCAAATGGCTGGGTAAAAACTTCCCTGTTACCAGGGTAGCCTTCACCGCCGACCGTCCCCTCACCTTGTTTAGCTACAATGGTTTTACACCTGAAGTTGAAAACGGGATTGACTCACAAACTTATCCTGTACCGGCAACTTACACCATTAGTCTGAATATCAGGTTCTAACTTCTAAAAACATATAAAATGAAAACACTGAAAACCATAATAGTTGCAGCCCTTGTGGTTGCCGCCCCGCTGATTTTCTCCGGATGTTCAAAATACATCGATGCTGCGAAAGAGGATACTCAACTGACAGAAAACACAGATTACAGTATCCACAGCAACATGATCCTTCCGATTATCGGCACTTACACCGAATTAAACAACACCGAATGGGAAGACTTCCCCCTGATTTCTGTCCGTGGTGATGATGTAAATGCCGGAGGCCTCGGCGACCAGCAGGATTTTGCCGAAACCGACAGTTACAACTACAACAAGGATTACTGGATGTACAACTCGCTGTTCCAGAACTATTATAAAAATATGTTCTCAGCCCATTCGGCCATGGAGCAGATTACCCTTTACAAAGAAAACGGTGCTAGCGCTACCCTTGCCGACCAGTACATTTCCGAGGCCAAGGTGCTCAATTCATGGTGGCTGTTCCAGTTGAGCCGTACCTGGGGAGCCCTGCTGATACCTAGCAGTTCAGATCCATCTGCGTTGTTTGTTACTCCATTGTCATCAAAAGATGAAGTCATGCAGTATATCTCCGACAGGATGGATGAAGCCATTCCTAATCTTCCGGCTGTCAGGCCAAACGAACGCACCGACATTCCCGGTGGCGTGACGAAATACACCGCACTGGCTATGAAAGCCCTTGCCAACCTCGAGCTGAAGAATTATCAGGCCGTTGCCGAGGCAACCGGTGAAATCATCAACAGCGGTAAATTCCAGCTGGAATCGGATTACTATGAACTTTTCAAGATCCGCGGGAAACTGAACAACGAGAATATCCTGGAAATGCAGTATTCTGACCTTGGTCAGGGTTCCGGTGACAACTATTCCTACCTCTATGCCTTCTTCGGCCCTCAGGGTTGGACACCTGCCGTAACCGGTGCCGGCGATGGCTGGGGTTTCTTTGAGCCAAGTCTGAAATACATTAAGTTCATGCTCGACCGCGATGAAACAGTTCGCCTTGAAACAACGGTAATTTTCACAAACCGCGGCATTACCGAACTTAAAAAAGACCCGAACTACAGTACATTGCCTTCGTGGATTTCCAACACAACCCGTTCAGGTGATGTTTTCAACGATTATGCAAGGGCCATGTTTGCCAGCGGTAAACACTACCTGCCGTCAAATCAGCTCACACCGGGCCGCACCGACTACGGTACCAACAAAAACTTTGCCTGTATCCGTTATGCTGAAATTCTGCTGATGTATGCCGAAGCACTTACGCAGGGTGCCTCCGGGTCAGCCGGCTCAGCTGACAATGCTGTAAACCAGGTAAGGGAACGTGCCGGACTCTCTCCATTATCAGGGGTGACCAACGATCAGGTGATGGACGAAAAATTTGCTGAACTCGGGACAGAATGGGGTACCCGCTATTTCGACATGATCAGGCTCGGACGTTACAACGAACTGAGCTACGATGGTCGTACGTTCTCCGCTGACAAAACCTTCCTGCCTTATCCGCAGAACCAGGTCGACCAGTTGCCTAACCTGAAACAGTAAGCATCAACTAACCATTAAAAGAAACAAAAATGAAAAACTTCAGATATTTAATCTTCTTTTCACTGATGATGGTGATGGCCGTTTCCTGTGAAAAAGGACTCGATCCGATCAACTCAGTGTCTCCGGGGCCTGATACAGAGTCACCGGTATTGACTTTCAACAACCCCACCGAGGGTGGAATTATGCGCATTGGTGAAGGTCAGACCACGGTAACCTTTACGCTCACCGCGTCCGACGACATTGAACTGAGCACCGTGGTTGTTCAGCTTGATGGTACGCAGATTGCCAGTTTCAACACCTTCAAGGATTACAGAAGGGCTGTGCTGAATGTCACTTACGAAAACCTTTCTGATGGCGACCATACCCTCACCGCTACGGTAACTGACAAAGCCGACAAGAGTACAAGTGCCAGTGTAAATTTCAAGAAATTTACCATGACAGCTTATGTACCGCTTGAAGGCGAAGTTCTGTATATGGGTTTTGAAGGAACTTTCGACGATGCCATCGGCGGCATTTCACCTACCGTTAACGGAGCCCCCACCTTTGCCGATGGAAAGCTCGGACAGGCTTATCAGGGTGCCACTGACGCCTACCTTACAATTCCAACGGCCACGCTGACAACTACCAAGGAATTCAGCGCAGCTTTCTGGATGAAAATCAACACCACCCCCGATCGCGCAGGAATTCTTACCATGTCGGCTGAAGATCTGGCCAACGCCGGATACCCGGCTGTTCAGAACCAGCGCAATTTCGGATTCCGTTTCTTCCGTGAAGGTTCAGCTACCTCACAAACCATCAAAGACAATGTTGGTAATGGTACCGGCGAAACATGGAACGATGGCGGACAGGTAGATCCATCCACCGGCGAATGGGTTCACCTGGCATTCACCATTTCCGAAACAACCAGCACCATCTACATCAACGGTGAAATGGCCCGCGAATCAACAATGCTGACTCCGGTTGACTGGACTGGCTGCGACATCCTAACCATCATGTCTGGAGCTCCCAGGTTCACAGAATGGAACCACTTCTCAGACCTGAGCCTGATTGATGAACTTCACATGTTCAAGCGCGTGCTTACGTTGGAGGAAATCCAGGCCTTTTATAATGCCAAATAATTATGGCATAGTTCAACAATAAAAAAGAGGGAAGAATCTTCCCTCTTTTTTATTGACTTTTAGTTTACCATCTCATTTCTAATATTCAGAAATCCACTTTAAACCGGTATCCGTCGTTTACAAAAAACCACTGGGCAATATCGCCGCAGCGCACCTTTGAATTCGCGTCCTTACTTCTGCGCCAGACGGTGTGCGGGTTCATCATGCGTTTGATGGTGCGTTCATCACGGTTAAAGCCGACGCTGTATGCAGTAGCATAAAACCTCACCTTGTCGTCTTCCGACTTCCACTTGATATGCGCAAACCGCTTATCCATAATCCGGATAAACATGATCAGGTATTTTAATTGCCATTCCTGCGAATCGAGCCTTCTGGCACGTTCACCCCGGGCCTTGGCCGTGTTTTTCAGGTCAAACTTCTCGGTGGTGATTTTCTGCCGGGTAACGGTTCTCTCCACCAGTTCGGCAAAGGATGGTTTCATCTGAAAGCGGCCCATCTCATAGTGGGCATATTTGCGACCCGACTGTACATACAGTGTCCGGGTTGCCCCGGTTTCCATGATGTTGCGGATGGCAGAAAATTTAATTAGCCCCGGAAAAACAATACCATAGGCAAAAGCAGGCTGTATCCTTTGATTAACAAGCGTATCAGCCATCCACGTATTCTTCAGCAGGTAGTCAAGGGCATCAAAATACTTGTTGCCCAATTCTGCCGATAAGTCTTTTGCCATTGGTTCCTGCTGTGCGAAAACCTGATTTTCAGAAATAACAGCTGTCAGAAATGCACAAACAGAAATGCCATACAAAATTGATCTGAAGTTCATTGGACAGTCTGTTGATTTAAAATTTCAGCAGGTTCAGCAGGGTAAAAAAAGCGTTTTCACTGTTTTCCAAAAATAAAATATTTACAAAAGCGGAAGTAAAAAACTATCAGAAAGGCAGAAATTCTGGTTTCTGCTAAAAAAAAGGATAGAGACATAGCTGATTTTCAACATGTTTATAATAGCAAATAATCACTTCAACAGCATTTTAGGGTATTGAATGTCAGAACAGCTGATTTTTAACAAGAATTATTAAAAAAAACTTGATTTTTTGGTGACGACAAAAAAAACAATCAGAAAAAGCATTTATATTTGTAGTTAATTAATTACTAACCAAAACCAAACAACTATGAGAAAATTTACCCTTTTATGCATTGTTATGCTGGCTTTTGCCGGTTTTGCCAATGCGCAGACTATCGAAGATTTCGAGAGTATTAAAATGAATGGTTTTGACGTTGGTGCCAATGGTTCTGTTACCGTTGTTGCCAACCCTGATCCAACCGGAATCAACACCAGTCTTACAGTTGGTAAAATGGTACGTGGTGCCGATGGCCAGCCCTGGGCCGGATGGTATGCTACCATTCCCACCCCTGTTGATGTTACTGCCAACAAATATGTTCACATTAAAGTATGGAAACCCCGTATCAGCCCGGTGGTTTTCAAATATGAAGGCGGTGGCGGAAACTCTGGTGACGTCTACTCCATGAATCCTCAGACACTGGTAAACCAGTGGGAAGAGCTCGTATTTGATATGAGTGTTGTTAGCGGTGAATATGTTAAAATCGTTCTTATCCCCGATTTTGAATCACCTCTGACACTTACCGAAGACATCACCCTTTATTTCGATGATCTTTATGTAAACAACGATCCGTCTGTTGGAAGTGCCCCGGCTCAGGTTATGGAAAACTATGAGTACATTCCCCTCGGAATTATGACCGGTGGAGCTGAAGACCTTAGTTATTTCCAGTTGATCCCGAACCCTGACAAATCAGGCGTTAACCTCAGCGACTATGTAATCAAATTCCACCGCGATAAAGACGGTGTTCCCTGGGGTGGCTGGTATTCAGGTACCCAGGTTGATGTTACTACCAACAAGTACATGCACGTTAAGGTATGGAAACCCCGCATCAGCCCGATTAAATTCAAAATCGAAGCAGGCGCTGCCGGTACCCTTGAGGTTGCTGCTACCAACGCTCAGACTGTTGTAAACGGTTGGGCTGACTATGTATTCGATTTCTCAGAAAAAACAGGAACCTATCCGACCATCGTTTTCCTGCCCGACTTTGAAGATCCTTTAACCCTCACCGAAGACATCGACCTCTATTTTGACGATGTGATCCTCAACAACGACCCGAACCCCATCACTCCTCCGGTTCAGGTAATCAATGTTGACATGAGCGAATCAGGACTTGCCGAAGGCCAGCAGGTATTCCTTTCTGGTGCTCTTGGTGGAGTTTATGGCACCTGGAACGAACCGGGCACCAACGCCAACAACGAAATGTTCGACCTTGATGGTGATAAAATCTACTCCATCAGCCTTGCTTTACCTGATGGCGTAATTGCTTTCAAATTTTTCATGGGAACCGGTTGGGGCAGTGGCGACCCTGCACCAGGCGGAGACCGCACCTACACCGTTGCCGGCAGCTGCAACATCACCTACAAATGGGGTGTTGACGGATTGCTTGGTGTTCCTGTAAATCCGCTGGCCGGAAAGGTACAGATGTATCCGAACCCTGTAAGCAACAAACTGCAGATCAACACCACCGCCAAAGTTGACCGGGTGATCATCACCTCAACCCTCGGCCAGGTAGTTGAAAACATCGAAATGACCAGCGACAACCTCTCCATCAGCACAGCTTCCCTCAGCAACGGAATGTACTTTGTTACCTTCGTTGGCAACGACGGCAGCAAACTGACCCAGAAACTGATGAAGAACTAAACCTCTTCTGAAAATTCATCAAAGAGCCTCCGGTTGGGGGCTCTTTTTTATTGTTATAAAACCAGAAATAAACATCTGCTATCCGATTCTCCATTCATCATGATTTGTCAAACATAACACCTGGTCGATCTATGACTTTATGAGTAAAGGAAGATCCGGATGAAGCATAGTTACCTCTTCTCCCCCTAAAGTTTATTTACACGACAATTGTACCCTGCTCTCCTATTCCTGTGGCTTCGATACGATTTCCGGAATCAATATCCGATATTCAATCAACAAACCAAATCCGGAAATCACTCAGCCACCGGTCTGATGCCTTATGCTCTATGTTATGAGTCGCTTCGTCTCATTTAAGATGCCGGAATCATCAAATCTGGAAGGATTAGCCTTGTGCCTCTTGTCCTGTGGCTTCGATACGATTTCCGGAATCAATATCCGATATTCAATCAACAAACCAAATCCGGAAATCACTCAGCCACCGGTCTTATGCCTTATTCTCTATGTTATGAGTCGCTTCGTCTCATTTAAGATGCCTGAATCTTCGAATCAACCGGCGTGCGCCCTACGCCTTGCAACCATTTTCCAGTTCTATATTTCCAAAATTTGCAAAAAAACTCATCGCTACTAACGACTATATTCATTACTTTCAGCATCAGAAATACGGAATAGACAACAGATACTTTGAATCAGAAGCATTGGAATTTACTGCCAGGCACTATGAGACCCATGGTATGCTTAAAGAAGCGGAGTTATACAGAGGCCAAATAAACGCATCTGATTCCGTATCAAGTGCTTTTAATCTCAATCCTGCTCAGTACAGCAAACAAATTGAATATTTAATGAATGGTTTATAATCCCGGAATTATGAAAAAACTGCACACTATTGTATTGATTTCATTTTTGATGTTAACAAATTGCAAAAATGAAAGGATAAACGCAGAATCATATGGTGCCAAAATACCTTTTTCATACCCGGATAGAGGCTTTGGTATTAATATTATAAAAGATTCAGCTTTTGTTATCTTTACATCACATACTTTTTTTCCTGATGTAGATATCGATTTGACAATCTTTTCAGGGAAAATATACAGAAAAGATGATTTTCTTTATGCAAAAGATGATTTATCAGGTGAGATAATTCTCTTTACAAAGGATGATAAAACCATTAAACTTCACAATATCAGGTATTTTGGATTAATTTTCGAAAAAGAGCTTGAATTTTATGAATCAAATCAGGATGTTTTAGACTTTTTGGCACATGAAATGAAATTTTACAACGCAAAAACAAAAGATCAGAATCCAAATACAATAGAATTAAAAGAGATATTTAATGATAGCATTGTAGAATTCTCAAACGATTATGGATTAAGTCTTATTTTTGATTCTGACTCCATATATAATTATACCATAGATAATCTTGTATTTACCAGGGGTCTCTGGCAAATAAAAGATGACACACTAATCTTCGATGATTTCTCAAGGCACAAAAATACATATCCCTCACAATTATATGATTGTAATGAATATATGCTATCTTTCGTTCAAAAAGAACGAGTTATTTACAAAGCCTGGATGTTGAATGATTCAACGCTGTTCATGGGCTCATTGCCTTTTGCCAGGGCATGTCTCGAAATGAAATTAATCAAGCCGGGCACCGGATGCCGGTTTTTTCAAAGCCTTTTAAAAGAAAAGCCTTTTTATTACCCTATTTTTTAAGAAAAAAGTTTCGCGTTCTTTCTCAAATCAGGTCTATTTTCAGTTGGCACGCACAATATCTTCATCATTTCTTTCAAAAAACCAGAATTTTGTCGCTAATTTGTTTTACGAAAGTCTTGTTGAAGTTTCTTATTTAAGATTCAATATTAACAGATGAAAACCGATGAAAATCTATTTGTTTTATTCTTTCTGCTCATCATGTCCGGCAAGAGCTTTGGCCAATATATTAATTCATGCGGTATTTCATTTCAACATAAGAAATATAATTGTAACATAAGTTTATTCCCCGATGGCGAATTTAAGATAGGTTTATGGGAAAAAGAGGTTGAGAAAATAAATGATACTTTGTATGCCGTTTATTCAGTTCCAAACTGGTTTAAGCCCCTCTCTTATGGCTTGTATAAAACTTCAGGAAATATTGGGACTTTAACTGATAAAGCAACAGAGTTACAAATGATGTTCGACACATCCAACCAACGCATAAGGGTCATTAAGTCGTTCTCATTTCTGAATGGCTGCACCCTGAATTGTCTTAAGGGGGAAGGAGGAGATGAGGATATCCGTAATTTCCCTTTAACTCAAAAAATGCTTATCCTGGAAAGATCAGCCTGCAATAAAAGTACAAATGATGTAATCGATCATATCCCGGGAGATTATTCCACATATGAAAAAGCCGGCAAGCCAATGTACCGGCTTACCATAGAACGGGATAACAAATATCAACTGTTTATCAACACCCTTGCATTATCAGAGGGTATCTATACCCGGAACAAAAACATTTTGCTTCTGTATGATTCCACATTGAAGCATGTATTTCATTTGTTGATTTTTAAAAACATGCTGGTCAGCAAGCTAATTCCTGGTTTTCGAAGGTGTGTCGTTATATAGAGAACAGCAAACAAATTGATTACCTGATAAATGGTTATTAATCCGAGAATTATGAGAACACAGCTAACTATTGGATTGTCTTTACTTTTGTTGTTAACAAATTGCTCAAAAGAAAGGATGAGAGCGGATGCTTATATTGCTGTAATCCCTTTTGCATCATCGTATTCAAGAAACATAAATATGGATATTATTAATGATTCGGCATTTGTTATTTATACCAGGCAGACGACTCCGGATATACCTCTGGACATAGTTTATTATCTGACTATCTCATACGGAAAAATATACAGGATAGACAATTATTTTTATGCAAAAGATGAATTATCAGGAGAGAAAATACTCTATTCAAAGGATGGGAATGCCCTAAAACTATACAATAGCCGCTACGCCGGATTGGTTTTTGAAAAAGATCAGGCAAGCCTTCCTGAAACAGAGACGGAAGAAGATCAATTTAGAATTAAGGAATATTTTAAACAATTTGCCAAAGAAATGAATTCTTACAAAGAAAAATCTAAAGCCCGGATTCCTGTCGCAACGAAATCAATAGAGTTTTTCAAAGACAGCATCATTGAATTTTCAAACCGTTATGATTTACGCCTGATTCTAAATAATGATTCCGTATACCATTTTACATTTGAGAATTTGCTATTTAGTACCGGTGACTGGCAAATAATTAACGATAGTCTTATTTTTACGGAAAGCATAATCTTTAGAAATAGACACTTTCCCTCTGATTTACCTGAAAAAGTATTTGATTTCATTGAACAGAGTACAAATATTTATAGTGCCTGGATGTTGAATGATTCAACCTTGTTCATGGGTACCTTGCCGTTTGCTCAGACGTGTAATGAAATGAAAATAGTCAAGGTGACTGGTAGACAAGGGGATAGAATATGGAAGGATAAATTTTAATGTCTAATGTCTAATGTCTAATGTCTAATTTCCAATTTCCAATTTCCAATTTCCAATTTCCAAAAAAAAGAACAAGGGTTATTCGGGACGCAGTTTTTCTCTATGTCTCTAAGTCACTGCAATCCGAAATCCGGAATTCTCCTTGTCCCCATTTCCCCTTGTCCCCTGGTCTGCTTGTCCCCTGGTCTGCTTGTCCCCTGGTCTGCTTGTCCCCCCACCTGCACGCTGTTTCGGCGGGCAGCCTGCCTGTCTGCCTGGAGCATTCAGGCAGACAGGGCTTGTCAGCCGCTATGGAATCGAATCCTGATTATTTGGCTATGCTCCATGCCCCATGCCCCATGCAAAATTTCCTATCTTTGCAAAAAAATCCATTCCCATGAACAGAGGTCCTGTTTCTCAATTTATTGAACATCACTACAGACATTTCAATGCCGCTACCCTGATCGACGCTGCCAAAGGTTATGAAACCCATCTGGCCGAAGGCGGTAAAATGATGATCACTCTGGCCGGTGCCATGAGTACTGCTGAGCTTGGTATTTCCCTGGCCGAGATGATCCGTCAGGACAAGGTACAGATCATCAGTTGCACCGGGGCCAACCTTGAGGAAGACATTATGAACCTGGTGGCCCACAGCCACTACAAAAGGGTTCCGAATTACCGCGACCTGACACCGCAGCAGGAGTTTGAACTGCTGGAAAAAGGGCTGAACAGGGTAACCGACACCTGCATTCCCGAAGAAGAGGCCTTCCGCAGGATACAGCACCACATCGAGAAAATCTGGAAAGATGCCCAGGCCAAGGGTGAACGGTATTTTCCGCATGAATACATGTACAAGCTACTGCTGAGCAAAGTAATGGAGAAGGATTATGAAATTGACCCGAAACATTCCTGGATGCTCGCTGCAGCTGAGAAGAACCTGCCCATCATCGTTCCGGGCTGGGAAGACAGCACCATGGGAAATATTTTCGCCTCTTACTGCATCAAAGGTGAACTGAACCCATCCACCATGAAAACCGGTATCGAATATATGGTCTGGCTTTCAGAATGGTACAGAGCCAATTCATCGGGCAAGGGTGTCGGATTCTTCCAGATTGGCGGAGGCATCGCCGGTGACTTCCCGATCTGTGTGGTTCCGATGATGTATCAGGATCTCGAATGGCACGATGTTCCATTCTGGTCATACTTCTGCCAGATCAGCGATTCAACCACCTCTTACGGATCCTATTCCGGAGCTGTTCCGAATGAAAAGATTACCTGGGGAAAGCTCGACATCGATACACCCAAGTTCATTGTTGAGAGCGATGCCACCATTGTTGCCCCCCTGATTTTTGCCTGGCTGCTGGGTTGGTAATGAAGTAAAATAAGCACGCACCGTCTGCCTGAAACAGTCAGGCGGGCTGTTTGCTGAAAGCCGGCTGTTCTATAAGTTCAATACACAAAGTAAGCCTTATTACTTCGTGTCATTAGAAGTGACGGACGCAGGAAAATGTGCCCTGCGGATTTATGCCCTCATCCCCCCGCCCTTCTCCCCAGGGAGAAGGGAGCTGGATCCTGATTTCAAATAAGGATTGCCTTATCTATGTGGCACCCAATTTAATGACAATTCACCGGGCTATT
>JAEUTG010000055.1 GCA_016788045.1 Bacteroidales bacterium
TGGGAATCGGCCTCCTCCAACATTCAAAATGGTGAACCGACAGCTTCACCAGCGCGTGTCGAATCTGCCAAACCCGGTGGGAGCCCCGCATGCGCGGGATAGAATCCGGTCGCATCGTCCCGCGTATGCGGGATCGCCAAATTTTCAACGCTGAGGCTGCTCCAAAAAGCAACCTTTTGTGTTAGTGGCCCACTTGCTTTTACCACCAGGACCCAAAGACACCAGGAAACACGAGGTATCTTTTTCTATAAAGTACCCTGACTTCTTTGCAAAAGTGAGGTGCTGATTGACGAATTATTCAGGAAAGAAATCATTTCACAACATGGTCTCCAAGTGAACAGGCTTTTTTGCATGATCCCGATTAATAATTATTTCTGTTGATCCGGAGCAGTTTTTTGATTAACTTTGGGTTTTAAACCCCGGACTATGTCAAATCTTCCTTTTCCCCAGTTTCTGAAACGGTATGGTATCACCCTGCTGTTTGCCAGTGATCCGGGTGTGGTGCCCGGTGCCATTATCGAGAAACGCAACCGCGGTTATTTCTGTGCCGGTACCCTGGCACAGGTATTCAAAGACCCTCCCCCGGCCTGGGATACTGTTCTGCAGCCTGCCAACCTTGTGTATGGCACTGTGGAACGAAGTCTGAGCCTCGCCGGCAAAGCCAGCATAGATGAAATGGGGATCAACATCGCCGGAGGACTCAGCAAGGCAAAATCCGTTAATTTCTATATTTCCGGGGTGAAGTGCCGGACTTTCCTCAACCAGTCGAAAATTACCCTGATTCCCCGACTTCAGGAGCTGAGGAAGAACAACAAAGCCCTCTGGAAACTCGTAAACAACAACATCATCGCCGACTACACCTACTATGCAACGGAGGTAACTGCAGAATTCGATGTCGAAGGCGGGGTAAACCTTCAGGCTGAAGTGAAGGATCAGATCCGGATCGACGGGAAGGCGAGCGTTGACTGGAAATCGGACCGGAAATTCGTGGTCTCGGGTAACGATGCCATACCGTTTGGCTTCTCAGGATGGATAGTATGAGTCAACCTTCCTGAAAGAATGAAATCAGTAAGTAAACCCATTCCTGAACCTGCATTGTGACGGCACCGATTTTTATCAAGTGCTGCCCGGTAGCCTGATTCTTTTCGTAACTTTGCAGAAGCCGGTTTTTCATAGATCACATCCATCATCCTCTGCAGAACCGGGCGTTTAACCATCCTGACAACGTGCTTCAGGAAGAGATGACTTGTATGATTGTTGCAGATTTTACCCGTAGCGGCTCTGTTTTTCTGAAGCCTTCCTTGTTTAAGGCCCTGATAATCGCCTGTTTGTCTGTTTTTTTGATAATACCCCGGCAATCAGCCGGACAGGGGATGGTGGTGAGCAGTTATTTCAATGCGGCTGTTCCCGAAGATGAATGGACTGAACTACTTGTAATACAGGATAATCTCGATATCCGAAACTGGACACTGGGAGATAACAATGGCACACAAACTGGTTGGATAACGCCCAGGATCACCTTTAACCCCATCGCTTACTGGCAGAACCTTAGAGCAGGAACAATAATCATGATCTGGCACAGACCCGCCAGCTCATCAGGTGTGGATCATATTGAAGATACCGACCCGGCAGATGGTTTCATTCAACTGAGTGCTGAGAATGGCGTGTATTTTTCGAACGTGAATTATGGCGCCGGAATACTGAATATTGCTGCATCAGGAGACCTTGTTCAAATACGAAATGCATCTGATCAACATGTGCATGTTTTAGGTCATTTTCAGTCAACTACTGCATCAGCCATGTTTACTGCTTTGCCAGTCCCCAAATTAAACCATTCAAGTTCGCCGCCCTCTCCGAACCCTCTTGCGAACGATGAGGTAGTCATGGTTTGTCCTCAAACCACTGTGGCTCCCACAATCAATCAATACGGAACCTCGGCACCACAAAACGGGTCGCTGTATACTGCCCGGAGTACAACAGATCTAACATTTGGCCTTCCCAATATCCGCCCTACCAACACCACCACCAATAGCATCTTCTGGCGTTCCCTCCGCCAACCGGCCTGGACAACCATCAATCCTACCTACAGCATTGATGCCAACAACACGGCCGTGACCCTTTCATGGGCCCCGGTTACCGATCCGAATCCGGGTGACAACACCACCGGTTACCTGATTCTGCGCAATACCGTCAATACCTTTGCGGATCCGACAGATGGAACAACCTACAATACAGGTGATGTGATAGGAGGTGCAACTGTGCTGGCCAACGTCGCCCCTTCAGGAACAACTTCTTATACCGACAACATCACCGTACCCTGCACCAGCGACTTGTATTACCGTGTTTATGCCTATAGGTTTACACAGGATAACCTGCAGATAAACGGCTACAATGTGGCCCGCGGCCGTGCCTACAACGAAACCCAGTTTGCAGCCTATACCGTAACGGTTCCTGCAGTTACAGACCCAACCTTTGCTGCTGCCGATGTTACCTCTTTCTGTGCCGACAATCCACCGGCCGGCATCACACTCACTGCAGATGGCAGCGGGCCCACCCTTGAATGGTTTTCAGGCAGTTGCGGAGGAACTCTGGTTGGCACAGGAACACCGCTTTCGATTGCCCCGCCGGCCACCACCACTACCTACTATGCCCGGTGGAATTCGCTCAATTCATGCTATTCATCCTGCGAAAGTGTGGAGGTTACGGTTACACCGGCCAATGTAACCTCAGTTGCTGTTTCGGCTTCACCATCGGGAGCTGTCTGCGAAGGTACGCAGGTGACCATCACCGCCACACCCACCAACAGCAGCGCACCTTCCTATCAGTGGTACCTTAACACCTTACCGGTCGGAACAGATCAGGCGACCTATACCTTTACACCATCAGACGGGGATCAGGTGTATGTGGTGATGACCTCTGTGGAAGCCTGTTCCAATGTGGCCACTTCTTCCACCCTTACCATGGTTGTAAACCCTGTACCGGAGCTTTCTGCCACTGGTAACAACCCCACCCAATGCGGCCAGAATGGCAGCATTACCTTCAATTTCAACAATGTACCTGATGGAACCTATACCATCAGCTACGACGGAGGTTCCTTTGTCAATGTCGGGGTTACATCGGGAGCTGCAACCCTCAGTGCCGCCCCCGGGGTATATAACAACCTGAGCATCACCGTAAGCGGATGTACATCAGATGCCGGGGTGAACGTTACCATCACAGAACCGACCGGTGCTTCCATCAACAACGTGGTTCCAACCGGTGCTACCTGCGGATTGTCAAACGGGTCCATCGTGATAACCGCCAGCGGAGGATCGGCTCCGGTGGAATACAGCATCGACAATGGCATCAACTGGCAGAGTTCACCGGTTTTCAGCAACCTGGGGCCGAACAGTTACACCATCCTTGTGCGGGATGCAGCCAGCTGCGAAACAAGCTGGATCAACAACCCGGTGGTGATCGGCAATACCGGTGGTGCAGCCATCAATGGGGTGACACCGGTAAATGCTACCTGCGGCGAAAGCAATGGTTCCATTACGGTGGTGGCTTCCGGAGGCACGGCACCGCTGCAATACAGCATCGACAACGGTGCAAACTGGCAGGGGAGCGGTGTTTTCAGCAGCCTTGCGGCCGGAACGTACGATGTGCTTGTGCTCGATGGAACGTCCTGTACAACGGTTTATGCCGGTAATCCGGTTATCCTGACAAGTATAGGCGGAGCTTCCATCAACAGCGTTACCGCAACAGATGCCAATTGTGGTAACAACAACGGCTCAATCACCATCGCTTCTACCGGGGGGGTAGCACCCTTGCAATACAGCATCGACAACGGGGTCACCTATCAGGCCTCTGGTGTGTTCAGCAACCTGACTGCCGGCCCTTACCTGGTGAAAGTGATGGATGCAACTGACTGTGAAACCGTTTACTCCGGTAATCCGGTTATCGTCAACAACATTGGTGGAGCGGCCATTGCAGATGTGTTGACCACCCCCGAAAACTGCGGCAACGGGAACGGAGAGCTTACGATCAATGCTTCCGGCGGAACCGGTAGCCTGGAGTACAGCATAGATAACGGACTGAACTGGCAGACGGGGAATGTTTTCACTGGTCTTTCAGCTGGTGATTTCGAAGTCATTGTCAGGGATGGATCTTCCTGCGAAACATTCTGGCCCGGCAACCCGGTTACGCTGGTGAATGTAGGAGGGGCAACCATCACCGGGGTTATCCCGACAGACGCCTCCTGTGGAACCGACAACGGAACCATCACCATCAATGCCTCTGCTGGTGTACCACCCTATGAATTTTCTGTTGACAACGGAACAACCTGGCAGACATCCAATGTTTTTATTGATCTTGCGGCCAACAATTATCTGGTTTCTGTTCGTGATGATGCCGGTTGCATCACCCCTTTTGGATCCAATCCTGTGATTGTCGGCAATATCGGAGGAGCAACCATCAGTGGTGTTATCAGCACGGATGCTACCTGCGGAAGCAACAACGGAACCATCACTTTTACTGCAGCAGGACTGGCGCCCCTCGAATACAGCATCGACAACGGGATTACCTGGCAGAGCAGCCCCTTGTTCAGCAATCTTTCGGCCAACAATTACCTTGCAGTGGTCAGGGACGGATCCTCCTGTCTGACTGCATACAGTGGTAATCCTGTAATTGTCAGCAACAGCGGTGGTGCTTCCATTGTGCAGGTTGTACCGCAGAATCCTACCTGCAGCAACAGCAACGGAGCGATCAGCATTACGGCATCCGGCGGAACCGGAGCCCTTGAATACAGCATCAATGGCGGTCTCTCGTGGCAGGCTGGCGGTAATTTTGCCGGGCTTGCACAGGGCTCCCATACTGTGGTTGTGCGGGATGCCAACCTCTGTGAGACCCTTTATTCGGGAAATCCGGTACTACTGAGCAGTACCGGTGGCGCTGCCATAACAATGGCTGTTTCTGTGGATGAAACCTGCGGCAATGCCAACGGCTCAATCACCGTTGAGGCAGAAGACGGGACCACCCCTCTTGAATACAGTATTGACAATGGTACGACTTTCCAGCTTGCTCCGGGTTTCTCCGGCCTGGCCGCTGGGGATTATACGGTGGTCGTCCGTGATGCTACCGGTTGTGAAACCATCTATTCAGCTAATCCTGTGCGGATTGAAAATATTGCAGGTGCCGGAATAACTACGGTTGACTATACTGCTGAATACTGTTCAGGTGAAACAGGGGTCATTAACATTACGGCCGCTGGTGGAACGGCACCACTTCAGTACAGCATAGACAACGGTCTAACCTGGCATTCATCGCCCGATTTTACCGGACTTGGGGCCGGAAGCTACACCATCAGGATACTTGACGGGGCTTTGTGTGAAACACTTTGGCCCGGGTTGGTGGAAATTGAGGAGGTAGCCGGTGCTGAAGTCGTTGCTGCCATCGATTCTGATGCAGCTTCGGTTTGCGAAGGAGAACAGGTTACTTTTACCGCGACAGTTGAAAACGAGGGCGATGCACCTGTTTACCAATGGCAGATCAATGGCAGCGTTCAACCGGAATCCGGAGCCACGCTGGTATTCGCTGCTACCGGCACCGATGTCGTTACCCTTGTAGTAACCTCCTCTGAACTATGTGCTCTGAATAACCCGGCAACCGTGGTGTTGCAACCGGAAGTATCTCCCTGCGGATTGCTGATGCGGCTTCCTACCGCCTTCACGCCCGACAAGGACCTGCTGAACGACACCTTTAAACCGGTAATCGGAAATATCCTGCCTGTCAGTTACCTGTTCCAGGTATACAACCGCTGGGGAAACCTTGTTTTTGAAACAAAAGATCCTTCATTGGGCTGGGATGGTACCATTGCCGGACAGCCTGCTGAAAGAGGTGTGTATTCCTACAAAGTTGAATTCAGTGCACCTGAATTTGTCAGCAGTAACCTTGAAAGCCCGGTGATCGGGCAGGTTGCGCTGCTCAGGTAACCTTCTGCCTTTCCGTTTTCCGGAAGAACGGCTTTGATTTCAGGGTTTGTGAATTGTCAGGACCCGGATGATTCTCTTTCTTACTCATTTGTTGATGGAATTCTAACCGACATCCGGTGATCTTTGGATTTCGTCCCTACGGGACTTCACAGAGGATTTGGGTAATTTATTCTACCCATATGCAGTCCCTCCGGGACTTTCCCGTTGTGTCAGAATTTGGGCAGAAGACATGGTGATCGAAAAATAAGGATAATCAGATGGAGATTCATTTATTTTATCCGCATGAAGACCTTCCGGGTTTGTCTTGTCAGGGACAGGATACGGGAAGAATGTGCGATGAGGCGCAAGGGTGGTCCCGTATGGGACCAAACCTGTTTTTGACGGATAATATGTTTTATATTTGCTGAAAACTACCTGTTTATGTTGAGAAAGCTGCTATTTTTCATTTTGCTGTTTGTCGGAACCTGCACCTACAGCCAGGTTCATACCAGTTACCTGTGGCATCTGGAACAACCCATCTACTGGCCCGAAACCAGTGTCTGGAATCCCAATGTTTATCAGAAAGCCTGGGAATCGCAATACCTGAAATGGAACAACGGCAACTGGTATAGTGACGGGCAGCAGCATCCGCTCAACAACATCCAGGAGATTTTCGGCAACGATGACCGCAAAGCTGTGTATCAGTACCGGGCCAAAGATGCTGTTCAATCCTTGCTCGGACTTCCCGAAGCGGGGGCTCAGGTCAACTATTCCGGTTGTCTGATGGAGAATGTCAACAGCCTGGCAGAGGCCGGTCAATGGGGTTACAGCACGGGCTGGCAGAACAATTTCGTTACTGCGAGAAGCTGGACTACGCCTTCCGGGAAACCGCGCATGGACATCACTGCCTTTTCGAAAGATCATGCCCTTTCGCCACTGCTCAGCGACAAGATGCTCAGGCGGCAGATTCAGGCCCACCGTTATCTATATCAGCAGAATTTCGGCAGCTCACCGGTTTATTCAAAAGGCTACTGGCCGGCCGAGTGTTCCTTCAGCGTGCGCAACATCAAGGCATTGAAGGAGGAAGGACTGGATTGGGTAGTGATTGCCAACAGTCACCTTGCCCGCACGCTCAATGACTATCCGCTCAATTACGGCACTTCCGGATGCAACATTGATCCGCCGAATGCAGCCGACAAAGTATCCACCAATGGCAACCACTGGTGGAGCGGGCAGATCGACGGGCGGGGGGGTACCTTTGCAGCGCCATACTGCTATCAGGCTCACAAAGCGAAATACGTGGATCCGGAAACGGGAACTGAGTATAAGATAACGGTGGTTCCGATGGACGATGTGCTAAGCTATCAGAATGGATATGCTACCATGGGTACCGGTACCATTGATGAGAGCATCGCGCCTTACGACAATCCCGCGCAGCCATCCATGGTGCTGCTGGCTCATGATGGAGATAATGCCTGGGGAGGTGGATACGATTATTACACCAATTCAGTACCCGGATTTGCCTATGAAGCTGCCTCCAAAGGCTATATTCCGTCAACCATAGAGCAGTTTCTGGCCAATCACCCGGTTCCCGAGAATGATGTGGTGCATGTGGAAGATGGCTCCTGGGTGAATGCTGCCAACGACTGGGGACATCCGCAGTTTATCAACTGGCTCTGGCCGATGTACACCTCCGGTTATGAGTTCAATCCGGAAGGCTGGACTGAAGATGCCCGCAACTGGGCGGTGCTGGTGGCAGCCGAGAACCGAGTTCAGATGGCCGAAGACCTGCAGGGGAACGTGAATATTGCTTCCATCGTTAACCCTACAGCATCCTCGAATGCCGCAGAAAAGGCCTGGCATTACCTGCTTCCGGCCTACAACAGCGGTTACATGTATTACGGCACTTCGCTGGATATGGAAGTAAAACAATCGCTGGCCTGTAACAAAGCCTGCAGTTTTGCCAATCAGGTGATCAATGCTCATTCAGGCACCGACAATACTCCACCCACGGTTTTTATACCCCAGCGCTATCCCTACAATCCTGGTGGCACCGGTTTCGGACCGAATTATGGCTATCAGCAGCATCAGAACAGTTCCGACTTTCATGTGTGGACCTTTGCCTACGATGTTGCAGGAATACAGAGCGCAGTGCTGAAGTACAGGATTGACAACGACGGGGTGAATCCCTTGTCGGACAATCACAACGACACCTACGCCGGAGGTTCCGGGGTACAGCAGTGGCAAAGCCTTGCAATGACTCACCGCGTTTTCCCGACGGGAAATGTAACCGGTAACCCGGAAGTGAATTTTTTTATTCTGCCCGATTACATTGCCGGAGAGTATTATGCAGAGATTGAGGGAATTGCAGAGAAGTTGCTTGATTACTACGTTGAAGCGACGGATAATGAAGGTAATGTATCCAAATCGGCCATTCAGCACGTGTATGTCGGGCCCTCCAATACGGGAGGGGGAGGACAAAGCGGTGTGTTCTGGACGCCGGCCAACCCCACCCTCAACGATGTGATTACCATTACCCAGACCGATGTTAACATCGGTGCTAAACTGCATTGGGGGGTAAGTACGGGAAATCAGACATGGCAGACGCCGGCAACAGTTTACTGGCCTGCGGGATCATATCTTTTCAACGGTTCAGGCCCTGCCATTGAATCAGAAATGGAAGGGCCGGATGCAGAGAACAACATCACCATCCAGTTGGGGCCATTCAACAACGCGGGTCAGGTAGTGAATCAGGTTGATTTTGTGATCCACTACGACAACAATACCTGGAACAACAACAACGGCGCCGATTTTCACATTCCGGTCAACAATTCCCCTACCGGGATTACCGATGCGGAGCTCCAGCGGAAAGTCAGCCTTTGGCCGGTACCAGCCGATCATCATATTGTGGTTGGGGTGGATGTTGCCATGACCGGCAATCACCGGCTCAGCATTCAGGCGTTGTCGGGGCAGATACTCATGGAACAGGCCGTGGAGAAAGAGAATTTCCGGATCGATGTTAGCAACCTCCCCAATGGAATGTATCTGCTGATGATCAGCAATTCCGGGGGGAGCACGGTTGCCAGGCGGAAGATGGTTGTTCAGCATTGATACGGTCGCAGACATCAGCAGGAATTCTTCTCCGGTGTTGATTTTCTAACTTTTCGGCTTTTCTGTTGTTACTGATGTATTCTAAAATCAGCAACATGGAAAAAACTCATCCGGGGGTTGAAGCCTTACGACAGATTCTCAAGGACGAAACCGAACGT
Organism: Bacteroidales bacterium; assembly: GCA_016788045.1. Lineage (GTDB taxonomy): Bacteria > Bacteroidota > Bacteroidia > Bacteroidales > Lentimicrobiaceae > Lentimicrobium. Next base: position 9,218 of record JAEUTG010000055.1, read on the forward strand.
TTCGGTAAGGAGTCGCACGGTCATAAAGTATTGCACCGCAAGTATCAGAAAACCATCATCATACTCACCTCCGTTACCACCGTGGTTGCCGGAGCCGGATTGGTGGTTCCACAGTATGCCGACAGTTTCATACAGTTTGTGGTGCTGGGCCTTACCGCCTCCACAGCAGCCATCAGCTCGTGGTCGGAACTGCGCCGGGCCCGTGAATTGTGGCAGCATGAACGGGATATCTTTTACAAGTTGCTCGATATTCAGCGGGAGCTGGAATTCATCTCTTCCACGCGTGAACTCAAAATAAGCGAGGTGGATGATTATTTCAACCGGATCAACCATGTGCTGGGTTCCAGCACCGAAAAATGGAGCGCCATTGTTGAAAAGAAGAATCCCTGATTATCTGCCGACCGGTTAAGGATTGATGTTGAAATTCTGCTCAAGGGAAATTCCTTCGGCGCTTTCTGCCAGATATTGAATAAATAACCTTCCTGATTCACCCCAATATCAGGGAAAGTTTCCCCTTTTTTTTGTGTATCAGGCGGATTCCGGTTAATTTTGTACCCTAAACACATCAATTCCGGATATTATGGGAAGAGCTTTTGAGTTCCGCAAAGCACGCAAGATGAAACGCTGGGGTAACATGGCCCGGGTTTTCACCAGATTGGGTAAAGACATTGAAATCGCTGTAAAAGCCGGTGGTCCCGATCCGACCCTGAACCCCAAACTCAGGCTGCTGGTACAGACAGCCCGGAGTGAGAACATGCCCAAAGAGAATGTTGAACGGGCCATCAAACGTGCGGTTTCAAAGGATTCTACCGATTATAAGGAGGTGGTATACGAAGGATATGCCCCGCATGGTGTTGCCGTGGTTGTGGAAACTGCCACTGACAATCCGACCCGTACCGTTGCCAATGTGCGCAGCTACTTCGTCAGGAATGGCGGCAGCCTGGGAACCATGGGCATGCTCGATTTCCTTTTTGAACGCAAATGCTCCTTCAAGGTTGCCATGAAAGAAGGGGTGGAAATTGAAGAGCTGGAACTTGAACTCATCGATTATGGTGTGGAGGAAGTCTTTGCCGAAGAGGGCGAGATGATGATCTACGCCGATTTCACCTCTTTCGGGCCGATCCAGAAATACCTGGAAGAGAATCACTTTGAGATTAAATCTTTCGCCTTTGAGCGTATCCCCAACGATGTAAAAACCCTTACCCCCGAACAGCAGGCTGACGTCGAGAAAATGCTCGAACGCATGGATGACGACGAGGATGTCACCAACGTGTTCCACAATATGAGGTAAGAGCATTGGGCGCATCCTTTTTCGTTTGGAGATTTCGTCATCTAAGCTGTGACAAGTAGACCAGGGGAAGGGGAGACAAGGAGATGAGATCCTGCTTCATTTGAAGATTTCGTTACTTATCAAGAGACTCTTTGTTGAGGCGCATCAGAAAATAAGACGCGCACCAACGGGGGGTAGTGGAAGCACGCGCCTGGAGTCGCGCGCCAACGGGGCATGGGAGCACGCGTCAGAAAATAAGACGCGCGCCAATGGGGGCGGGAGGCACGCATCAGAAAATAAGACGCGCGCCAACGGTATCGTATTTATAGTAGGATAAAGCTCCCTTCTCCCGTTGGGAGAAGGGCAGGGGGATGAGGTAAAACAATCTCACCAAGATACGGCATGTGTCAATGGATTTGTTCAGGGAAGTGGGCACGCTTCGGAGGAGGTGCGCCAACTGGGGGTAGTGGAAGCACTCGCCTTGAGTCGCGCGCCAACGGTTACCCGGTGGCTGAGTGTTTTTCGGGATCAATGCCGATATGAAGTCAAATGATGTTTCCGAAAAATTTATCGAAGCCACAGGGCAACGAGGCACGCGCCTGCCTGTCTGCCTGTCTGCCTGTCGCATTCAGGCAGACAGTATGCCAGGCAGACAGGTCAGAAAATAAGACGCGCGCCAACGGGATGTTTCCGAAAAATTTATCGAAACCAACAGGGCAGGGGGCACGCGTCGGGGGACGCGCGCTAACCGGGAGTTTTGTGTGGGGCACGGAGCACGCGTCAGAAAGTAAGACGCGCGCCAGCAGGGGCAAGTGCCAGGAAACGCGCGTCGAAAGGATTGTTCAGATTCTAAAAAATTGTTGTCTCGTTATAGCTAACGTGCTGATAATACATGGAAAAGATATTTGAGCCTATCAATGCTTAATTGGTTTCCATTATTCCGAACAAAGCTCTGAAATCTTCTTGAACCTGTTTTTTCTCTGATTCCACTTCTCGTGAGTGTAATTGCCGATTCCCAGTAGATAAAACCAGTATACTCCGGATCTGATCCGATGTATTCTGAAATATAATCTGTAGTTGCAGAACCTGATATGTTGTCATCTTCTATCTTGAAGGTATTAAGATGATTGTAAACAATATGCTCATGATTTTCTTCGATATCCGCTTCGCTTGTCCAGTTGATTTCATTAGTACCTGTCTTTGTTATGTAAACAGGGTAATCATCCAGAGGTAAAAAACTATCCCCGTCTTTTACGAACAATTGTTGGTCGATGATAAAAATACTGCCGGTTCCCTCAAAATTGGTGACATCAATCTGGTCTCCATGGAATGAATAGAAGATTGAATACTGATTTGTCCCATTTTCATCGCTGGTCCAGGGTTTTGTCAGATACATTTCATTTTCAAAGTACCTGATCATCCCATTCGTTTCTTCATCTACAACCTCTGTTACAGACCATGAAGTATTATTGAATAGAGTGCCGGCAAAAAATCCGGATTCTGCTTCTTTGCCTTCCTGTTTTACAGTAACTTCCTCTGAAACTGTGATATCCCCCATTTTAAGGACCACAAAAATACTTGTAGTTCTGAATGTCTCGTTGTTAGGCTCCGTATTCACAATAACATTTACCGGTGAAATGCCATTTTTTGATACATGGCACCATCCTGCAAGTGAATAAATCGTATCAACAACTGCCGGCGATTGTACCACAACGTTAAAGCCATCCTGACCGCCATCGGATGTAAAATGCAGATTCTTTGATGAAAGGGTATATTCTATACCGGTTTGTTCGACAGTAAAGAATACCGGAGGTACTGATTCATTCTGCGCAACTATTTTAAAAGAGACAGTTCGGCTTACCGGCAAATTGTATGGTTCAAGAACATTTATTTCGATTACGTTTTGAGAGGTTTTGCGGGCTTTGCACCATCCCATATTTTCATTTTCAAGTTTCCATTCGGATTGTGTAGTGATAAAGATGGTTGAACTTCCCGGATTGGAAGGCATGACAATATGATACCTGCTCAATTGTAATTGAAATGGACGCTGGGTTTCTTCGACAGGAAAGCTATGAACAGCCTCCTGAAATTCGGTATCCAGGTTGTTCAGTGCGGATGCGGCTGCCTCATCGACAGTGTATTCCAGAATTACTGAACTGATGTTCCCAATTGTAGGTAATTGTAGTTTCTTCTTGTTCATTAAAGCATCCCATTCTCCGAGGTCAACCGCCGATAAAGCCTTATTTGTATATTCAAGTGTAGGGGAATCCTCGTCAAGCACATAACTCCAAACATATCCTGCTATACTAGCTATTCCCAAAACTGCACTCACAGTAACGGTTCCAGTGACCAGTGTTGCCGCAACCGGTAAAGCAGCTGTAACCATCAAGGTAACAGAAATAATCTTGCAAGCAGTAAATACGTTGATGTCGAATCCTGATTTCTCTCCAGAGGTTATCCCATCTGACATTTTTTTCTTAAGGTCAGCAGTATACTTTTCAAAGTCTTCTTCAACACTTAGTCCCCAGTAATACAATGGGTCTCCTGTTTTGTTATATATTATTGCATCAAAGTACTTGCCATGAAAATTTCCGCATATTATTGTCTGATCGATTGATTTGATGATACGCGGCATCCCGTTATTATCCGTAAATACCTCTACACCGCCCAAATTGTTGTTTTCAACATAAGAATTAATAAACAATGTGGTATAGCCCTCTTCATTCTGTTTATCAAAAATGGCATAACTACCATCTTCGCTTAAAAGAAAGAGATCAGCATTTGTTTCAGAACTGATATTGATTGCAAATGGCTTATCGGTTTCAGGTGACGCAGGATTATCTTTTTCTTTCTGACATGAGATCAATAGAAAAGGAAGAATTGATAGAAGCAATAGAACAGTAAGGGTATTCTTATGCCTGGTGTTCTGTTCATAAATTCGTTTTAGCAGCGCAATCATTGACCTGAAGTTGCGAAATTCTGATGGCTCTGAGTTCATCGTGTCCTGGATTTTGTTAGTGAAAAGTTGGGTTTCAGACAGCCTACTGTTGGTTAACCTGTTTCAGACAATTGCTGGCAATTTGAGCTATATTCAATGCTCTGACAAATAATATGTAGCAGCAATGGTAATAATAATCCTGTGCTATGAGGTACCTTACAGGCAATAGAATGATTAACCTGAAATAGGTAGAACTATTATTGTCTTCACAAATATCTTAAATATCTTTGTTTTAAATAGCAATATTTAGTGTTAATTTTACTTTTTGAAGAATTTTGATAGTCATACAACATCAGGAATTCCGGTCAGGATTTGTACAACCACTTAATCCTTGATTCATATCCGTTTTACCCTTCATGCTTTTTGTTCGGGGAATTTCGACCCTTAGCTTCAAGCTCAGTGAACCAACTCACGGAAAATGTTATGTATTGGAGAGATTAGTTGGCACGCGCCAACTAGATTTTTCAGGGTTTGGGGGCACGCGTCGGGGGACGCGCGCTAACCGGGAGTTTTGTGTGAGGCATGGGGGCACGCGCCTGCCTGTCTGCCTGTCTGCCTGTCGCATTCAGGCAGACAGTATGCCAGGCAGACAGGTCAGAAAATAAGACGCGCGCCAACGGGAGGTAGTGGAAGCACGCGCCTGGAGTCGCGCGCCAACGGAGCAGGGGGCACGCGTGAGAGAGTAAGACGCGCGCCAACGGTTGCCCGGTGGCTGAGTGTTTTTCGGGATCAATGCCGATATGAAGTCAAATGATGTTTCCGAAAAATTTATCGAAGCCATAGGGCATGGAGCACGCGCCTGCCTGTCTGCCTGTCTGCCTGTCGCATTCAGGCAGACAGTATGCCAGGCAGACAGGTCAGAAAATAAGACGCGCGCCAACGGTATCGTATTTATAGTAGGATAAAGCTCCCTTCTCCCGTTGGGAGAAGGGCCTTGAGTTTGGCTAGTTTCTCATATAGAACATGGCGGAAGTACAGGGGTTTGCGACATTTCTCCGGCTTTGTGTATTCAATTCCTGATCCACGAAGCCGGAGAAATTCAAGCCTATGCCTCTTGCCCAAAGCTGAG
>JAEUTG010000016.1 GCA_016788045.1 Bacteroidales bacterium
AACGTCTAAACGCAACCCTTCGTCAAATTCAATGTTATCATAAATGATTGGAACATCAATCTGGCGTTGGTAAGATAAGCCCCTTTTTGATAATTCATGACAAAAACATATTTCATAAACTTTTTCAAGGAGTCCAGGTCCAAGATTCTTATGTACTGTGTAAGCAGCATCAACTATTTGTTTACCAATTGCATCCAATTCTTCAGGAATCGGTTCTAAATATTTTTGGTGAGAATTAGTGTTTTGGATCCCGATGGACATCGGGATAGTGTCATAATTTTTAATTTTTAAGGTTATGCTAAAAGTAATATATTTTACTGGCACATCAAATACTGAGTAACCCGCCTGTTGGCCTGAATTGTGGCTGATCTGTAAACTTACCGGGTTCATACCGGTGGATTTTGTACTGTATAAATCAGCAATTCTCCCTATAGTGAGGCTTGTGGTTCAGGAAACAGTTGCGAAAACGGTTATTTCTGAGAATAACCACGACTCACATCCGGACTCTTCGTAGTGTTAGCCGGAGGGGATTTTTATCAGGTTAACTGATTATGCTTCAGACTGCTATGCTGATGTTTTCGGAAGCAATCAGCGGTTCGCCTTTGTACCTCAGGAAGAGTTGCACAATGGCCACCACATCTTTCTGACAGTATTCCACAATCCGGTTCAGGTTGTCCTCCACCCAATAAACATGGCCTACCTGGCTTCCGTCGATGTCATCCTTGGGGGTAGGGATTCCGAAAATGGCGGTGAGCAGGGCCAGTGAGGTGTAACTCTTGTAATCACCGAACTTCCAGAGTTCCATGGTGTCGAGGTGTTGCACTTCCCAGGGTTTGCGGCCGGCGATGTCGAGGATAGCCGGTAAGGTAATGCCGTTGATGAGCATGCGACGGGCAATGTAGGGGAAATCAAACTCCTTGCCGTTGTGGGCGCAGAGTAAAAATTCAGGCTTGCTGAAACGGCTGTTGAGCATTCCGGCAAAACTGTTCAGCAGTTCAGCCTCATCTTTTCCATAAAAGGATTTGATTCTCAGGGCGTTTCCGTTGATAAACCCGGCCGAGATGCAGATGATCTTACCAAATTCAGCGTAGATTCCGGCCCTCTCGTACAGGACTGTTGGGGTGTCTTCTTCTCTGGCAGCCAGTTTCGACGCTTTCACATCCCAGAGTTTTCTGAGGGTGGGTGGGACTTCTTCATATTGCGGGAACTGGGGAACTGTTTCAATATCAATAAACAGTACATTTTCATTTTTTATGTGATTCAGCATAGCGGTATAGATTTTTTATCACCTAAAGGTAGCAACAATGTTTGAATGGTGCAAGGGATTATGTTTCCCCGGATTTTGGGAATGAAGAACGTTTTTGGTTTCGTTTTTTAGGGGAGAACGAAACAAGGTCGCCTTTCTGTCGCATAGGACAACCATCCGGTGGCTTCCTGAGGCGGGAAGTTTGCGTTTGAAATTCACCTTACGCCCTTCCAGGGCTTGTTATTGTGGGTTTGCGGCATCGGCTATCAACCTTACGCCCCTCCGGGGCTTCCTGAGGCGGGAAGCTTGCGTTTGAAATTCACCTTACGCCCCTCCGGGGCTTGTTATTGTGGGTTTGCGGCATCGGCTATCAACCTTACGCCCCTCCGGGGCTTCCTGAGGCGGGAAGTTTGCGTTTGAAATCCACCTTACGCCCCTCCGGGGCTTGTTATTGTGGGGATACGGCATCGGCTATCAACCTTACGCCCCTCCGGGGCTTCCTGATGTGGGTGTTTGCATTTTCAATTCACCTAAGACTTCCCACCTTGACGGGACAGGCATCCGGGGTTTATAATTGCGGGGTTTCGGCATTGTCCCCACCGGATAAATTGATTTTTAATTCGTGAAATTCGTGCAATTCGTGGACAGAAAAAGGGAATTCGTGTCAATTCGTGCAATTCGTGGACAGGAAAGGAATTCGTGTCAATTCGTGCAATTCGTGGACAGGAAAAGGGAATTCGTGTTAATTCGTGCAATTCGTGGACAGGGAAAGGGAATTCGTGTTAATTCGTGCAATTCGTGGACAGGAAAAGGGAATTCGTGTTAATTCGTGCAATTCGTGGACAGGAAAAGGAATTCGTGTTAATTCGTGCAATTCGTGGACAGGAAAGGAATTCGTGTTAATTCGTGCAATTCGTGGACAGGAAAAGGGAATTCGTGTTAATTCGTGCAATTCGTGGACAGGAAAGGAATTCGTGTTAATTCATGCAAATTCTTGCAATTCGCAGACATTTGTAACTTTGTATAATGAGAACGATGCTTCGGTTATGGTTTCTTACAGCAGTGGTGCTGTCTGCTTCCTGCAGCAGGGAGGAGGAGAAGGGCCCTTTACCGGAGGTCACCATAACCCGTCCGTTTTCGGGTTTTGCTGCCGGCTATGGCGATACGCTGTGGGTGGAAGCTCAGATCAGTCATACAGAGAAGCTTGACTATGTGCGCGTTTCACTGACAGGAGCCAATGCCATTCCGGTGGGAGCGGTGCAGATGTTTTACCCGGAGGGGAACTCCTATAGCTTACAAACCTTTTTCGTGCTCGACGACCGTCTGCTGGAATCGGGCCAACTGGAAGTGAACGTAAGGGCGGGATCAGCAAACGGAATTACAAACGATTGGTCAACTGTTGGTTATACCAGCATCCCGGTTGAGTTTACGTCGTTGCTCGTGGTTACGGGCAGCGGCAACGCAGGATACACCGTGAACAGCCTGCCGGGTGAAGGAAACCCGCAACCCCTTTTTTCCTTCTCCGGCGATTATTCAGGCAGTGCGGTGAGTTCACGCTTTCGCCGCTTCTACAAGGCGGGAGATGTCTCGGGTAGCTTTGAAGCCTGGAACCCGGATATCAGAGAGCTGAGCTGGTCGTTCCCGGCAGTATCCACGCCTCCCTTACCGTATTTCACAGCGGTATATTGCGACAATACGCAAGTTTTTGCAGCCATAAGAGGCGCATTCATACAAGGCTATTCCGCATCCGGTACCCTCAATTTCAGCAGTGCCGGGTTCGGGAACGGCTACTTTACCAGCATCGTGCACTATAAGCAGTGGATTGCCGCTGTATTCGAACCGTTTAACCACTGCAAAAGTCAGCTGGTATTGTTCAATTATCCGGCCGGAAGCATATTCAGGCAAACGGAATTTACAGGGAAGGCGGCTGCGCTCAGTGGTGTTTCGGACGGCGGACTGCTGGTTTTCGTGAATGGTCCGGAGGATTCTTCCATTCTGCAATACAGCGAAACACAGAATTCCATTGTCAGGTTGCGGACTTTCCCTTATGGAACCATCCGGAGGGTGAGTATGCCCGAAGCCACCAATGCCTTTATCACGACTGAATCAGGTGTTTACTGGTACCGGCCTGAATCGGGCAGTATCACCGGATTGATCCCGGAGCAGGCCCCCCATGAGGTTGCCTGGGAGCCCCTGACGCAACAGCTGTTTGTAGCCTATGGCAAGCACCTCAGAACATTTCTGCTGAACGATTTATCCCATCCGGAGCTGGTTTCATTCTCAGATACCATCCGTGACCTTCACCTGATGTACACCCGCTGATATGGAACGCAATGCAGTAATCACCGCCGATGGATCGGTCACCCTTTTCAGCAGTGAAACAGGCGAACATTACCACTCTGTTCACGGGGCCATTCAGGAATCGCTGCATGTGTTTATCGGGGCTGGACTGAAACAACTCATTCAGCCGGCGCAGATCAACATCCTCGAGGTCGGCTTCGGAACCGGGCTCAACTGTTTGCTTACGCTGGCTGAACCATCCACACGTGACACTGAGACATATTACTGTGGCATAGAGCCAAAGCCGCTGACAGGGGAGGAGGTGCTGCTGCTGAATTATGGCAGGTTGGGTGCCTACGGGGAGTTTGCTCCCCTGTTTGAGCAGATGCACAGCTTTAGCCGTGGGAGCCGCTTGCTGCGACAGGGATTTACGCTCGAACGGGTGGATACGGGAATAGAGCAGGCTATGCTGAAATCAGGCTTTTTCAATCTGGTGTTTTTCGATGCATTCTCGGCTGAGGTTCAGCCAGCCCTGTGGGAGCCGGCTGTTTTTCAGAAAATCCGGGCCGCGATGCAAGTGGGAGGGATTCTGGTGACCTATGCAGCCAAAGGATCCGTAAGAAGGGCGCTGCAGCAGTCGGGCTTTGTCACAAACCGTCTTCCCGGGCCTCCCGGAAAACGGGAAATGCTGCAGGCTGTGGCCTGCTGAAAGGCTCAGGCGTTCAGGGCTGTTTCCGGAGGCTGGTCATGACTTACCGGATATCAAAAGAAGTAAACCCTTCTACGGGCGCCGGGAAATGCCTCACTGAATCTACCATGGCCCGTGCAGGCCCGCGGTGGCACCACGCGATCATCAGCTGAATCTGTTCATCGCTTCCTTCTGCTTCAACGGTAACCGACCCGTCGCGTTCGTTGCGCACCGTTCCTTTCAGCCCGATGGATTGTGCGAATTGCCGGGCTGAGTAGCGGTATCCGACGCCTTGTACCTTACCGGTGACGCTGATTGTTGTATGAAGTGTCATTTTTTAAAGTTGGTATTCTATGCGGTTATCTTTTTGTTCATTTGGTCAGAAAAGAGGCTGTTTTGATCTGGTAATTTTTCAGGAATGCAGTTCACTATTGCCTGTCCTGACAGAAGTCTTAATTCAGTAATGACTGTTTATAAACCACTGGAGACTGATTATTTTTTGTCAAACTCTGTGAATTTTCCCGACTGGCCAGGCCGCATCCATCCGGAGACCTTTGAATTGCATTCATTCCGCTCAATTGGTGTATAGAACGCCGGTAATAGTACTTAGTTGTCATCTCGTTTATTTTCAAGTCGTTTCCTTTCAAATTCTATTAATTTATGTAGTTTATCCTGCAATAACTCTTTAGATGGTAATTCAGTTATATACTCTGCAACCCTTATTCCGGCTTTGTCCAGCTGGAGTAACTCAATCTGCTCATAATTCCCTTCAGCACAAAGTAAAAGCCCAAGTGGAGGTAATTCTCCATGAATAATATCGTTTTTTTCTATGTACCTTAAATATAGTTCCATTTGGCCTTTGTATGCTGCTTTAAAACGACCTAGCTTTAAATCAATAGCAACCAGCCTTTTTAACCGGCGGTGGTAAAACAACAAGTCAAGTTTATGAAGCTCCCCATCTATGAGCATTCGCTTCTGACGTTCAACAAAAGTAAATCCCTGCCCAAGTTCCATTATGAATCGTTCAAGTTCGCAAAGAATTGCATCTTCTAATTTTTTCTCACTGAAATTGCTCTCCAGTCCGAGGAAATCCAGTATGTAGGGGTCTCTGAATACTAAATCAGGTGTCAGGTTCTTTGTTTTTTGTAATTTTTGCAGCTCCTCCTGAATTAGTATTTCAGGTTTCTTTGAGATAGCAGTCCTTTCAAATAACATTGAGTCAATTTTTTCGGATAAATCCCGGGTTCCCCAATTTTCTATCCGACACATTTCCAGGTAAAAAAGTCGGCTTAGATCATTTTTAACATAGCTGAGTGTCCTGAAATGAGTCCATGATAATTCTCTACTCAGCGCGTAGACAATCTCTTTGTTATCAAAAGTCTCCGCAAAGCGTAGACAATGTCTTAACTGTTTTTCACTCCATCCTCTACCGAAATTTTCAGTCAGTTTTCTGGAAAGGATTCCAATGATATTTTTACCATAATCAGCCCTTTTATTTTGAAGAATTTCTGTATTAACCCGATTACCAATATTCCAGTAGAGAACTGTGATTGCAGAGTTAGCTGTTATCGCAACAGCCTTTTTTGCTTCATCAATTAAACCGGATATTTCCTCAATTAATCGTAAATCTTTTTTTTGTATTTTTTCCATAAAGCAAAAATATTGATGATTGAGAGTCCTTTCAATTTGCAATCATGATTGATCCGGAGTAAATTTATCACCGAAAAATTATTCAGAAGTTCTCTTCCAAGGAAATGAGTCCCCGGATTTGCAGATATATAAAATCAGTTGCTTCGATTTCTGTAATATAATTAAATCCAAAAAATACTGCGCCAGTATAGTTGTTTTCTTGCTCCTGACTTCTCATATCGAACTTAGTAAGCGTAAATTTAAGAAATTTAGCAAACTCTGTGTTGTTGATCCGATGGCATGATGAGCAGCATGTTCCGTCTGTTTCTGTTTGGTAGTAGGAACAATCATTTACTCAGGTAGTATTTTTATAAGGTGATGAGTGTAGTTGTAAGTCAACCAGCCTTAATGAAGGCGCCTGGTAATCTGTGCATGAACCAGTTCGAAAAGTTGTTTCGGACTGAGGGTCCTCCAGTTTACTTCATCCAGTTTACCTCCGAGGGCCAGGTAATAGTCAAGCCTTCCGCGCTGGATTTCAGTCGTTACGTGAGGCCTGAAATTGATCAGGGCAATCCAGCCATCCTCCACTTCATCAAACCATTCCTGGTAGTATGAATCATCGTCAGCGTGGAAGTTGAGAACATTTTCGCCGATCAGGATGAATCTGTTGATGCCTTTCTCAATCATAATTTCGGCTATGTTTCTTTTGAGAAACATAATGTCGTTGTAGAGCAGGTCGTTCCATTCGCCGAGCAGCTCAATCACACAGAAGCCAATGTTGTAGTCGGCATAGAGTATTTTGGCGTAGAGGGTGGCTGATCCGAATTCATCCCACTGCGGATGGATAAAATAGTTGTACACTGAATTGATACAGAGTGTTTCGCTGTAGGTGGCCCCGAAAAAGGGAGAGCGGGGATCGGTAGAGGCGTCGTAGAGGTTTCGCCAGGCGTAAAATGGCTCTATGGTATGCATTTTGCCTTCGGATAAGGTGTAAACTGCAGCTTTAACGCAGCCGGATTCAGGAAAAGTGTTTGTCAGACAGAAAAATCGAAGGAATTTTTGCGGGTTTTTTCATAAACCTTTTTACTGAAAATATAATACCGGGCAGGTTTGTGAGAGACATCCTTTTCCTTTTCGTTGATGGGTACAACGTAGGGCATGTTTGATACTTTCTTGCGGAAATTCCGTTTATCGAGTTCGGTGCCCAGAATTACCTCGTACAATTTCTGAAGCTGGCTGAGGGTGAATTTTGATGGAAGAAGTTCAAACCCGATCGGATTTGATTTCAATTCGGAGCGGAGCATCAGCAGTGCATCGTTGAGAATCTCCATGTGATCGAAGGCCAGTTCGGTAATTTCAGCAACCGGATGCCAGCGGGTATTTGCCTGCAGGCAGAATTTGTCGATTTTGTCCTGATCGATGTTGATGAGGGAGTAATAAGCCACTGTAACCACCACTTCTTCCGGATGGCCGATAAAACGCAGCCATTCCATGTCGCGGTCGAGTCTGTTGAGGCGGTTTGGAGTGCCGATGGCGGCGAATTGCCTGAGGTATATGTTTTCGAGCCCTGTCAGTTCTTTCAATACCCTGGAAGCCGCAGTGTCAAGGTCTTCATCGGTCCGCACCAGATCTCCCGGAAGTTTGAGGTCGTTGTATTCCTCACCCTGATAGGTGAAATTCCGTTCAAGAAGCAATACGTTCAGCTTCCCGAAATCAAAACCGAAAACTACACAGTCAACCGAAACATGGTAGTTAAGTGAATTGTTTGTCTGTGTCATTTCCTGAGGATAGGCTTTGCGAAAAAACAGAGGGTCAGCGGGTGTTTGTGTTGAAAAAACATGCAAATATACACCAATATTCTACAAAAGCGATGACTTAGTGTAAAAATGAGCAGTAATCTGCAGGACAACCGAATGGAAATTAACCGGATTTCCTGTTCACTGTCCCGGTTATTTATTTTGCGGGAGAAGGCAAGCTGTTCTTTATATATGTCACATAATCAATGCAATGGAAATTTTAAGAATTTTTTTTCAAAAAAATCCGGCTGCTTGTGTCTGACTTATCGGATTATGAATTACTTTTGACGCAAGTTAGTGTTAATAGTACACTAATTGCGGGAAATGTTCTTTTCAATATGTGCATCTTCTCATAATGCTGGGTTATCAAAGGCCGGAGCAGATTTGTGGCATTCTTTTCAGCAAGGTATTGATTATTTGGTGGTTTTCAACTTGTTAAACAATGGAAGGATTAACTAAGCTGCTTCTCAGGGTTCCGGCCTTTTTTTTTCGCCCCTGCTCATCCTGAATCCCTGTAATAGCTTGATTATAAACAGAAAGGCCGGCTGAAAAGCCGGCCTTTCGCTATTGTGGGTGTCAACAGTTATCTGACTACGAAAGTCCTGCTGACAATACCATTGCTGTGAATTGCCTGAAGGGTGTACAGTCCCGGTTTCAGGTTGCGTACTTCAATTCCGTTGCCGGTGATGTAATCAATGCGGTTGGATTCCAGTACTATGGATCCGGTGCCGTTGATAATCCGCATCGAGCTGATCTGAGGCATATTGGTCATTTTCACGAACAGCCTGTTTTCAACCGGGTTCGGATAGATGGTCATGGATGCTGCAGCTGACTGAGGATCCGTTGTGCCGACACACTCATCAACAACGATGGTAAATTCAGCAGAGCCGGAACATCCGTTTTCATCGGTGTAGGTATAGGTTACGGTGTAGGAACCAGCACCAACGGTGGAAGGTGAGAACAGATTGTTTTCAACACCGGTTCCTGAGTAAACACCACCTTCGGGTGAACCGCCTGAGAGTTCCATATCAGGCCAGTTGACGCACATCAGCGGATATTCATACGATTCCCAGGTTACAGCAGGAAGATCAAATACCTCGGCTGTAATGCTGTTGGAAGTAACCGGGTTCTGAACCGTGCAGAAGAGGCTGGAAGTGAACACAAGGTTCACAACATCGCCATCGGCAGGTACATAAGTGAACTCAGGGCTGTCGTCGCCGGCAGCAATGCCGTTTACCTGCCACTGGTATGCAGGCACATTGCCTCCATTGGTGGTTTCAGCGCTGAACATCATTTCCTCACCGGCACACACACCGTTGTCTTCAGCTTCGATAACGGCAGTTACCGTTACAGTCGGATTAACGATCATTTCAACGGTATTGGATGTAGCAGGGTTGTTCGATACGCACACAAGGCTTGAGGTCATGACCACGTATACTTCATCGCCATCTTCAGGGAAGTAGGAGAATGAGAAGCTGTTGGGGCCGGTGGCCGATCCATTAACGTACCACTGATAGTCAGGGGTGCCTCCGTTGACCGGGAATGCGGTGAATACCACTTCGGTACCTTCACACACATCGTTTGATCCGGCAACAATGGTAACACCGGCTGCAGCACCCGGAGAGGTGATCATGGTAACGGTATTTGAGGTGGCCGGGTTTCCGGTAGCGCAGGTTGCATTGGAGGTTAAAACCACATAAACCTGGTCGTTGTTGTTGGGAACGAAAGTGTAGGTTGCCTGGTTTGAACCAACCGGGGTTCCGTTGCGATACCACTGGTAAAGCGGAGTTGCGCCTCCGTTCACCGGAGTGGCTGTCATCACGACGGTGGTACCCTGGCAAACGTTGTTCTGATCCGGAGCGATGCTTACGCTCACAGGCAACAGAGGATTGACAACCATGGTGGTTGTGTTGGAGGTTGCCGGGGTTCCGGTGATACAGAACGAAATGCTGGAAGTCATTACCACGTATACCTGATCGCCGTTGTTCGGGGCAACAGTATAAGTAGCCTGGTTTGAACCAACCGGAGATCCGTTGCGATACCACTGGTAGGCTGGTGTTGCTCCGCCATTAACAGGGGTAGCAGTAAAGGTCACTGAAGTTCCCTGGCAAACATTGTTCTGATCTGCAACGACTGAAACACTGGCAACCAGCGGAGGATATACCGACATGATGGTGGTTGCTGAAGTAGCCGGGTTGCCGGTAGCGCAGGTGGCTGTGGAGGTCATTACAACATAAACAGCATCGTTGTTATTGGGAACCAGGGTATAGGTGTTCTGGTTGCTTCCGACCGGAGCACCGTTGAGGTACCACTGGTAGGATGGAGTTCCGCCGTTAACCGGAGTTGCCGTGAAGGTCACACTGACACCCTGACAAACGTTGTTCTGATCAGGGGCAATGGTAACACTTACCGGAAGCAGCGGATTAACAGTCATGGTGGTTGAAGCTGAAGTTGCCGGGCTGCCGGTTGCACAGGTTGCATTGGATGTGAGCACTACATATACCTGATCGTTGTTGTTGGGCACAAAGGTGTAAGTAGCCTGGTTTAAGCCAACCGGAGCACTGTTGCGATACCACTGATAGGATGGCGTTGTTCCGCCGTTAACCGGTGTTGCTGTAAAGGTAACAGAAGTACCCTGGCAAACGTTGTTCAGGTCAGGAGCGATGGTAACACTTGCCGGCAGCAGCGGGTTCACTGCCATAGTGGTGGTGTTTGAGGTGGCCGGTGAGCCTGTGATACAGGCAGGTACGCTGGTGATCATGACAACATATACCTGATCTCCGTTAGCAGGTACAAAGCTATAGGTATCCTGATCTGAACCAACCGGGTTGCTGTTGAGATACCACTGATAAGAAGGCGTTACGCCGCCGTTAACCGGAGTGGCTGTGAAGGTTACGCTGGTTCCGGCGCAGACGTTGTTCTGGTCGGGGGCTATGGTAACACTGGCAACTGCCGGGGGATAAACAACCATGGTGGTGGTTGATGAAACTGCCGGGTTTCCGGTTACACATCCGGTAAGATCAGAAGTTAACTGCACATAAACCTGATCGTTGTTTGAGGCAACGAAAGTATAGGTATCCTGGTTAAGGCCAACGGGGTTTCCGTTGAGATACCACTGGTAGGTGGGGGCTCCGCCGTTCACAGGCACTGCAGTGAAGGTGATGGAAGTACCTTCACATACATTGTTCTGATCGGGCGTTGCAGTAACGCTTACAGGAATGAGCGGATTCACAACCATGGTGGTGGTGGCTGAGGTGGCCGGATTTCCGGATACACAGCCCAGATCAGAGGTCATTGTTACATATACCTCGTCGTTGTTGGCCGGAGCATACGAATAGGTTGCCTCGTTCAGTCCTACCGGAAGGTTGTTTACGTACCACTGATAGGCAGGTGTTCCACCATTGGTTGGTGTCGCTGTAAACAATACACTGGTGCCGGCGCATACATTGTTGGCATCGGGTGACATGGTAACGCTAACGGCAAGCGGAGTATCAACAGTCATCGTAACAGTGGAGGAAGTTGCCGGGTTGCTGCTGGCACAGGTCAGGTCAGAGGTAAGAACAACATAAACCTGATCGTTGTTGGCAGGGGTGAAGGTGAAAGTAGCCTGATTGCTTCCGGCCGGATTGCCATTCAGATACCACTGGTAGGAGGCATTGCCACCATTCACCGGGGTAGCGGTAAAGGTAACATCGCTTCCCTGGCAAATGGGGTTGACATCAGCAGCAATGCTCACACTAACAGGATAATCGTCAACGACCATCGTGGTGGTGGATGAGGTTGCGGGGTTGCCGGTAAGACAGCCTGCCAGGTTGGAGGTCATCACAACATATACTTCGTCACCGTTGGCTGGCACAAACATAAATGTTCCTGCATCGTTTCCGGTAGCAACACCGTTGAGGTACCACTGATAAGCAGGTGAACCGCCGTTGGTTGGTGTGGCTGTAAAGGTAACACTGGTGCCAAGACACACATTGTTCGCGTCCGGAGTTGCTGTTACACTCACCGGAAGCGACGGATTGACAATCATGGTTGTGGTTGCCGATGTGGCCGGATTTCCTGTAGTACAGGTCAGGCTTGAGGTCATCACCACATAGACTTCATCGTTGTTGGCAGGGGTAAAGTTAAAAGTTGCCTCATCAGCGCCGGCAGCTGCATTGTTGAGGTACCACTGATAAGAAGGTGTGCCACCGTTTACAGGTGTTGCTGTGAAGGAAACCAGTGTGCCTTCGCAGATGTTGTTCTGGTCGGGAGCAATCGTAACGCTCACCGCAACCGGGGTGTCTTCGGTAATGACAGCACTGCCGGTCATAGGAGTGGTTCCGGTTGTGTTGGTACCTTCAACTGTGTAGGTTCCAGCCAGCTGATCGCCAAAAGTAATGGCGGCTCCGGTGCCAGCAACGGTAGGTACCTGTGGAACCGCATCCTTGTATAAAGTATAGGTAACCCCAACTTCTGAGCCATCTAGACCCACGGGGGTGCCGGTGCTTCCCTGGCAATAGGAACCACTGCCGGTAACATTAAAGGCAACCGGGAAAGGAGGGTTGAGAACCGGGTTGCAGCATACAAGGGCGTTTACGCCGGGTGTTACCGGTAATTGTGTATTCACACCGCCTACGTACTGAGCTACTTTTGTACCATACAAAGGGTTGGTGGCTGTATTGGCAACAAAAGTAAGGTTGGGTGTAGTTCCTGAAACAAAGGGAACAGTGCTGGTCAGGGTAAAGTGGGTGACCTGGGTTCCTGGACTAACGGCAGAGATGATGGTCCCGTTGCCAGCACCCGGAGGTGTTTTTCCGGCCAGCCTGATCAGCGTCTGACCCGGATAACCATTGATGGTTGTTACGATGCTGGTATTGGCAGAAAATTGCTGTGCACCACTTAAACCAGAACCTGAATTGTTATAGGTTGCTGTGAGCGTACCCCCTGTATAAATCCCTGAATTCAGCAAAAAACCAAGCTGAATTGAAGCGAGCTCAAAAGGATCAGCAGCATCAAGATCAAGCAGGTAAACATCAAATTCAATGGTATTGTTGGTGGGTTGGGTCATGTTCAGCACTGAAATTGAAAAGTCTGAAATCCCCATGGGAGAGCTGTTCTGTGCGTTTACTTTAACTCCTGTGACCAGAAAAGTCAGCATTAGAAAAAGCGTAAAACCTGTAAACAATTTTTTCATAGATGTGTGGTTTTGGTTTAAATCTTAAAATACTCAGGGGTTTTAAGATTGAATCCCCCGGTTGTCGGGGGATTCAATATAGAAATTTATTTAAGGATGTGCAGAACCAACGTAATTTGAACTGCTGTTGTCAATGATGGTCATATCACTGGTATCAACACCACCATCACCATTTACATCGGCCAGGATATAACCGGTGAGGTATTCAGCAGCTCCATTGTCAACAACCGTCATATCACTGGTGTCGATTGATCCATCCTGATTTACATCACCGCCAAAGATCACATAAACACTGCCTATCTGAAGCATGTTGTCTCCAAAGGCCTGTGAAGCGGCTGTGGTGAAATCATAGGAGAAAGGACCGGCTCCGTCGAAACTTACCGGGTTGCTGCTCCAGGTTTCGATGCTGTTGCGGTGTTTGATGGCAATGTAATAGGATCCGGAAACGACAGCAGGGATTGTGCTGATTGAAAGGTTACCGGCAGTTGACAGGGAAACGTTGGTGAATGTATAGGCTGCGGCATAAGGAGCTGTAGCGTCATGCAATTCAACCGTTACTTCATCGGCAATGCCAGCGCCAAACTGTGGTCCTGAATCACCCAGAGCCTGCCTCATTTCACCGGTTCCTGCTTCGTATAAGCCTTCAAGGAAGGCTGTTACATTCAGGGTTTTGGTTGAAGGAGCAGCCGGGGTAGCATCTATCACGATGTTATCGAGGCGGTTGTTGCCGGTGGCACTGCTTGCACCTGATACCGTTAGCCTGATGTAAACCTCTGCAGCCTGGTCAACGGCATCAATCGTACTCAGATCAAGGGTCCTCAAAAGGAACGATGAAGTCGTATTGGCGGTGTTTGTACCGAAGTTGGTGTAGGTCACATTATCGGTACTCCAGGCCCACTGGTGGGTATTGAAACCTGTACTTGTTCCTCTGGTAACAAAAGTAATGATCGGGTTTTCGTACCCGGTCATTGAGTATTTGAATACGACACTCTGTCCGTTGGCTGAGCTGTTGGCAAGGGTAATAGCATTACCTGATACCTGCGTCGGACGCGGGTCGTTGAGCGTTGATCCACCGAAAGCAGTCAACTGGGGATTGGATGATGGTGATGCCCAGAGTGATGAGCCATTGGTACCATCGGCATAGAACATAGCGGTCAGCTGATTGCCATAGTTGGCTGCAATAGCGTTTGGTGTGTTCGGTGCAGCATTCGTAGCATCAAATGTCCAGGCTGCAATCGGTAAAGCTGCTGCCAGGGTGGTTGCATTTGCTTCAGGGGCTGCGGGGTCAGTTTTGTAATCTATCAGTGCACCGGCATTGGTGTAAGGATAAATGGCAAAGTAATAGGTTGTAGCCGCAGTAAGTCCGCCAAAAGTAAGGGTTTCAACACCATGGGCAACATTCATGGCTGCCGATGCATCACCGAGGTTGGCATCATTGGTTACCGGGGTTCCATCAACCGGAGCAGTAAAGATACCGGTAGTATTGGCAAGAACAAGGAATCCGTCGGCTGGCTGAACTCCGTCGTTGTCATCCCAGGTTAAAACGATGGCTGATGACAATGGGGAATCGGCTGCGAAAGCAGTTACATGGTTGGTAGGTTCACCGGCAAGTACAGTACCTGAGCATGTAACATTTACCGGCAGAAGAATTCCACCGCCATTGTTTACAATGATTTCACTGTTGTATGCGCCCGCTGTGAGACCTGCTTTCAGTCTTACATAGACCGTGGTTGCACTCAGTGCAGATGCTGTGAAAGGAACATTTACCGAAGCAGCAAAAGTTATATCATCGGTAGAAACTTCGTAGCCACTGGTACCGGCTGCTGAAACAGAAATGTTACCGGGATATCCGGAGAGGTTGCTGCCTTCCAGTACATAAGACTGTGAAGTTGACGGGCCGTTGCCGGCGGCATAACCAAAACCGGTGAGTGTATTGGGTGTAGCGGTGAGAATTGGTCCGGTGCTTACTGTGAAATCGGCAAGGCTTCTCGGAACCACCTGCATGGTTGTGTTAAACTGCAGAATAACTGCGGTAAGATCCTGAGGTTCAGCAGGAATATCTGTTCCAAGATAATCCAGATCGCTGTATTGTGTTCTGAGGAATCCGGCACCACTCGGATCATTGATCACATAGTTTGTGCTAACCACAAACGGACTAACTCCGGTAATGGTGGTGTTGAGGATTTTAACCAGTTTTGCCTGATGGCTTGTATTCAGTGTTGCAAGGGTAACTTCTTCAGGAACAACAACATTTCCTGTGCTGGTTGCAGCACCCGGATCGATCACCGGAACAAACTGAAGCATGCTGTTAAAATTACTCAGGGTACCGGTTATTCCGGTAATTCCATCGTAAAGGCTGTAGGTTGTGGTTATCTTTCCGGTGTTGTCATCGATAAGGATAGCACCTGTGGCATCCTGAATGTATTTTGCATTTCTGCTTACTGTTTTGAAAGTAAGTACAGCTTCGCCGGTAAGTCTGTAGATGGTGGTACCATCAGCTGCACTGGCGCGAAGGGCAGCGATATTGGCTACATCGTTGATTACAGGGAAGGTGTAGGTGGCAGAAACGACCACACTCGGATCGAAACCAGGGGCATAGGCTATGGCTTTGAGTGTTGTGGTACCGGTGATAGAAACAGGAATGGTATACAGGGTTCCGTTGCCGGCATTGTCGGGGTCACTTCCATCGGTTGTGTAGTAGATAGAAGATGATGGGGTAGTGCAGCTAATGCTTGCAGTGAATGAGGCGTAGAAATTGCCGCTGGCCGGGGTAATCACAGGAGCTGCAGTTACCGGCAGGTCAGGAACATTACCAATAACGGTGGTGGTGTTCCAGCTACCTGTAATGCTTGCGATCAGGGTGTTGTCGATAGCCCTTACCTCAATCAGATCGATGGTGGTACCGTCGGGGCAAACCAGATTAAAAGCTCCTGTTGAAAGGGTAGTTGATGTTGCGCTCACAAGCACGGAATTGCTGTAAGCAAGAACCACATGTTTCACCGTATTGTCGTAGCCATTGTAAGGAACAAAGTTTCCGCTGAGACTGAAAGGTACGGTGATAGAGTTGGCTGTCGGGAGTCCAAATGTTATGTTGTTGGTTGTATAAGGGCTGAGCCTGTCTCTGTAGGTGGCATCCACACTGTTGTTGGATCCTCTTTCGAAAAGAACCCAGAAGGTGGTTGAGGTGGTCGGCGTTCCGGGTACATTCGGTCCACTGGCATAAGAAGTGCTGCTGACAAAGGCATCAATACTTTCATCCCATGGATAATACTGGTTGCTGCCAGAATAAAGCCTGTATTTAACAAGGTCGG
Source organism: Bacteroidales bacterium (assembly GCA_016788045.1). Classification (GTDB taxonomy): domain Bacteria; phylum Bacteroidota; class Bacteroidia; order Bacteroidales; family Lentimicrobiaceae; genus Lentimicrobium. The sequence continues at coordinate 16,127 of JAEUTG010000016.1, forward strand.
AGGTGTAATTTTTGAGTTTCATCAGCACTGCACTCTGAGAGGTGGCTGTTGAAATATCTATGTGGGTAGGTCTGGTAAGGCAGAGAGCTGTGGGTACAGGGCCTGTTACGGTTCCGCTGCAGCTGACATTCACTGAGGCAGCACCACCACCTGAATTCACGATGTTCTCTGGTCCGTAGGTACCAATCGGAAGTCCGGCTTTCAATCTGACAAATACCGGTACAAATTCGATGGTTGACGATGTATATTCGATGGTAAATGATTCACCATATGTTACATCATCACTTGAAACTTCAAAGTTGGTACTTCCGGTTACTGTGATCACGCCGGGGAAACCGGTGAGCGTTGTGCTGCTGAGGGTATAGTACTGTGAAACTGATGGGCCAAGATCATCCACTGCATAGGAGAAACCTGACAGGGTGGTTGGGTCAGCAATCAGCACAGCTCCGGAGGCCGAAACCGATCCGCTGCAGGTAACGGTGGCGGAGGTAGCTCCGGCTGAGGTAATGTTGATCACTTCGCTGTTGTAATCACCTACAGTAAGTCCTGATTTAAGCCTGACAAAAATGGTGGTTGATGAAACACTTCCACCTGTCTGTGTCAGCTCAATGGATGAAGTATATCCGCTGGCTTCTGAGAGAGAGATTTCATAATCAGCCGGTCCATTCACAAAGATGTTGGCTGTAAGATTCTCGCCGGATACTGCAAATGACTGAGCTGCTGATGGATTGGCCGGGTCGGTGATGAAACCGGAAAGGGTTGTTGGTGTTGCTGAAACTGAAGGTGAACTGGTGACATTGATGGTCATTACTTCACGCTGTACGATAGCGGCAGTATTGGCGCCTGATCCCCAATCACCGGTGGCATTGGTAACAGCATCAAAAACAGTATTGTCGGCATTGCGGAATTCGATGCGGCGAACACCGTCCGGGTTGTTTGCTCCAATGGGGATGATGGCAGGGAAGTCGCCGGTTACACTTGCTCCGGCCTGGGTATAAACTTCGTTAATGGAAACCGGGAACCCTGCCTGGGTTGAATTTGTAGCCGCGGCCTGCCTTGCCTGATAGGCAAACAGGGGGTCTCCGGTGCCGGCTTCGTTGCTGTAAACCAGGGTAAACTTACCATCGTAGGTTGCTCCCGAAATTCCATAGATGAAAGCACCGTCATCGGTGGTGGCAGGCGTGGCCGGTGAGGCGGCAATATCGAGTGCTGTGAGGACTTTGGTGCTTACAAACATCGGGTTTGAGAAAGAACCACCTGCAGGTACACAGGCTACCCTTATGTTGTGCTGTTGTCCGGCACCAAACCTTGAACTGTTTGCAGTCGGCTGAAAATACAACCAGACTGGTCCGCTGTTGCCGCTGGCATCAGTCGTGAAGGCATTGTCAAAATCACTTCCTGAGAATGCGGTTCCGTTCCAGATATTACCGGCTCCAAATGCGGTTGCAGCTTCGGAGGTCAGACCAATCTGAGAGCGGATGTCATAAGTAGTTGAAGGATTCAGGTTTTCAAAAGAAAGACAGATGGCAAACGGAGCCCTGTGGGTATTGGTTGTTGCGGTGGTTTTTCCTCCGAAATACTGCGGAACTACCAGTTCATTCATGACCGGAGCCAGGCTGATAAGGTGAAGGTTTGCTGCTCCATAGGTGCTTCCGCTGAAGGTTGTACCGGCAGTCAGGGTGAAGTTGGCGTTGCTGGTGAGTGCTGCAGAAATGGTTCTGCCTGGGGTGGCTGCTGCATCAATATCTGCAGTGATAAATAGATAATTTGTACCAATTCCAAATTCCTGCGACAAGCCGGTGAAACTGAGGGTTTCGCCTGACCCGGCGCTGGCCGATGAAACCTGACCGATCATGACATCCGAACCAGCAGAGAATGCATTGTCGGCTGAAAACCAGAGTTTAAATCCGTTGGCTGGAATATCAGCTGACTGGTAATTGCCGGCTGCAGCTACGGACAAGGCTGAAAGGGTAGTTACATCATTTACTACAAGCAAAGCTGCACGGTAGAGTACATTGTTGGTGGAGTTAACCAGGCAGTTGGCTGAGGAGGGATCAGCACCGGTAACCTGCACAACAGGATCGGTAGGGGTAAAGGTGAAAGCCGTGCCAACATTGGTGCCGGAAGCGGTCTGCACCTGAAGGCTGAAACCATCGTTCACATCAACAAAAGCAGGAACTGTTACCCCGAAAGTGCTGACTCCGGAAGCATTGGTAAGGGTGGTAAGCGTGACCGGTGAAGGGGAAGAAGTATAGGCTGTGCCATCAACGAGGTATGACTCATCGGTGGTAGCATCGTTGTCGGTGATCTGTAAATCAAACCTGAAAGCATAGCCTGAAACCGGATTGTTGTACTGGTCAAAGGCATTGCAGGTAACGGTACTTGCAGTATTCAATGACAGGTCGGGGGTGATGGAAGTACTGCTGTTGCCGGCAACGACCGCACCGGCGTTGATTACCTGGGTAACGGATGCATTGTTGTAACCTGTTGCCACAACACTCACGCTTTTAGAACCTGCAGTGGTCAGTAAGCTGTTGCCGTTTGAAGGGACCAGCTGAAGATTTCCGGCTGACAAAACATAGTCTCCCGCGCCAAGGCTGACACCGCCGATGGTAACATCGGTAACGGCTGCACGCCAGGTGGCATCATCGGTAAAGGTAATGTCGATGTTGTTGTCAACATTGTTGCTGGTGGCATCAGCGGTTAAAACAGGAGGGGTAAGCCCACCAGAAGAAACAGTAAACGTCCATGCCGGCAATGAAGCATACCTGGTATCACTTGAAACCCAATTGGTGTTTGTACTTACTGAACTTAGCAAGGTTGCTGCTGATCCGCTGTTGGTTTCAATATTGTAATAGCCATTGTCAAGTGCACTTACATGAATGGCTGATGTTCCATCAACAAGTCCGGAAGGTAGATATGAGCTGGAAGCATCTGGCGTCCCGGTTGTCAGCCATCCGGTATTTGCAATATTCAGACCATAGATGAAAGTAACAGATGTATTCCATGTGCCTTGAAAAATAAAAAGCTGGTCACCTGAAGCATTGAATGAAAAATTAGTTGGAGCATTCGAACTCCATCCTGTTCCGGTTATATCCATCCCATTTGTCCAGGTCAGCACAGCTCCGGCTGCAATGGCGGTTGGGGCAGTAAAAGTTAATACTCCTTCACCGGTTCTGAAGGTTGTCGGAGAGGTCATGCCGTTGTCAGTGAAGTTTATCACAGTATTGGCCTGAAGATCAACAAAGGTAACGAAGGCAAACTGGTCAGCGTTGTCAGTCTGCATTGCAATTACTGCCGCATCTCCGGCAACAAGTGTGGTCTGCCCGACCACCCTTTGGCCAAAAATCATGGTGACAATTAGCATCACCAAAATGGTAAATCTTTTCATGAAGAAAGGTTTTGACTGTTAGTATTTCTGATTTTTTGGGGTTCTGTTTAAGAAGTAAACTTAGCAAAATTATTCAATTAATTCACTGCAACCCGTTAAAACTAAGTTAATGAATGGTTAATTTTTTAACCTTTCTGTAAAGCATTGGCTATAAGTTTGATAAAGGTATCCGGGAAACGGAAAACAGCATTCAGGTACATCTGAGTCAGCTGATTCCGGGTTTCAGTGATATTCCCTGACGCAATGCTTCACTTATTTTGTAGGGTTGAGTTGAATATGTTCGTTGCATACTGCATTCTTGCCGGGAAGAATGTCGAGCTGTATGATTTTTTTATCGCCAAATATTCCCAGCCTTGAAGCATAGGAATTTTTGACGAAAGCATTCGTGGTAAATTTCAGTTCAGGTGAAACGCCTGCTGCAAAAGGCACTGAATTGGAAAACTTTATAGTGCAGATACGCAGGCCTTTCTCACCATCAGGTAAAACCGTACCACCGGTTTTACGGGGTGCAGGGCGGCCAGCCAGTCTGATCAGTCCCGGCAGGGATGCGTTGATCATTTTAGGTTTCAGACTGTCAGACAATTCTGAACTTCCGGGCACAATGGTGACCATATCGGCTTTCACCTCCGCTCCGTTCAGGATTTCTTTGTTGTATTCAATCCCGGCCTGAAAGGTTGCGATCTCAATGGGGACATTTTTCCCTGTCCTGACAATGAAAAGATCGAATATCAGGGTTTTATCATCCGTTTGCTTCAGATTCCTCAACTGTAGCTGGAAATCAGAGGGTCCTGCAGTTTTTGAAACTGTTTGAGCAGATAAAGGTGCATTTGCCAGTGCAGTGGCACAAACGGCCACAACCATGGTGAATCTCATGAATTGTTTATTCATTTTTTTTGGTTTTGCTGTGCAATTTAATCAATTTCTGTTCACAATCAGCAATCAGGGTAAAACTGTTCCGACAAAGTTGAACTGGTTGTTGTCGATGATGCTCAGGTCAGCAGTATCAACGGATCCATCACCATTTACATCCGTTACCAGATACCCCGATGCGAACAGGTTCTGATCATTGTCAACCGGAGTAAAGTCCGCTGTATCAATCACCCCGTCATGGTTTACATCGCCTGAGAAAATGGTATATTGTCCGTCAACCATTTGCTGCAGGTTGTTGCCGTATACCAGTGAGGGCGAATTAAATGCATAATCAATCACCGGACCCGAGAACGATACAGGAGCAGCAGAGGTAGTTTCGAGCGAGTTGCGGTGTTTTATGGTGAGATAGTAGCTCTGGTTGAAGGATGAAGGAACCGGAACCGATGCAGAACCATTGGTTCCAAGATTGACATCAGCAATGGTATGAACTACCACACCATACGATGCGGCATCGTGCAGTTCAATGTTTATCTGATCTGCAACCCCGCTATCGAATTGCGGACCCGACTCATTCCAGGCTTCGTTCATGGTATTTCCACCGGCGTAAAGTCCTTCGAGATAAACTGTAAGATTCAGAATTTTGTCGTTACTCAGGATAAAAACATTATAATCCTCAGTTTCTCCGTAATTGTAGGTTGAACAGGCATCGAAATCAGTAACACTCCACACTTCCCTCACCCTCAGTCTGGTTGTACCGGCTATAGCGCTTTCAGGAACAGTAAACTCAATGGTTTCGGTTGCCGGAGTCGGACCTACGTCAATGCTTCCAAGTTTTTCAATGGTTTCGAAAACGCCGTTCTGGTTAAAATCAATCCAGGCAGCCAGGTTGTTTCCGGTACTGTAGGTGCCCGGGCTCAGGGTCAGGACATTTACCGAACCTGGTGTCAGGTCGGTTGAAAGGTTGCTGTAATAGTTATAATATGGTGAAGCAGAGGCTCCTGTGATGTTGCTGATATCGCCGAGCTGAACCAGACTGATGTAATCCCCATACCCGGTGCCATTGTTGTATGCGGGAATGCAATACTCAAATTGGGTAACATTGATGTAGTTGGTCTTGGTCTCTGTATCCTGTCCAAAAGCATTCGCAGCAGTCAGAGTGACCGAATACTGCCCGGTTGCACTAAAACTGACTACCGGGTTCTGAGAAGTACTGCCGGTGCCGTCAAGATAAACAAATGTCTGGGGGTTGATGGTCCATTGCCAGCTGCTGGGAAGATTGGCTGATAAATCGGTTAAGGTTACGGAACTGTTGACCGGTGCAACGGTAGCTGAGGCGGAAAATTCGGCCACCGGAGCGACATTGCTGGAATAACAACTGAGCACGGCCTGCCATCCGGCTCTTACAACGCTGCCATCGGAAGTGAAACGGAAGGTGAGGGCTCCTTCAGGGTTGGTTGCCGTCAGGGTGCCCGGAATGGTGGTTCCATGGAAATTGCCAAGGAGTGCACCTGAGGTGGTTGTGCCATCATAAACCTTCAGGTAATCATAATTCAGTTCGGTGTTAAACGCCGTGAAACTGACCCTGACCTTTGCGCCCGCTGTTGCAGGAAGGAAAGTGAGTGTATAGTCTTCGGAGTCATTGTAATTTCCAGAAGGGCCGCCTGAATCATAAAAATCGCCGGAACAGGCCGTAATGGTTCCGTTGCCCATGTTGAATACCGGCGGAACAACCGTGATATACGATGCCCGCGTTTTTGTATCTGTTGATCCCGGCTTTGTAATTGTGAGGCTCACATCATAGCTGCCGGTAGCCACATAGGTAACAGCCGGAGGATTTTGACCGCTGAAGGCTGATGGTGATCCTCCCGGAAAACTCCATTCCCAGGAAACGGGGTTGCAGGATGAGTTATCCGTGAACAGCACACTGTTGCCTGTAATTACAGTGACAGGCGAAGCGGTGAAGTCAGCGATCAGGTCTTTCACTGTTATGTAACCTGATTTGGTTTCTGAGTCTGTTTCAATGCCATTGCCAACCGTAAGCGTAACATCGTATGTGCCAGAAGCGGGATAGGTAACCGGAGGGGGTGTTTCACCACTGTATGATGAAGGTGAACCTCCGGGAAAACTCCATTGCCAGGAGGTTGGTTCAGCCAGAGACTGATCGGTAAAGGTTACCGCTGATCCTGTACAAAGGGTAGTCTGCGAGGCGGTAAACTCAGCCGTCAGGGCGGGAGGGGCAATCTGAAACACTCCGACGCGGTTTTTCCGGCCACTGTTGAAATATTCACCAATTGACCAGAATGTAACGTCATCCGTGGGGTCAATGGTCATCTGGGAGTAATCCCCGTAGCGCGAAGAGGGATCCGACTGGGTGCTGCTGGCAATTACCTCTTCTGCCAGAGTCATGGTTCCTGCCGGATCGGAGGCATAGCGGCCGGTAAACCGGAGGGCCGGAAATTGAGTCGTACTTACAATTGTGTAGGCAAGCCCAATGTTGCCATTGGCATCCATACACATATTTCCGCAAAAGGCACTGTGGCCGTCAGGTTGGGCATAAGTACCTTCCTGATGGATGGTCCAGGGCGCTCCATCGGTGGTTTGCCTGAGCTCATACCAGCGGATGCCGGCTTTGTTGTCGGCTCCGTTAAGGTCGACCACAAAATTGAAAATGGCGCTGTTGTATCCCGGAAATCTCCGGTACTGTGCCATATACATGATGGTTGCCTGCAAGGCATCGATGTCGCTGCCCGATGGCTGGGGCAGATTTGAAAAGGAGCCGTTGTCAAACAGGCCGTCAAATGGCTGTGTATTGAGAATCTGAGGACTGGAGATTGTTGAATTTGCCGGGGTAGTCCAGTTTACGTTGATCGACCAGATCTTCAGGTGATCGGTAGAAACACCGCTCCAGGCATCATCCTGCATGTAAACAATGGGTGCATTCCCGGCAGGAGGAAGTTGAGGGCCATTCACATTGAACCCGAGTGGGCTGTAGAACCCGCTGGTGACTATCCCGGTCAGCGGGAAACCAAGCATTTGTGCTGTAGTATTGCCAACCAGCATCTTGTCGCGTTCCAGCACAAAAACCACCTGGCTGGTGCTGGCCGATCCCTGATCTTTGTTGGCTGTTATGTAATAACCGTCCGACCATACCGAGAATTTCGGATAATCCGGAAAGGTATTGGTATTGAACCTGTATACATACCAGCCGTCTGTAACCGGGTTCGGGCCCTGGCTGATGGCCACGTCAAAGCCGTTGGAGAAGAATTCAGTGATCAGAAACCTGTCGGCATAACGGTCGTAAATCACGATCGGGTCACCCATGGTTCCCGGCAGGATGGTTCCCAGTGATGCAGCGGCTGTGAGTGGATTTCCGGCTTTATCCCAGATGCGGAAAGATGAATTCCATGCATTCACGAAGTGGTTGGGACCTACCGCCCCGGTTGGATCGGTTGGGGTCGCTGTGGCACTGGCAGCATCAAACGACAGCAAGGGCGCCCTCCCCTGTACTTTCGGAGCACGGTTCTGAAGGTCAATCAGCGGATCTCCATCTTTGGGAAGGCCTTTCCCTTCAACGGATGTGTTTGATCCCCACCTCTTCGGATTTACTTCTTTTACAATTTCCTCCGCTGGCCTGAATGTTCCGTCAGCCAGTTGTGATTCGATGGATGGGGAGAAGGTTACCGGTGAGGAGATGGTAATCAGCGTGGGATGCTGGGAACCGGTTGCCATTCCCGGGCTGCTGTTCTGTGAAAACAGCGATAGGGCCGGAAGTATGAGAGTGGCAATCAGTAAGATGTTTATTGCTCTTTTCATGTTCTGTGGTTTAAATGCCAAAACAAGTTTCAGGCATTCTTGATATGCCTGAAACCTGTTTGTAAAGAGTGATTAAATCAAGGGTTGTTTATTTATCTTGTATTTGCCTGTAAATTCTCCGAAAAAAATGGTTTATGGATGCGCCGATTGAACATAATCCGCACTGTTGTTGTCAACAATGGTCATGTCTGCCGTGTCAATTACCCCATCTCCGTTTACATCGGTTACCAGATAGCCCGAACTGTAAGCTTCAGAATCATTGTCAACCGGTGTCATATCGGCGGTATCAATGGCTCCATCCTGGTTCACATCGCCGCTGAAGATGGTGTAGGCACCATCGGTCATCAGCTGGAGGTTCCCACCATAAACATCAGCAGGGGTCACAAAGGAGTAGCTGATCACCGAAGGACTGAGTGATACCGGAACAGCGGAGGTTGTTTCAACAGAATTGCGGTGCCTGAGGGTGATGTAATAATCGCCATTGAGTGAGGTTGGAAGGTCAACGCTGGCTGTGCCATTCACGCTCAGATCAACAAAAGCAGCTGTATGTTCAACAATGCTGTAGTTTGTCGCATTGTGGATTTCAACACTTATCTGGTCGGCAATCCCTGCAGCAAAGTGAGGGCCGTTCTCGTCAGAAGCCTGTCGCATCTCATTGTTGCCGTTGTACAGCCCCTCAATCAGGGCAGTGATGTTCAGCGTCTTGGTTGTGATGCCTTCCTGATTCAGAAGCACGGTTACAAACAGTTCACTGTTTACAGTGACCGTGATGTTTGCTGTCCGGGGGGCTCCGGTGTTTTCACTGAATGAAGCGTTGATTGTGCCGTTCCCGAAACCGGAGGGAGTTACTGTGCACCATGGCTGATCACTTTCAGCAGTCCAGGCTGCATTGGAAGTCACCTGATAACCGATGGATCCGGCTGCCATACCGACATCCTGCGATCCGGGAAGGACAGCGAGTGAAGGTGGCCCGTTTAGTAAAGGATTCTGGGGAATAATAGCATTGAACCCCGGCGTTACCAGCAACTGGGTATTGAAACCATTGATGTATTGCGCTATTTTGGTTCCATAAAGCGGAGTTGCGGCAGTACTGGGGGTGAATGTGAGGTTAGCCGTGGTGGATGAATTAAACGGGATGGAACTTGTAATGATAAAGTGGGTAACCAGAGTTCCATCTCCGCTGGTCGAAATGAGGGTCCCATTTCCGGTGCCCGGAGGTGTTCTTCCGGCAAGACGGAGTAATGTCTGATTCGGATATCCGGAAACGGAGGTAACGATACTTACCTGTGCTGTAAACTGCTGCGCAGGGTTCAGGCCTGATCCGGCATTGCTGTACGAAGCTGATAAGGTTCCTCCGTTGTAGATTCCCGAATTCAGCAGAAACCCAAGCTGCATCGAGGCAAGCTCAAATGGTTGATTGGGGTCGGTATCAAGCAGGTATATGTCAAATTCAAGTTTGTTGGCAGCAGTTTGCGTCAGGTTGCGGGCCGAAAGAAGAAATTCTGATCCTGCCTGCGTAACGGTAACCAAAACCTGGGGAACCCCGGCTGCACTCACCGTGATGTTAGCAACGCGCTGGTAAACACCAGTATTGGCATCATAAGCAGCTGTAATGCTGCCATTGCCGTTGCCGGATGCGGTGACTGTACACCAGGACTGGTCGCTGTTTGCGGTCCAACTGGTGTTGGATGTAACTGTAAATGAAGTATTTCCTGCGCTACCGGCGACATTCTGATTGGCCGGTGTAACGCTCAGTTGGGGTACCATACCATCCTGGGTAACAGTGACAACGATCGGGCTGAGACCTGCTGTGGTTACGGTTATACTGGCAGTACGCGGCGAAGTGGTGCTGTTGGCCGTATAAACCGCTGAAATGGTGCCGCTGCTGTTTCCGCCTGAATTCACGGTACACCAGGGCTGGTTGCTTGAAACGGTCCAGTCAGTGTTTGAAACTACCGAAAACGAGGTACTTCCGCTTTCAGCAGTTACATTCTGATTGGCAGGGGATACGGTCAACAGTGGAGCAGCCTGGGTAACTGTAACGACTACAGCTGTGAGTCCGGCGACATTTATGGTAACATTGGCAACCCGCTGCGAACTGGTGTTATTCACAGTAAAAGCAGCAGAGATTGTTCCGTTCCCTGATCCTGAGGGTGTTACAGTGCACCACGACTGGTCGCTGCCGGCTGTCCATGATGAATTGGAGGTTACAGTAAACGTTGTTGAACCGGCACCGGGGAATACATTCCGGTTCGTTGGAGTAACCGAAAGGGTGGGTGCATCCTGGGTTACTGTCACAACCACAGATGGAAGTCCGCTAACGGTTACGGTAATACTGGCCACCCGCTGTGCACTGGTGTTGTTTACCGTGTAGGTTGCATTGATTGTTCCGTTACCTGACCCGGAGGTAGTTACGGTGCACCATGATTGGTTGCTGCTGGCGGTCCATGAAGAATTTGAAGTTACAGAAAATGATGTTGAACCGGCAAGTGGTGAAACTGTTTGGTTTGAAGGGGTAACCGAAAGGGTAGGCGTTGAAGTTCCCGAAATGGAAACATCGTCAACACAAACACCACGGCCATATTTGGCATTTCCTTCAAAAGCGATGTAATAATCTGCTGATGCCGAGGGTAGAACGATGGTACGTTGTGTCCAGGAAGTTACACTGGAGGTATAGGTGGCCAGCGAAGTCCATGTCCCTGAAGAGGAGGTCCGGTAATATACGGTCAGCTCGTCCTGATCGGGCGACCACAGCGCCTGGGTGTGCCAGAAGGTAAGGGTTGGTGAATTTACACCGGTAAGGTTGATAGGCGGTGAAATCAGGCGGGTGATGTTTGAGGCTGAGGTATTGTCTTTCAGACAGGCATTGTAAGTACCGCCGTGCGCTGTTGCAGGGTAGCTTCCTCCGTTACCGGTAATGAATACCCAATTGAGGCCGGAGCTGGCGATCTGCTCCTGAGTCCAGCAGTTGGGCATCTGACCTCCATTCTCAAATCCCTCAGTCCAGGGAAAAGTACTGATGGCGCCGCAGGAGGTAGTGGCATTGGCTTTTTTCGAAGCCAGGGAATAATACCCGCTGTTTTTCGACCATAAAGCATAATAGTAAGTGGTGGAGGGACTCAGGTTCAGGTGCTGAAAGCTTGTCAGGGTGCCTTCGTAAAGCACAGTGCCTCCTCCGCTGATAGTTTGTCCGGGTGTATAATTTCCTGTAGGTGAACCGAAGGTATTGCTGGTATTATAAGCCAGCATCACCACATCGTTGGCTGCATTGAGGCTCCAGTTGAGGTTGATCTGGGAAGTCCCTGCAGCGGTGGCAGTTATGTCACCCGGAACCGCAGGAATCAGCGGGTTTGCATAACCCTGTGCCATCACCAGCGCTGCATAGGCGTTCAGCCTGCCGCTTCCGAGATCTCCGATATAGCCCGGGTTCAGTGCACTGATGTCATCAGTTGTTGAAGTGAGGATGGTCTTCAGATCCTGAACGGTAAGCACGCCGGGAACTGCCGACAATATCAGTGCGGCAACGCCTGAAACATGGGGGCAGGCCATGGAAGTGCCCTGGTAAAAACCATAAGTATTGCCGGTCAGGCTGCTTAATACACCTCTTGCGGTTACATCCTCTGTATCTCCTCCGGGTGCTGAAATATCCACCCAGGTGTCGTAGTTTGAATACCAGGCTTTCATGTCAAGGTTGTTGGTCGCTGCAACAGAAAAGGTTCCGCTGTAGCAGCCCGGGTACCACTGGCCTGAAGCATCACTGTTGCCTGCCGCAAAAATGGTGATTCCGCCGTCAACCAGCACCGAACCTCCGCCGTTGGCATTGAAATAATCAATGGCATCAAGCACTGCCTGTTCGTAATAACCTACGGATGTGTAACCCCAGCTGTTTTGAGAAATGGCCGCACCATTGTCGGCTGCATAGATCGGGGCGTCTTCAAAACCTCCGCTTGAGGATGAGGTGAAAACCTGGCACGACATCAGCCTTACCCCGTTGCCGGAACCCGTTCCGCCGGCAATTCCGCTTACACCGGTGCCATTGTTGGTATTGGCTGCTATGGTTCCGGCTACATGGGTCCCGTGGTCACCCGGAGAAATCGTTGATGATCCGGTAACAAAGTTATATCCGTTGCCCGGCCACATATTGGCAGCCAGATCGGTGTGTGTGTAGGAAATGCCCTCGTCGATAACCGCAACAATTACCGAACTGCTTCCTTTGGTGATGTCCCAGGCTTCGGGGAGATCGATGTCAGCATCAACCGTTCCGCTTTGTTGTCCGGTGTTGTGATAATGCCATTGTTCATTGTACCTCGGATCGTTGGGTACGTAGTTCAATCCGGTTTCATCTCCGCCAGCTGACTGGGTCCGGATGGCATTGACATCAGCCCCGATCAGGCGTTTTCTGTATACAGGCTCAGCAACTTCAATTTCATTTTTACCGGCATAGGCCATCACCATGGCCCTGATATCCGTATTGGCAGGTACGTGAAGTTCAAACCAGAGGTGGAAACCCCATTGCCGGTGGCGATCGGTAAACCGGGAGTCTTCCAGAGCGTTTGAGAATGTTTTTCCGACCGAAACAACCCCGAATTGCTGATTCAGCTGATCAATGGCCGGAATACCAAAGCCCACACTGCCATCGGCATTGGACCTCAGTTGCATATTGTCAACAACACTTTCAAGGGTTCTGTTGAATTTTATCCTGATTATTCCCTGTTCTATGGCTGCATCAGGCACCGATGCCAGGTCAATGGCCGGCCGTTCACCTTTTTTTACGACCACCGGGTTGTTGGAACTCAACGCATAGGCTGAAAAGCTGACGGTGAATATAAACAGGATGAACAGCGTCCTGAAGGTCAGTCCCGAAGTGGCGAAAGAGTAATTTTTTTTCATCAGTTTCAATTTAGGGATAAAAAAAGCAGGTTTTGATAACCAAAACCAGGTAACATTTTGTGAATAAAGACAGTTTAGTAAGGAACCCGCAGATTTCTGGTGTCAGAAAAACAGATCATTTTTTTAATTTTTTCAGGTTTCAACCAGGTTGTTGTGGATATTGTCAATCCGTAACAAAGTCCTGATAAGGATGTAACCTTATGGTTAAAAGCATGTTACACGTGCTTTCCTGATGGCAGGCGGGGGTTTAAGCACGCTATTGAGCAGAACACAGGAAGCGTAGGATTAAAAAAGATCAACTCCTGAGTTTCAGCCCAAAATTATATTCTTTTGTTGAATAAAACAAATTAAATATATTAAATATGATCAAGTCGCAGAACTGACATTCATTCAGCAAAACACCAAAGGCTGACTCCTTCCGGAACCAGCCTTCGTTTTCAACCTTTCAACCAATGATAGATTATGGATGTGCCGATTGAATGTAGTTCGCACTGTTGTTGTCCACAATGGTCATATCTGCCGTATCGACTACTCCATCACCGTTTACGTCGGTGACAAGATATCCCGAAAGATAATTTCCTGAGTCGTTGTCAACCGGGGTCATGTCGGCGGTATCAATGGCACCATCCTGGTTTACATCACCACCATAAATCACGAAGGCACCATCGGTCATCTGCAGGAGGTTGCCTCCATAGACACCGGCCTGATCGGTGAAATCAGCCGAAACAGGGCCCACCGCAAAAGAAACCGGCAAGGCTGATGTGGTTTCAAGGGAATTGCGGTGGCGGATGGTCACATAGTAAGAACCATTCAGAAAGCCGGGGAGAATCATGCTCAACTGTCCGTTGGTTCCGAGGTTGACGTTTGAAACGGAATGCTCAATGATTGTATAATCTGCTGCATTGTGAAATTCAACGGTTACCTGATCAGCAATACCTGGCTCATATTCAGGCCCAAGCTCATTGTTAGCTTGGTTCATTGTTGCGGATCCTTCATATAAGCCTTCCAGGAAAACAGTAATCTGGATCGATTTACTTGAACCCGAGATGTTTACAGGGTAATCCTCTGCCTCACCATATGGGTAATAGTCACAGGGCCCATATTCAGAATATTCATACAAATATGCTTCGATAACCCGCAACCGTGTAGTTCCAACGGCTGCATCTTCCGGAACCGTAAAAGTAATCGTCTCATTTGCAGGTGATTCAGGACTGCTGATAAAGCCAAGTCTTTCCGATTCTTCAAATTCACTGTTGTTGTTAAAATCAATCCAGGCACTCATGTAATTATTGCTGTTGGTTCCGGCACTCAGCGTAAGGGTATATTCTGATCCCAGGTTCAGATTTGCAGTTACACCATCATAGTAAGTATAACTCGGATATGGAGTAGCTCCTGTGATGTTGTTGATTTCCTCAAGCTGTACGAGGGAGATGTAATTTCCAAATATGGAGCCATTGTCGAAGGAGGGTTCGCAATATGCAACAGGGGAGATAAGTACCCGGTAATCTTCTGTCTCGCCATGGGAATACAAGGAACAAGGATCAATTTCGCTGACTTCCCGTACAGCCCTGACTCTCATTATTGCCGTTCCGTTATTCGCTTGCTGAGGTATTGAAAAAGTAAGGTCAGTGGTTCCCGGGGCTGCCGGAAGAGCTACATTCCCAAGTTTTTCAGAAGGGTCGAACTGATTGTCTTGATTATAATCAATCCATACAGCTACCGTGTTGGCAGCACCTTGAGTTCCACCGGAAAGGGTTAAGGTATAGGAGCTGCCTTTGATCAGGTTTGCTGTGAGGTTACTGTAATCGGTGTAAGAAGGTAATGGTGATGCTCCGGAAGCATTGCTGATGCCCTCCAGTTGAACCAGGGAAATGAAATCACCCGCTGAGGAACCGGTTGAATATGCCGGAACGCAGGATGCTGCGGGAGAAACGATGATATATTCAGTTCTGATGATGCTGTTTGTGCCCATGTCGTTGGAAACTTCAAGTGAAATCGTATAGGCACCGGGAGCATTGAACTGGATTTCAGGATTTCGTGCAGACTGATCGGTGCCGTTGAGGTAATTGAACGAGGAAGGGCTGATGCTCCAGTTCCAGGAGGCTGGCACATTGGCTGACTGATCGAGAAGCATGGTAACTTCCCCGACTGCCGGTGTTATGTTTGTGGTGGAGAAATCAGCTATCGGTGGAGCAGAAAAACAACTGATGGTCGCCGACCACCCCGGATTGTTGCCGCAGCAATCTGATTGAAACCTGACCGTCAAGGCACCTGTGTAATGGCTTGACGTGATTGTACCCGGACCTGTCTGTCCTGTAAAACTGCCAAGAAGGGGATCTGAGGTGGATGTTCCATTGTAGATATACAGATTGTCAAAATTGTTCTGCAGAAAGAAGCTGGTGAAGTTCAGCCTGACAGCGGTTCCGGCTGATGCCGGGTAGATCGTCAGTACATGATTCTGATAGTTCTGATAATTTCCTGATGGGCCTCCCGAATCGTAAAAGAGCGCATCACAGGTAGTAATCATCCCGGTGTGCATGTTAACCTGAGGTGGTGCGACATGAATCAGGGATGTCAGTGTTTTGGTATCTGAAGAACCGTTTTTTGACGCCGTGAGGCTGACATCATAGGTTCCGCTGAAGCTGTAGACAACCGGTGGAGGTGTCTGCCCTGAATAGTAAGAGGGTGTACCTCCGGGGAAAGACCATTCCCAGGAATCAGGGTTGCAGGATGTGAGGTCAGTAAACGTTACCGACCCGCCACCGGTGATTGAAGTATTGCTGGCGGTAAAATCTGTAATTACATCGCGGATCTCAATGTAAGAGGTTTTGGTTTCGGTATCTGAGCTAACTCCATCGGATACTGTGAGGGATACATCATACAGGCCGGGTGAGGAATACTGGATGGGAGGGGGGTACTGTCCTGAAAAGCCTGATGGATTCCCACCCGGGAAGCTCCAGGTCCAGGAGGTTACCGGAGCCAGTGTATGGTCGGTAAATCCGATTGCTGAACCTGTGCACCCGAGGTTTGATGAAGCGGAAAAGGCTGCTGTGGGAACTATATACTGCTGTGCCAGCAGCAAGGCCTGGTATGCATTCAGCCTGCCGCTGCCAAGCTGGCCTGTATAGGTCGGGTTCAGCGCATAGATATCATCGGTCGTATTCACCAGAATATCCCTGAGCTCATCCGGACTCAGGATACCGGGGAGTAGTGATACAATGAGTGCTGCCACCCCTGAAACATGAGGGCAGGCCATTGATGTGCCTTGCAGAAAGCCGTAAGTGCCGTTTGTAAGGGTACTCAACACTCCCCGGGAGGCTATCACATTGGTTTCACCACCAGGTGCCGAAATGTCAATCCAAGTACCGTAAGTTGAATAATACGATTTAACATCCTCGTTGTTGGTAGATGCAACCGTAAGGGATCCGGAGTAATATCCCGGATAAATTATGCCGTTACTACCGGTATTCCCGGCTGCAAAAATGGTAATGCCTCCATCGAGAACTGTGCCACCCCCATTCGCATTAAAATAGTCAATGGCATCCAGCACAGCCTGTTCGTAATATCCGGCAACGGTGTAGGCCCAGCTGTTCTGTGAGATGGCTGCGCCATTGTCTGCAGCATACACCGGTGCTGTGTGAAACCCGCCATTCGAACTTCCATCGAATACCTGACATGACATAAGCCTCACGCCATTCCCACTGCCATCGCCACCGGCAATGCCTGATACACCGGTGTTGTTACCGGTGTTGGCAGCAATTGTGCCTGCTACATGGGTGCCATGGTTACCGGGAACAATGGTGGCGCTGTTGGTAATAAAGTTGTATCCGACGCCGGGCCACATATTCGATACCAGGTCAGGGTGGTTGTAATCGATGCCATCGTCAACAACGGCCACAATTACGTCACTGTTTCCTTTGACAATATCCCATGCCTCAGGCAGGTCAATGTCAGCATCAGGCGTTCCACCCTGTTGGCCGGTATTGTGGTAATGCCATTGCTCATTGTAGCTCGGGTCGTTTGGAACAAAGGTCAGGCCGGTGTTATCTCCTTCCGGTGAAGTTAAAAACTGTGGATTCATTTTATAACCGGTATGCTCTTTCCTGTATACCGGTTCCGAAACCTGTATCTCATTTATTGAGGCATACGCCAACACCATGTTCCGGATATCGGTTCCGGCAGGAACCAGGAGATCGTACCACAGATGGAAACCCCACTGCCGGTGGCGTTCAGCGTACTTTGTATTCTGCAGGGCTGCATCAAAGGTTTTCTTCACCCCGACAACACCGAATTGCTGGTTTAGCTGATCAACTCCGCTTATTCCAAAGCGCACAGACCCATCGGGATCTGATGATATTAACCCATGGTCAAGCAGGTTTTCTAAAGCTGCACTAAACTTAATCCGAATAATGCCTTGTTCTATAGCTTCCTGCGGAACAGACAGGATATCTACCGGCGGGCGCTCTCCCCTGACCACTGTACCATCCGGCTTTGCACTACTTCCGGACAAAGGCCAGGATAACAGAAATGTCAGGATTGCTATGTTCAGAACATTCCTCACGGGGAAACAATTTGAAAGGATATTTCTCATGACGTATGGT
The DNA here is from genome assembly GCA_016788045.1 of Bacteroidales bacterium. Taxonomy (GTDB): domain Bacteria; phylum Bacteroidota; class Bacteroidia; order Bacteroidales; family Lentimicrobiaceae; genus Lentimicrobium. The sequence continues at coordinate 33,692 of JAEUTG010000016.1, forward strand.
TGCGTAGTAAAATAATTGACTGAAAGTGCTTTTCAATGATGATAAGTATCTGACACTGAACAAAGGCAAATTTAGCCCTGAACATTGCCATTGCATCTGGAAAATGTGTGGATGGAACGAATAACTGTACTGATTCTCCAATGTGATTTATAAAAGGTAACGGAAGTGGATCGGGCAATGAATATCAGTGATGGATCAGTGGTGACCAAAGCACGTTCAGCTGGCTTCAGGCTGCTGTCAGTCTGGTTGCTCACCATTTGTGTTTACAAAACAAAGGCTGATTCCGGACAGAATCAGCCTTTGAAAAAGATTCATTGATTTACTATGGGTGTGCCGATTGAATGTAGTTTGCACTGTTGTTGTCAACAATGGTCATATCGGCGGTGTCGATCACTCCGTCACCGTTGACATCCGTTACAAGATAACCCGAGAGGTAGTTTCCTGAATCATTGTCAACAGGTGTCATATCAGCGGTATCAATGGCACCATCCTGATTTACATCCCCACCGTAGATAACATAAGCACCGTCGATCATTAACAGCAGGTTCCCGGCATAAACATTTCCGGGATCGGTGAAGTCGGCTGATACGGAATTAAGGCTGAAATCAACAGGCGATGAAGAGGTAGTTTCCAGCGAGTTACGGTGACGGATGGTTACATAATAATTCCCATTGAAACCAGCAGGAACATACACGGAAACCGTACCGTTAACACCCAGAAGCGCAGTTGTTGAAAATTCGGTGAATGAATAATCTGACTCGTTGTGAAGTTCAACCGTAATTTCATCCGCGACCAACGGGCCAAACTGAGGCCCGGTATCACTGCTGGCAGGGTTCATGCTATAGGAGCCTGCATACAATCCTTCGAGGAAAGCACTTAAATAGAGTGTTTTACCAGAAGCCGAAATGTGAACATTGTAGTCTTCTGTTTCACCGAAGGAGTAGGTGTCGCAAGGATCAAAGTCACTGTCGCCATAAACTTCACGAACCCGCATGCGGGTAGTTCCGGGAAATGCATCCTCAGGAACAACAAATGTGATGGAGCCGGTTTCAGGAGAAGCCCCCAGGATAACATTTCCGAGTTTTTCATCAACATCGAAGCTGCCACTCTGGTCATAGTCTATCCAAACAGAGATGTTATTATCTGAAGGGTAGGTACCAGCACTTACCGTAATGGTGTATTCGTTTCCGGCGTTCACGAAAGCAGTCTGTGTACTGAAATATTCGTAATACGGATATTCTGTGAACGCACCGGTGGCATTGTTGATGCTGCCGAGTTGAACCAGCGAAATATAGTCCCCGTCCCCGGTTCCCGTTGAATAATCAGGTGTGCAATACGAAAGTGCATTGATGAAAACATTGTAGTCTTCAGTTTCGCCAAAGGAGTAAGTGCTGCAGGGGTCAAAATCGGTGGCGGACCATACTTCCCTTACCCTCATTCTGGTTGGCCCGTTGAGGGCTCCCGATGGAACAGTAAATGTGATGGTGCCGGTTGCCGGCATGGCGCCAAGGGTGACATTGCCGAGTTTCTCGTCTATGTCGAAAACACCGTTCTGATTGAAGTCTATCCACACGGAGATATTGTTTCCGCTGCCATAGGTTCCTGCACTCAGGGTGATAGTATAAGTTTCGTCAGGAAGAAGATCAGTTGAAAGGGAGCTGTAATAGGTATAGAAATTGTCAGGCTCCGGACCGGTACTGTTGCTGATGCTGCCAAGCTGAACCAGAGAGATATAATCACCGCTTCCGTTGCCGTTATTATAGGAAGGAATGCAATAATCAAACTGGGCAACCTGTATATAATTGTTTCTGACTTCATCATCTGATCCGAAGGCATTGGTTGCAGTTAATGTCACCGAATACGATCCGGGAGCAGTAAACTGAACCTCCGGATTCTGAGATGAAGCACTGGTCCCATTCACGAAAACAACATTGTCTGGTGTAAAACTCCAGCTCCAGGAATCAGGTGAATTGGTTGATAGGTCAGTGAATATAATAGTCTGATACATGGTCGTGTTGTATTCAGAAGCAGAAAACTCTGCCAAAGGAGGAAGTTCCGCAAACTGACAACTGACACTTGCTGCCCATCCGGCTGCGGTAACAATATAATCCGAAGTAAACCGGAAGGTGAGCGCACCGCTGCCATTGTTGGCAAGTATGGTACCTGGACTGTTGCTTCCGGTGTAGGTGCCGATTAATGGGGCAGAGGTGTTGTCACCATTGTAAATATACAGATAATCATACCCGCTTTCCACATTGAACGAACTGAATTGTACTTCAATGGAAGCACCTGGGGTGGCCGGATAAAAAGTAAAGGTAAAGTCCTCGTAATTGACATAGGCACCCGTTGGCCCCCCCGAATCGTAAAAACTACCGGCACAGGTGGTCACTGAACCGTTGGTCATATTATAAACAGGGGGATTTACTGTAATGTAAGAGACCTTGGTTTCAGTATCATTGGAGCCGGGCTTTGATACGGTAAGACTGACATTATAGGTTCCGGCTGAAGCATAGGTGACTGCCGGAGGGGTCTGGCCTGAATAAGATGACGGGCTTCCGCCGGGGAACGACCACGACCAGGAAGTCGGGCTGCAGCCTGAAAGATCAGTAAAAGTTACATTTCCGCCTTCAACAATGGTGGTTGCTGAAGCACTGAAATTGGCAACGACTCCCTGAACTGAAATGTAATTGGTTTTTGTTTCAGTATCAGTCGTAATCCCGTCAGATACCGTCAGGGAGACATTGTAGGTTCCGTTGACAGAGTAGGTGATTGCCGGAGGGTTCTGCCCGGAATACGATGAAGGAGTACCACCAGGGAAGCTCCAGTTCCATGAGGTAGGATCGCCATACGACTGGTTGGTGAACGTAACGCTTCCGTTCGTGCAAAGGGTTGTTGGGCTTGCCGAAAAGGCTGCCGTCGGCACAAGGTAAGTTTCAGCCAGCAGCAAAGCCTGATAGGCATTCAGACGGCCACTTCCGAGGAGGCCTGCATAAGTCGGATTCAGGGCGTCAATATCATCGCTGGTGGAGGTAAGGATGTCTTTGATGTTTTGTGGTGTAAATACCCCTGATCCCAGCGAAAGTATCAGCGCTGCAACGCCGGATACATGAGGGCAGGCCATGGAGGTTCCCTGATAAAAACCGTAATTATTGCCGCTGAGGGTGCTGAGAACGCCCCTTGCTGATACCGTGTTGGTTTCCCCCCCCGGTGCAGCAATATCAATCCATGTATCGTAATTTGAATACCACGATTTCAGGTCCTGATTGTTGGTTGCAGAAACGGAGAAAACACCACTGTAGCATCCGGGGTAGTAGAGTCCCGATGTTCCGCTGTTGCCGGCTGCATAAATGGTGATTCCACCATTCATGACAGTCCCCCCGCCATTGACATTAAAATAATCGATGCCGTCAAGCGTTGCCTGTTCGAAATAACCGGGAGAAGTGTAACCCCAGCTGTTCTGCGAGATGGCTGCTCCGTTGTCAGCGGCCCAGATGGCTGCTGCGCCGAAGCCAGAACCACCGGAATTGCCGATAAACACCTGACACGACATCAGCCTGACACCATCACCGATTCCGGTACCTCCGGCAATTCCGCTCACACCTACAGCGTTGTTGGTGTTGGCAGCGATGGTTCCGCCTACATGGGTGCCATGATCTCCAGGGATAATGGTTGAATTTCCGTTGACAAAATTGTATCCTATACCCGACCACATATTGGCTGCGAGATCCGGGTGTGTGTAGTCTACACCCTGATCAATGATGGCAACCACAACTTCTGAACTTCCTTTGGTAATGTCCCATGCTTCCGGCAGGTCGATATCGGCATCCACCGTACCGCTCTGCTGACCGGTATTGTGATAGTGCCACTGCTCATTGTAACGGGGATCGTTCGGTGTATAGTAGACACCGGAATTGTTTCCCGGATCTGTTTTGGGCAATACAACCGGACTGGCTTCAGCTCCGATCAGTTGTTTTCTGTATACCGGTTCAGAGAGCTGAACCTCGTTTTTGGCAGAATAAGACTGCACCATTCCCCGAATGTCGGTGCCGGCCGGAATCAACAGGTCGTACCAGAGGTGAAACCCCCAGGCACGGTGCCTGTCGGTAAATTTCGTATTCTGCAGTGCTGGCTCAAAGGTCCTTCTGACTTCATAAACACCGAATTGCTGATTCAGCTCATCAATGGCTTTGATGCCGAATTTTACCGTTCCATCAGGATTCTTGCTGAGCAGCATATTGTCAATCACTGCTTCCAGTGATTTGCTGAATTTAACACGGATAATTCCCTGTTCGATGGCTTCGTCGGGTACTGTTGAAATGTTGATCGGTGGACGTTCGCCACGGATGACTGTTCCGTCAGGGACTGCAGCGCGTGTATTCAAAGGCTGAATCAATAGAAACAGTAAAGCGAGGAGGGAAATCATCCCGCCTGCTTTGAAACTTAGCTGGGTAAAGATTCTCTTTTTCATGGTTCAAGGGTTTTACAATATAAAAAGGATGAATATTGTGAAAGGCAAACCTTCAGCCTGCAATTTCAGGAAGCAATCTCCGGATGACCGGGTTTTATTCGTGTTTTTAAAGAATTGTGTTGCTCCGGATAAGCCTGAATTATCTTGTAGTATATAGCGTAATGGTAAGTGTTCCGGTTGTAAAAAAATCTGCTCTGCTTAAGGTTAGCAGAGCAGATTCTCAATCATTTAGTTAAAGGCTTATGCTTCAAACTTGTTTCTGGCGTCGAAGACTTTCTTCATGCCGTAGCCTGCAGCCATAGAGAGGAGCAGGACAATGCCGCCACCGATGGGAGCAGTACCGCCACCGATGGGGTCACCGCCAACGGGGTTTCCGTTGCCGTTACCACCCGGGTTTGGCTGAGCTGACAGGAACATAGGAGCAGCGATAAAAGCGCCTGCA
>JAEUTG010000007.1 GCA_016788045.1 Bacteroidales bacterium
GTAACAAAGTGAAGCGAAGAACCGACCAAAGGGAGCCTGCCTGACTGCACAGGCAGACAGGTTCACCGAAGGTAATCTCAAAAGCAATTCCAAAGTTTACCGGACAATAATGATATTCATACATTATTGTCCGGTTAAAGCTAAAAATAACTTGACTCCAAAACCCCAAGCCACCAGCCTGTCTGCCTGAGCAGACAGGTTGGTGATTTCGTGTGTTGGTGTCAAAAAAAAGGAAGTAAGGTACCTGTTTTGAATAATGGCTGCAATCCAGTATTATCAATGAGTTTAAAGGAAACCAATTATTTTCCCCGGACAACAATGATATTCATAGGTAAGTTTGTAAATTAGCATAGCATCAAATAAGTTTGACTTTGAATTCCACGATTATTAATAAACAGTCATCCTATGAAATCAAAACTAACCCTCTGGGTGATTCTGCTATCAAATTTTCTTTGTTGTGCATATGGACAGGAAATAACATGGCAAAAGTGCTTCGGAGGGAGCGATCAGGATTTTTGCAGCGGAGCATTTCAGACATCAGACAATGGCTATATGTTATTTGGCACTATCAAGTCAAACGATGGTGATGTTGTATTTAATCATGGAGGGTACGAAGTCTGGACGATAAAAGCTGACAGCACCGGAGAAATCGAATGGCAAAATTCGTGTTGCACCGAAAATCATGAAACTATTCATTGTGTGATTCAAACTGCAGATGGTGGTTTTGCTTATTGTGGTTGGTCCTCAAGCGAAACAGTTCCGAATTACGATTTCTGGATTGTGAAACTGAACGGTGAGGCAGAAATGGAATGGCAAAACAGTTATGGAGGAAGTAGTTATGACATAGCAGCAAGCCTTGCACAAACTCCGGATGGGGGCTATATTATGGCGGGGTATAGTGAATCGGAAGATGGCGACGTCTCAGGCAACCACGGACTGGATGATTATTGGGTCGTTAAAACAGATAGTACCGGTTTACTTCAATGGGAAAAATCATTCGGTGGTTCAGGCAACGACAGATGCGAAATAATAATAAGCTTACCGGATAGTAGTTATGCAATGTGTGGTTTCAGCTCCTCCAACAATGGTGATGTTTCCGGGAATCATGGAAATTTTGACTTCTGGCTTGTTAAAATAAACGAGATTGGTGATATTCTATGGCAGAAAACCTATGGTGGCTCAGACGAAGACAGTAATATAACATCCCTGTTGCAACTGGAAGATCAGGGCTTCCTGATAACAGGGCGCACCAAATCAAACAATGGTGATGTCACTTTTAACCACGGGGATCAGGATGTATGGACCATTAAGACAGACAGTATTGGCGAAATTGAATGGCAAAGAACCTACGGTGGGAGCGGCTATGATGTATCCGGAGATATCATCCGGACAATCGATGGCGGTTATTTACATTCTGCTACAACCAAATCAGTTGATGGTGACATTACCCAATCATTCGGAAGTTATGATATCTGGATGATAAAAATCAATGATACCGGAGACCTTCAATGGGAGAAATCTATCGGAGGATCCGATTTTGATGTAAATCGCTCAATTCTTAAGATTTCAGAGAACGAATTCAAACTTGCCGGTACCACTTCTTCCAATGATGGATATATTTCCGGCAATCATGGTGATGATGATCTCTGGCTTGCTGATTTTGAAATATTGAACACCGGAGTTAATGATGGTATTTTTCGGGGCTGTAAAATCTCTGTTGCTCCGAATCCTGCAAAAAATTATTTCGCCCTCACCAATGCACCCGAATCATCCGGGAAATATAGCTATGCACTCATGGATATGTCTGGCCGGCTTGTAATAAATGGCACTCTTCAAATCTATGAAAAGGTGAATATTGAAGGAATACCGAATGGCAGTTATATTGTTCAGATAAAGACCGGGAATGGGTTGACAGGATATCAAAAACTCATAAAAGAATAAGCTGCACCTGAAAACGAAAACCTTATAAATTCCGGGTAAACATTGAGATAGTAATGGGCAGAATGAGGTAGGAAGACCTTACTGAAATCCAGAATCTCAATACCAATTTTCAAAAATATCCACCAGATCGCGCGGCATATCCGAGTTCGTCGAAAAAAAGATCTTCGGATCTTTGTGCCATCGACTGCCTGACGTCCTGCTCATACGGGTAGGCCTGTAGGCTCAGGCAGACAGGCGTGAAAAATATCCGAAATCCCTGCCTGACTGTCGTCAGGACATGCTGGCGCATTCCTTATTCCGAAATGCGCAATCCGAAATTAAAAAGGGACGAGGGACGCGAAAAAGGGACGAGGGACGCGAAAAAGGGACGAGGGACGAACCCTTCGATCAGGGTTGTAATCCGCATTCCGAAATTTTACACCGGGTGAAGTCGAGGTGCCGCATTCCGAAAACCCTTACCTTTGCACCCTCAAAATTGAACAATTATGCTCGATAAACTCGAAGCGATATACAACCGGTTTCTGGATATTGAAAAACAGATGAACGAACCGGCTGTAATGGCAGACATGAAGGCGTACATTAAGCTGAGCAAGGATTACAAAGAGCTTCAGCCGATCATTGCAGCGTATAAAGAATACGAAACGGTCGTCAAAAACATTGAATCGGCCAAAGATATTCTTTATCAGGAAAAGGATGAAGACTTCAGGGCCATGGCCAAGGAAGAACTGGCGACCCTCACCGAAACCCGCGACAAAATGGAGGAAGACATACGGCTGATGCTGATCCCTGCCGATCCGCAGGACGGTAAAAATGCCGTGGTCGAAATCCGTGCCGGCACCGGTGGTGATGAGGCCAGCATCTTTGCCGGGGACCTCTACCGCATGTACACCAAGTTCTGTGAAACCAAAGGCTGGAAAATAGAGCTGGTTGACTTCACCGAAGGAACGGTGGGTGGCTACAAGGAAATTATTGTCAACATTTCGGGCGAAAATGTTTACGGACTCATGAAATACGAGTCAGGCGTTCACCGGGTACAAAGGGTTCCTCAGACCGAAACCCAGGGCCGCGTTCACACCTCGGCTGCTTCGGTAGTTGTGCTGCCCGAAGCCGATGAATTTGATGTGGACCTCAAAATGAGCGATATCCGCAAAGATACCTACTGCTCTTCAGGACCGGGCGGACAGTCGGTAAATACCACTTATTCGGCGGTGAGACTCACCCACATCCCTACCGGGATAACCGTAGCCATGCAGGACCAGAAGTCGCAGATGAAAAACTTCGACAAGGCCATGACCATTCTCCGCACCCGTTTGTTCGAGCTTGAGTATCAAAAATACCTCGACGAAATCTCGAAAAAACGCAAAACCATGGTATCCACCGGCGACCGCTCAGCAAAAATCCGCACTTACAACTACCCGCAGAGCCGCATCACCGATCATCGCATTAATCTCACAGTGTATAACCTCCCTGTATTCATGGATGGTGACATTCAGGATATGATCGATGCCCTGCAACTGGCCGAGAATGCCGAACGTCTGAAAGAAGCCGTAAATTAAATCCACAGAATCCGTTAATTGTTTCACCTATGGACCGGAACCAGCTGATCAACCTCATTAAACAGAAACAATCCTTTTTGTGTGTCGGGCTCGACAGCGATCTGTCAAAGATCCCGCAGCATTTGCTCGATTCTGACGATCCGGTATTTGAATTCAACCGCCGGATTATCGATGCTACCCTGCCGTTTACCGTAGCTTACAAACCCAATCTTGCCTTTTATGAGTCGAGGGGGGCAGCCGGAATGCGCAGCCTGCTGAAGACCATGGACTACCTTGAAACAGTTAAGGATGAATGCTTTACGATCGCTGATGCCAAACGCGGTGACATTGGCAACACCTCCACCCAGTATGCCAGGGCATTTTTCGATAAGGCTTCATCCGGGTTTGATTTCGATGCCGTTACTGTAGCGCCATATATGGGCGAGGACTCTGTGAGTCCGTTTCTGGCTTTTGAAAACAAATGGGTGATTCTGCTTGCCCTTACCTCCAACAAGGGAGCTTTCGATTTTCAGACGACCGGGGATCCGGAGGGTCAGAAACTGTTCGCCCGGGTGCTGACGACTTCGCAGCAGTGGGGCTCCCCTGCCAACATGATGTATGTGGTAGGTGCCACCCGGGCCACCATGCTGGCTGAAGTAAGGCAGCTGGTACCGGATCACTTTCTGCTTGTCCCAGGCGTCGGAGCTCAGGGAGGAAGCCTGGCTGAAGTGGCTCAGTATGGCATGACCCATGACTGCGGGCTGCTGGTTAACGCCTCTCGGAGCATCCTTTTCGCCTCTGCTGATGAAGACTTCGCAGTGAAAGCGGCTGCAGAAGCAGGCTCTATGCAGGCTGAGATGAAGCAATTGATGATGCTGAAGGGAATTATCTGATTATACAGGTCCGGTAAAAAAAACAGGCTGCCTGGTCGGGCAGCCTGTTTTTTTTATCAGTAAACTTTTTTACTCCACGATGGTATTCCAGTTGAAAACATCCGGTTCATCGCCATACTGGATTGCCTGCAGGCGCTTGTAGAGTTTTGTAGAAACAGGTCCGGCTTCACCGTTTGAACAGTATTTATACTCTTCACCGGTAACATGATCCACAATGCGGCAGATTGGCGAGATCACAGCAGCCGTGCCGCAGGCGCCGACTTCATCAAACTCTTTCAGTTCTTCAACCGGTACCGGTCTTACTTCCACCTCCATTCCCATGTCGCGGGCAAGGTCCATCAGGCTCTTGTTGGTAATCGAAGGAAGAATGGAATCCGACTTCGGGGTGATGTATGTGTTGCCTTTGATGCCAAAGAAATTGGCAGGGCCGGCTTCATCAATGTATTTTTTCTCTCTGGCATCAAGGAAGATCGCTGCAGCAAAGCCATCGTGATGCGCTTCTTCTCCGGCACTCAGACTGGCTGCATAGTTGCCGCCAACTTTATACCGGCCGGTCCCCTTCGGGGCAGCCCTGTCGTGGTCACGGGCAATCATCATGGAAACCGGCTTGAATCCTTCCTTAAAATAAGGGCCAACCGGCGTAACAAAAACCATGAAAAGGTATTCATCAGCGGGTTTAACGCCAACACGGGCACCACTGCCGATGAGTAAAGGCCTGAGGTACAACGATGCACCAGTGCCATACGGCGGAACAAACCGCTCATTCATTTTAATTGCGGTTAAAATCGCTTTCTTAAATAATTCATTCGGAACAACAGCCATCATAACCCCGTTGGCTGAACTTTCCATGCGCCGGGCATTCTCCTCCCAACGAAAAACACGGATTTTGCCGTCTTTGCCCATAAATGCCTTCATCCCCTCAAAGGCTTCCTGCCCGTAATGAAGTGAAGATGCAGCCATGTGCAGATTGATAAATTCGGATGATGAAATTTCCAGTTCTCCCCATTTTCCATCCCTGTAATAACACCTGACATTGTAGTCAGTCTTCACATACCCGAAAGGTAAGTGGCTCCAGTCAAGATTAAGCATAGCACAATATTTTAAGGTTTGATAATGCACCCTATCAAGGGGCTAAAATAGAAATATTCCCAAATATGGCAATGAAAAAATAAATTTATAAACCCAGGGCAACTCAACTGTTACCTGATTCATATCCAACACTATATATATGTTCTAAAAATTGATTTTGGCAAACCGGACCAGGCTTAGCCAAACTACCGGTCGCAGCTTTTCACAAGTCAGAAGGATCACGGGCAACACCCGGCATAGGTACATATTCAGGGAATACAACTGCTGCTATACCGGCTTCAGCAAAAAAAACTGAGAACACGGTGTGCATATCAGATTACTCACTATCTTTATCATTCAATCAGATTACCAGTTTGTCTTTTCTTTAAAATCAGTATCTGAATCATTAGATACCAAAGTTATATGCCCAGGACATTCAACGCAGCCTTAGATAAGCTCAAATCATATTTTCTGAAAGGAGTCAGTGAATTTCCTGCTGAGGTAAAAATCAGGACTTCCTATCTGCTTATGTTTAACCTGTCAGGGTTGTTGCTGATGGGTACACTGTTTGTTGTCAGGATATTCGCCTACCAGGGAACCTTCATACTCACCGGAGACCTGCTGTTACTGTCAGGCCTGCTGCTATCATTGCTGTTCATCAGAAAGGGCAAACCGGTAGCTGCATCAGCCATGATTTATATGCTGCCGGTTTCGATCATCTTCTACCGTGTTCTGCACAACTATTATAATCAGGTACCGGTTTCCTACGATGATCTGTTCTTTACCATTTCACTGGCCGGATTTGGCATCATACACATGGGAGCTTTCTCCATACGGCGCATTCAGATACTGGTTTATTCGGTGATTACGGCAGGGGTACTCGCGGTACAAACTGTTTTTCTGGCTTACCAGTCGCCTGAACAGGCAATCCTTCCGGGAAACATCAGCATCATCATTATTTCGGGCTTTTTACTTACTGCATCAGTAATCGTCCTTTATTTCAGCAGGGGAATAAGCTTCAGCATGAGGCTCAGTTCGGAGCAATCGCACAAACAGGCTGAATCCAAGTATATGTCTTTGTTTTCCAACATGATGGATATGTTTTCTTTGCAGAAGATCCTCCTTGATGAAAACGGAAAACCTATCGACAGTATGATCATAGAAGCCAATGACGCCTTTATCCGTTTTACCGGCATGAAACGCGAATCTGTTATCGGGAAGAAGGCCTCAGGCATTATACCCGGTCTCAGTTCCGGCTCAGGATGGCTGAGAGCCTTCGGACAGGTAGCCCTTACGGGTAAAGAAACAAGATTTGAAGAGTATTCAGACTATTACCAGCGTTGGCTGGATGTGTATGCCTTTTCGCCTGAGAAAGAGCACTTTATTACCATTATGCGTGATGTAACGCTCAACCGGGCGACCGACGAAGCCCTGAGGCTAAGTGAGGAAAAGAATAAAGCCATCATCGAAGCATTGCCCGATCCTATCTTCATCATTGATGAAAACGGGAACCTGCCGGAAGTACTGTCTGATGGCAAACTGCCTGCTACTGACGGTTCCGGGGTAAACAAACTGAATATTCATGACCTGAGCTATCCTGTTGAGACGGTTAACAGGATTCTGGCTTCAGTAAGAATGGCTCTTTCTGCCGGAACCCAGCAAACCATTGAGTATGACATTCCAGCCGATGGTGAACGGGTTTACTTCGAAGCCCGCCTGGTGGCGCTCAATCCAACGCATGTGCTGATGGTAAACCGTAACATCACCGACCGAAAGCTTTCTGAGATCAAACTGATCAGGGCAAAGGAAAAAGCAGTGGAATCGGACCGGCTGAAATCGGCTTTTCTCGCCAACATGAGCCACGAAGTGCTCACCCCTATGAATGCCATCATGGGCTTCTCTCAGATACTGAACGAAGAATCACTCAGCGACTCCGATCGCAGGGAATTTGCAGCCCTCATCCGCAACAGCGGACAAATGCTGATCAGTCTGATCAACGATATTGTTGACCTCTCAAGAATTGAAGCCGGTGAAACCAGATTCAATATAACCCGGTTCGAAATTGACCCGCTGTTTGATCAGCTGAACAAATATTACAGCAATGAGCTTGTTAAGGCTGGAAAAGAAGATATAAGACTCTCTTTCGGCATTTCGCCAGCCGGAAAGCCGGTTGAAATTGAATGTGACCGCAACCGCCTTCAGCAGATACTTGGAAACCTGCTTGATAACGCGGTTAAGTTTACCAAAAGAGGCACGGTTGAAGCAGGATGCGAAGTAAAGGAAAACAACCGCATCGAATTTTATGTAAGGGATACCGGAATCGGCATTCCGCAAGAAAAGCAGGGAGTTATCTTTGAAAGATTCAGACAGGTAGAAGAAGATTACAACCGCACATACGGAGGCACGGGGATTGGTCTCGCCCTGGTAAAAAAACTGGTGGAACTGATGGGCGGAAGCATCACCCTCGTTTCTGAACACGGAAAGGGCTCTGAATTCAGAATAAGCCTGAACATGGTTACCACGCAAAAACCTCCCAAATACATATTACCCGTTGTCGAAACCCATGAAGTACAACGCTATAACTGGACAGGAAAAACCATCCTGGTTACCGAAGACATACAAACCAACTACATTTTCCTCGAAAGGGTAATTTCAAGGCTGAATGCCAGAGTGCTGCAGGCTCAGAACGGAGCACAGGCGCTGGATTGGGTGAAATCAGGCGAAAAAATTGACCTGATTCTCATGGATTTACAGATGCCGGAAATGAACGGCATTGAAGCTTTTAACCTCATCCGTCATTACAACCCTGCCATTCGCATTATCCTTCAGACGGCCTATGCCACCAAAGACGAAAAAGAAACTTACCGCGACATGGGATTCGATGGATTTCTTACCAAACCGATTCAGATAGAGCCACTGGTCGCCATGATCAACAAAGTGCTGACTAACAGCGATCCGGGAAACAAGGGTTAATATCTGAACAAAGTGATTCAACAGCCTTCATCTTCAAACCATGTTACTAAAAGCCGGGGCAGAGGGTTTTCCCACTGAATTCCTTTTGGCTGTTGATGCCGGGGTCAGAACAGGATTGGCTTTATTTGACAGATCGGGCAAGCTGCTGTGGTACAGATCGCACAACATGGGATCGGTAAGTGCGCTGCGCAGAGCGGCACATAAACTATTGGTTGGTATTGCAGGACTGTCGGTGGTGGTTGTGGAAGGAGGAGGACCGGTGGCAGAAGCATGGATTAAAACCGCAGGGAAACTGAACCTTAACGTAGTGAAAACCGATGCAGGGCAATGGAGAAAAACCCTACTTCTGCCACGTGAAAACAGGAATTCAGAAACAGCAAAACACAGTGCCATCATCCTGTCTCAGCAGATAATCAGGGAATCAGGAGCTGACTCATACAACATTCCCACCCACGATGCCGCAGAAGCGATACTGATTGGAATCTGGGGTACATTCATTTCTGGTTGGATCGCCAGACTACCAGACCTCAGGCATTAAAGAATTTTCAGTCAACCATCCACAGGCTGGAATCAATATAAATACGGTAAGCTGGTATAACGTTTCAGCGTTTCGGAGATTAATAAACTGAAGAAGTCCGGAAAAAATCGTAAATTTGGTGCAATTTTGTACAGACAGTTCTATGAACCAGATACAAACCGTCAACATAGATACCATCAGAAAGTCTAAGACTGAGCTGTTCAGGCAACATGAACTGATTCTATCTAATAAGCTGACGACCAATGTACTAAACAGCATTCCGGTGCCTGTTCTCGTGCTGAACAAATCAAGGCAGATGGTTTTCGGGAACAAGGCGGTTCTTGAAATGCTGGAAGCTCCGGATCAGGATAACATAATCGGGAAGAGATTCGGCGAACTGGTTGGTTGCCCGGCATCCGCAACCGGTCCGACAGGTTGCGGCAGTTCACCGAATTGCCATTCCTGCGGTGCACTGAAATCCATCTACAATTGCATTGAAACCGGCATCGGGACTGAGGAAGTTAGCATGCAGACAGCCAATTCGGTGATGCTTCACTTAAAGGTAAATTCAGAGCTTGTGAGTTTCGGAGCAGAAGAATTTATCTTACTTACCCTTCAGGACATCAGCACCGAAAAAAAGAAACTCCTGCTCGAGCGTATTTTCTACCACGACATTCTCAATTCTGCACACAATATCGGGGGCATGGCCGAACTCATCAGCTCCGATGAAATCACCGGAAGCAAAGATGAATACATCGCCATGCTGATGAAATCAACCCGTGAACTGATAGATGAAATCAACACCCACCGGTTACTCACCAGCAGCAGTCAGTCAGAATACATAAGCCAGCCAGTCGAAATCAACTCCTTTGTCCTGTACAAAGAACTGAAAACCGAATTCGAAGCCCTCGCCGATTCCGGATTGGTTGTTACCCTCGACAAACGGAGTGAGAACTTTAATTTCACCAGCGACAGGGTGTTGTTGAGGCGGGTAATTCTCAACATGATCAAAAATGCCATTGAAGCTGAAAGTTACCTTGGCAAAGTCACCCTCGGCATGATTGCCCTCAAAGACAAAGGTGCCATGCTTTGGGTGCATAACAGCGCCTATATGCCTGAAGAAATCCAGAACCAGGTATTCAACCGTTCTTTCTCAACCAAAGGGAGTGACCGTGGGTTGGGCACTTACAGTATGAAACTACTCACCGAAAAGTTTCTCAAAGGAAAAATCAGCTTTACCAGTTCACCCTCCAACGGCACCACCTTCATCATCGAAATCCCTGATTCAAACGTCTGATCGTCACGGTTGATCATTCAGTCTGCTCCCCTCCGTTAAAAAAATCTGCTTTCCGATCCGTGTAAATGCGCTAAGACAAAATGTCAGCCTTTTGGCATTGGCACAGCATTTGAAAGCATTGCCGCAAACAAACAAAAATATCGAACGACTATGCAAACGGGAAAAATCAATGTACAAACGGAGAACATTTTTCCGATCATCAAAAAATTCCTTTATTCAGATCACGAAATCTTCCTCAGGGAACTGATTTCCAATGCAGTAGATGCCACACAGAAACTCAAGGCACTCTCTTCAATGGGCAATGTTAAAGACGACCTCGGCGATCTTACCATTGAAGTTATTGCAGACAAAGATAAAAACACCCTCACTGTCAAAGACCGCGGAATAGGGATGACTGCCGAAGAGGTGGACAAATACATCAACCAGATTGCCTTTTCAGGCGCTGAAGAATTTGTTAAAAAGTACAAAGGCAAGAGTGAGGCCGATGCCGCACAGCTTATCGGACACTTCGGTCTGGGATTTTATTCCTCGTTCATGGTTTCAAAGAAAGTTGAGATCATCACCAAAACGTACAAAAAAGGACCAGGATCAAAGGCAGTGAAATGGGAATGCGACGGAAGTCCGGAATATACACTGACCGAAACTGAAAAGAACGAACGTGGTACAGAGATTGTTCTCCACATCGCCGACGATTCAAAAGAGTTTCTCGAAGAGCACCGTATCCTCGATCTCCTGAAAAAATATTGCAAGTTCCTGCCTGTTCCCATTCGCTTCGGCAATGAAAAAAACTGGGAGAAGGTAGAAGGAGAGAAAGATGAGAACGGAAACGACAAGTACAACGAAACGGAGAAGCCGAGAATCATCAACAATGTGAATCCTGCCTGGAAACGCAAACCGGCCGATCTTACCGATGAAGATTACAATTCGTTCTATCGTGAGCTCTATCCTTCTCTTTTCGAAGACCCGCTTTTTAACATTCATCTGAATGTTGATTATCCGTTTAACCTAACCGGAATTCTCTATTTCCCTAAAGTTAAGCGCAATTTTGAAGTCCAGAAGGAGAAGATCCAGCTCTATTCAAACCAGGTGTTTGTCACCGACTCCGTTGAAGGCATTGTGCCTGATTTTCTCACCCTGATGCATGGGGTGCTCGATTCTCCGGATATTCCGCTTAACGTTTCCCGCTCCTATCTTCAGAGTGACGGCAACGTAAAGAAAATATCGAACCACATCATGAAAAAAGTGGCCGATAAGCTGGAGGAGATTTTCAAAAACAACCGTGAAGATTTCGAGAAAAAATGGGACGACATCCGCATTTTCATTGAGTACGGAATTATTTCAGAGCCGAAATTCTACGAAAGGGCGGAGAAATTCTGTCTGCTGAAGGATACCGCCGGCAAGTTCCACACCTTCGAAGAATACAAAAACCTGATTAAGGACAATCAGACCGACAAGGATAAAAAACTGGTTTTCCTTTACACCAGCGATCTTGTTGAGCAGCACAGCTTTATAGAATCAGCCACCGGCAGAGGCTACAACGTGCTCGTGATGGATGGCCCTATTGACAACCATTTCGTGAATACCCTGGAGCAAAAGTTTGAAAACACCACCTTTACGCGTGTAGATGCGGATGTTATCGACAAGCTGATCAGAAAAGAAGAGCCCATGCCCTCGAAACTGAGTGAGGAAGAGCAGAAAAATCTGAAACCGGTATTTGAGGAGATTGTTGGCAAGGATCACTACACGGTGGTTTTCGAAAGTCTGAGTGAAACTGATCTGCCGGTGCAGATTACCCGTCCGGAGTTTATGCGCCGGATGAAAGACATGTCGATGCTCGGAGGCGGGGCTTCCTACATGAACAATCTGCCTGACTCACTCAACCTTGTCATCAACAGCAATCATCCGCTGATCGTTAAACTCAATGAAGGAACCAGTGAAGAAGAAAAGAAAACACTGGCCAAACAACTGACTGATCTTGCAAAACTCTCACAAAACCTGCTGAAAGGCGAAGACCTTACAGGGTTTATCAGACGGAGTATCAGCATTATCGGATAATTTTCCAGACAAGGCGAAACAATCAGTCCTGCCAAAATTTAATACATCAGAACAACCAAAAAAGGTATATTTACAAAAAAACAAAACCTATGAAGAAATCACTCATCACCCTGATCATTGTGGCCGGTGTGCTCCTGATCCTCGTTTTATGGGGTAGCAGCAAATACAACAGCATGGTTACCAAAGAGGAAGGCGTTACAGCGGCCTGGTCACAGGTTGAAAACGTCTATCAACGTCGTGCCGATCTGATTCCCAATCTGGTGAATACCGTGAAAGGCTATGCCGACTTTGAACAGAAAACGCTCACCGATGTCATCGAAGCGCGTTCAAAGGCAACCGGCATTACTGTTGACCCAACCAACCTCAACGAGGCCAACCTGCAGCAATTCCAGCAGGCCCAGGAAGGGCTCAGTTCAGCCCTTTCGAGGCTTATGGTTGTGGTTGAACGTTATCCTGACCTGAAAGCCAACCAGAATTTCATGGACCTGCAGGCACAGCTCGAAGGAACCGAAAACCGCATTGCCACCGAGCGCAGAAACTTCAATCAGGCAGCTCAGGACTACAACACCCAGATCAGAAGGTTCCCGAGCAATATTTTCGCCGGCATGTTCGGATTTGAGAAGAAAGCCTATTTCCAGTCAGAAGCAGGCGCTGAAAAGGCACCGGAAGTTAAATTCTGATAAAAATTTCAACCATTGCAATTCAGCTTTCCCCAATATCCGTAAAAATGCCTCATACCGCAAAAAATTTCTTCACCCCTGAACAGCAGAAGGAGATTCTGCAGGCCATTGGTGCCGCTGAACACAATACTTCAGGTGAAATCAGGGTGCATCTCGAAACCAGTTGTAAAGGTGATGTGCTGGATTGTGCCGCCTATATTTTTAAAAAACTGGGCATGCACAAAACAGAGAAGAGAAACGGGGTATTGATATATCTTTCGATTGAGAACCGTAAGCTGGCGATCATCGGCGATGCCGGTATCAACGCCCTGGTTCCGGAAGATTTCTGGGAGAGCACCAAGGAGTTGATGGTAGGCCGCTTCAGGGAAGGTAAATTTCTCGAAGGCCTTACTGAAGGCATTGCGATGGCCGGAATGCAGTTGAAAAAACACTTTCCTTACCTTGCCGGGGATGTCAATGAACTATCGGATGATCTTTCATTCGGAAACAATTAAATCAGTATCCACATGAAAGGTACCTTCACAAAACACTTAGCTTCTGGCATCCTTATCTCCTGTATCTTCCTTGCGGGTTTCGTTTCGGCAGGTGTGCCTCCGAAACCGGCACCTCCCAGACTGGTCAACGATTTTGCCGGATTGCTCACCAGTGAGCAGGCAGATCGTCTGGAACAGAAGCTGGTTGCCTTCAACGACTCCACCTCCACCCAGATTGCGGTGGTGATACTTAAGTCGCTCGACGGTTACGACATCGATGACCTCGCCCAGCGTATCGGTCAGGAATGGAAAGTAGGCCAGAAGGGCTATGACAATGGTGCGGTTTTTCTGATAAAACCCAAAACAGGCAACGAAAAAGGCGAGGCTGCCATCTCCACCGGATACGGTTTGGAGGAACTCATTCCCGATGCCATAGCCCGGCGCATTGTCGACAACGAAATGATCCCCTACTTCAGGCAGGGAAGCTACTTTGAAGGCATCAATGCCGGCACTGATATTGTCATGGATCTGACCACAGGTAGGTTCAAAGCGGCCGACTATGAGAAAAAAGGCGGTGGTGGCGCCGGAATCCTGATCCCCATCATCATTATCATCGTAATTTTCATCCTTTTTGGCCGTAACAACAACAACCGCCATCACAACATCGGGCGAAACAGCAGTCTTCCGTTCTGGTTACTGATGAGCATGATGGGTGGATCAGGAAGAAGTTCCGGTGGCGACTGGGGTGGTTTCTCCGGTGGTGGCGGAGGAGGTGGTTTCGGTGGCTTTGGCGGCGGCGGTTTTGGCGGCGGCGGAGCCAGCGGCAGCTGGTAAACATTACAGCAAACACAGTCTTTCGCTTATCCCTCAGGTCTTCTGTACAATTTAGCCTAACCAATCAAGCCCGCTGCCAACCCGTTTGCCGGCGGGCTTGTTATTGCATCCACGATCCTGTAAAAGCTGAAAATGACCCGAAAACCGGGTATTCCTGTATCATCCGGATTTTATTCTTCGTCGTCGTCCTCTTCCATCCGGATGGCCTTCCCGTTCCAGAGCCAACCTTGCAGATTTACAGTGGATTCGATCAATGATTCGGTATCATCAGGCATATCAGAAAACAGGTCCAGACCAGTCAGATTTTCCACACTGTCGACAGAGACAGCATATTCAGACAGCTCACCTGTTAGCCTTTTGTTGTCCATTACAAAAGCCATTACTTTCAGCCCGGGCCCGTTCTGGCCCAATATTACTTTATAAAATGCTTCAGGGATGCTGATGCTGTTCCGGTCGAGCTGCGGCAACCCGGCTTTCAGTACAGGACCGGTAACAACGAGAACGGAATCATTCTCCACTGCCCAGTCTCTCACCTGATCTTCGAGTCTTTTCCACATCCCCCGGTTGAATCTGGGCTTTTGCGGGGCCATATTGGTCATATAGAACGACTCCTTCATGCTCAGCAGCGACCAGCACATGTCGGCGCTGGGCGCCAGATGACCCTTATCGTATCCCGAACGCTTGTAATCATCAGGCACAACCAGGCATGATGGCGCCATCGTATCGGCCGCAAAAAGGTTCTTTCGCTTCACCTTTGAATTCGTTTCTTCTGCCGTCATTACATAGGAAACCCAGTTTGCCAGCTTATGGGTGCAGTTGAATGAAACGGAGTACCCGGTTCTGCGCAGAATGAGCTCACCTTCAACTGGTGCCGGCATCAGCGTATATACTTCATTAACAGAGCACTCCGGCATCATTGCAGAGTCAGCACCGACACCTCCCGGTTCAACCGGTTTTTGCGGATCGGGAGTCTGCGAAAATAAAGCCTCTGCATTGAGCAGCAGCAGTAAGCAGATGAGATTCAGAAACCGTAGCATAACCAGTATTGATTAATGGTGAATGAAAAACATGAACGTTCGCAGAGTATCCGGTTCAAAAGCGGCAGATACCCTTTCCAGGAAAGCCTTCAGACGGGTTTCAACAGCCTGCGGTCAAACACAAATTCATTGGTCTCAACGATTTTGATCCCTGCAAAATCACCATGATCCGGATTGATCAGATAATTGAAATCCCCCTTTACAACTGCTGACGGCACTTTCAGAACACAGGATTCCCGCCTGGCAACAAAGCTGTCACCAATTTTCCGGGTATGGACAATAAAAGGAAAATCTGCCCAGTTTTCCGGAAGCACGGAAGGGTCGGCTGCTGCAACCGAAACGTTCTCAGGAATTTCGATGGTAAGCATCTGGTAGTCATCGGGCATCATGGCCAGACTCAGATGAACAAACACCTCAGCCATTGCCAGTGCCCGGCTTTCAGCAGTATATACCAGCTCCGTACCTGGCGAATTCCAGCGGGCGCCACACAGCACGGCACCTTTTCCGGAAAGTCCGTCCGGATATTTCTTCCTCGACAGCCTGAATACCAACATTAAACAAAAATAGCCTGATCAATACGATGCAGCTCATTGATGACCATTTCCTTACCGTATGAATCGCGGATAAGATCCATGGGCTTGAGATTGCCCAGGGCAAAACTCGGTGTAGAAAGCCAGAGCATGAATTTCTCGTTGCTTTCAAATACCGACCTGCCAAGCTCGGTAACTTCGGCAATCTCGAAAATTTTCTCGGAATGTGATGATCGGAACTGGTAATCCCTGGCCGCTTTATACCGCTGTAAAGACTTCACGGAGATACTGAGAAAATCAGCCCATTCCTCATCGGTAAAAGGCGATTCGTTTTTGATGAGGGCAAAAAGCCGGTATGGCACGCCCGCACGTATCGCCTGCACAAGAAGCATCCGATCTGAAAGAAAATCGCGGTACGACAGATTCCTGCGTACAGCAGAGGGTTTCTGAACAGAAGCCATATAACTGACGATGGCTTCATTCAGGGCTTCAGGGTTTGCTGATCCTTCTTTATACATCTTTCCCTATTTGTCCCCAAATATACGACATTTGTCTCTGATTTCTTCCATTTTCCCCTGATTTTTTTATATTGATTGAGTCATTGCCGGATATTCATGCCGAAACGGAGCTGGAATCAAAAGAAAAGGAGAATCACTTTCAAAATCACAAGGAATAACCTTTGTGCAACCAGTTACAAATTATTCAATATCATATGATCAGTATGTACAGACACAGGCGCAACAGAACACATTGTCAATATTGTTCAGGTTCACGGTTATCAGAAAAAAACAGGAAATTACCTTCGGAGAACCTGCTTGCCTGAGCAATCAAGGGAACCTGCCTGCTTGTGCATACAGGCAGGCTCCCTTTGGTTGGTTTATATCTGTCGACTGCTGTCGTGAAGCAATATGGCATGCCTGCGTATATGCTTGAGCAACAAGCAGACAAGCTCAACGTGAAACTGACTTCCTGAGTTTTAAAGAGGGGTTCAGACAACAGAGGCATCAGCCGTTGGCTCTGGCATGGCGGGATTAACAAGGTTATCTCTCGGAAGGGGGGCTTCAGACAACCCAGGCCCAGGCATCAACCTTGCGGTTGATATTTCTATTTAAAAAAGCATGATAATCAAAGGAATCTGGCCACAAATTACAACTTTGAGCCTGCTCCGAAAAGTCAAAAAAGAAGATTTAACACAAAGCCACCAAGACACCAACCTGCCTGAATGCTCAGGCAGACAGATTTACACAAAGTATTGTATTTCATTACATTAAACTTGGCAAGTTCCTGCCTGACTGCGTCAAGCAGACAGGTTTGTGTTTTCGTGTCCCGATAGCTATCGGGATGGTGTCAAAAAAACAGTTTTCGGAGTGGACTCAACTTTGCATCCCGTATGACAGCTGCAAAGTTTGTAGCTTTTTACCTGTCTGCCTTTAACAGACAGGCAGGCTTTTTTACTTTTTACCTGTCTGCCTGTTGCAGACAGGCAGGTGATCTGACCCCCTAAGAAATTGGACTAAAAGTACGGACATAAATTGTACTTTTATGTTAATGAAAAAGCAAATTCACAAAAGGACTCCTGAAGAAAAGGAGAAAATCATTCTAGACATTCAGCGTCTGGGAGTTGTGGCAGGTTGCCGGAAACATTGTATTTCAAAAACACTTTATTATGATTGGCTGGAAAAGTACACAAGCAATGGGCTTGAAGGTCTATTCGACCGACGAGGAAAGAGCATGGATTTGATGTTAAAGCGATTGGAAAAGGAAAACAAGCTTCTTAAGGAAATGCTTGCAGAGAAGGAGCTTGAATCCAGACTGAAAGACGAGTTGTTAAAAAAAAAGATTGCTCAATGGAACAACGCAGGGAAATAGCCAATGCATATGCTCATAAGGGTTTGGGATTAAATATTGCACTTGCTATAGTTGGAATCAAAAGGAGCACTTTTTATTACAAGCCCAACGGGCGTGCAAGGGGCAAACCATGCTCAACCCATACGAAAAAGCTAAACGGAGAATTAGTTCACAATGACAAAGTGCTGGAGCTAATTCTAAAAACGCTTTCCAATGAGTATCATGATTATGGTTATCAGGTTATGAGTGTTGAACTTAAAAAACAAGGATACATCATCAATGAGAAAAAAGTTTACCGTCTTATGGGTGAGAATCACCTCTTGCATGCCAGTGTTAAATCATCAAAGAGGCCGAAGAGAGAACGCATAAACTATACGGTACCGCCCTTAACTGAGCCTTTTAGTACCGTAGAAGCTGATCTGAAATACATTTACATTCATGGGCAGAATAGAAATGCCTATTTACTTACAATGTTATGTACATTTTGCCGGTTAGCACCCGTTTGGAGGCTAAATTTTACAATGAAATCGGCTGATGTTAATGAATTGCTGGAATCAATGTTGCAAAATATGATAGTAAAAAGGTACATTAACAACAGAGCTCTTAAGATTAGGATCAGAACTGACAACGGACCACAGTTCATTGCACACGCATTGGCAAGTGAACTAAAAAGCAAACAAATTGCCCATGAATTCATTCACCTGGCAACACCTCAGGAAAATGCTCATATTGAATCCTTTCACAATACCGTCTCAAGGCTGGTTACAAATAAAAATGTATTTCATAGCCTGGATCATGCAAAGCAAGTGTTCACTGAATTCTTCAACGCATACAACAATACCAGAGTGATGAAAAGCTTGCTGTATTATAGCCCTAGTCAGTTCCTAAGCTTATGGGATAAAGGAATTGTGGGTATTAAGAAAGACCACCAAAGAAAAGAAATATTTTTCTTCAAGGAAAAACCGCATCCGAACCCGGATGGCGGTTCTTCCCCTGAAGAAGTCTTTGTCCAAACAAATTTAATACCTTTAGCAACCAGTTCGTAAACCGTCCTGAAAATAGTCCAAATTAAAGGGGGTTAATACATGTTGCAGACAGGCAGGCTTTTTACTTTTTACTTTTTACTTTTTACTTTCCCCCGGGATTACCTGCGGTGATCCCTGATGGGGGGAGGCTCAGACAACAGAGGCATCAGCCGTTGGCTGATGTTTTTTATATCACTGGCTCTCAGCTCAGATGAATCCCGGGGCGGGATTACCTTCGGTGATCCCTGATGGGGGGAGGCTCAGACAACAGAGGCATCAGCCGTTGGCTGATGTTTTTTATATCACTGGCTCTCAGCTCAGATGAATCTGGCTGAGAGCCAGTGATATAAAAAATGCCCCGCCGTGGGCGGGGCACCTCTGTTGTCTGGCGGAAAGAGAGGGATTCGAACCCCCGGACCCTTGCAGGTCAACGGTTTTCAAGACCGCCGCAATCGACCACTCTGCCATCTTTCCGGGGGCAAAATTACAATAATTTTTAATTCGTCAAAAAAAAGTTTCACCACGGAAATGGCCATCTTCGTGCTGTTCAGTTGAAATCTGCCGGAAAAATAACTACCTTTGTAATTATCTGTTAAACCCGGGAGAGACAAAGGTTTCAACATATCACCCTCTGTATTCAAAACCTGTTAAAGCCTTGTGCCATGAAAAAACTTACATTGCTTTTAATCAGCCTGCTGGCAGCCTCCGTTGCCGGACTGGCTTCGCCCCGCGGACTTGGAGCCTACCTTTCGCATGCAACATTTAACGTTCCCGGACAGGGACCTTACCTGGAAACCTATCTGGAAATCCTGGGCAACACCATCCGTTACAAAGCGATTGACGGCGGTAAGTTTCAGGGTTCCGTACAGGTTACCATGATCATTAAGCAGGACTCTGTTATCCGTGATTTCCGGAAATACGAACTCCTCAGTCCTGAGGTATCGGATACTACCGCTGTGGGCATTAACTTCATCGACCAGCAGCGGTTTATGCTTCCGGATGGCAACTACACCATCGACCTCTCCATTGCCGATATCAACTCCCCGAGGAAACCCCATTTCGTGACTTATCCTGTGAGTATCAGTTTCCCTGCCGACCAGTTGTCAGTTTCCGGAATCCAGATGATCAGCGCCTATTCTAAAACCATTACAGAAAATGTACTCAGCAAAAGCGGGTATGATTTCGTCCCTTTTGTCGACAACTTCTATCCTTCCGACAAAAACAAACTGACCTTCTATGCAGAAATATACAACCCTTTGCATCAGGAAGGCAGCGAAGAAAAATACCTGGTTTCTGCTTTTATCGAGTCGTTCGAGACAAAGAAAATCCTGACTGATTATGTAAGGGTGAAGAAGGAACCATCAAGGCCGGTCAATGTACTCGTCAATGAATTTGATATTACACAACTTCCGTCAGGGAATTACAACCTGGTTGTGAATGTTCGCAACAAATCAAACGAAGTGATTGCCCAGAACATCACCTTTTTCCAGCGGTCGAATCCCGGGGTGGGCAGTCCGGCTATAGACCTGGCTTCGGTAAGCGTTGCCAATACCTTCGCCGACCGCATCAGCAACGCGGATACATTGCGTGAGTACCTCCGTTCTATGCAGCCCATTGCCACCGAGATGGAATCCATCTTCATCAGATCGCAGCTCAACACGGCAAGTCTGGAGATGCTGAAACAATTTTTCCTGAATTTCTGGCGTACGCGCGACGAGACGAATCCGGAAGCTACCTGGGAAGCCTATAAATTTGAAGTGAAAAAGGTGAACGTAGCATACAAAACCCAGCTCAGAAAGGGATACGAAACTGATATGGGCAGGGTTTACCTGAGGTACGGCCCTCCAAACAGCATAGTCGACCGTCCATTTGAGACTACAGGTTACAACCTCAATGCACCGGTAAACGGAAAGCCCGAACGAGGTTCTGTTCCTTACCAGATCTGGCACTATTACTCGATCAACAACAACCGTGAACGGAACCGGAAGTTTGTCTTCATTTCATCAAGCCTGAAGACCATGGATTACATGCTAGTTCATTCCGATGCCATGGGCGAGATTCAGAACTTCAACTGGCAACGTATGCTGAGCCGTGACCTTGACATTGAAGATTATAACGCCGATACCATGAAGAAAGACCGCCGGACATCCTCTTTCGACTACAATGATGGGTTCTGAAATCAAATGCTCCGGTTACCCTGATGCTCATACCAGTCAATTATGCCTGCAGGCAGTTGTTCGCTGTCGACAATTGTCGTATGTTTGTATCCGCATAAATGCAACCGGCTTCAACCACCACCACAAAGCTGCCTGAACCCTTGACAAAAACTGCCGTCGTTATACTTAACTGGAACGGAAAGAAGTTTCTTGAGAAATTTCTGCCTTCGGTACTCAAGCACAGTCAAAAGCAGGCCTCTGTGATTGTTGCCGACAATGCCTCGACCGACGACTCGGTTGCTTTTCTGAAATCCGTTTTTCCTGAAATCATCACCATACAGAATCAGCAGAACGGGGGATTTGCAAAGGGATACAACGACGCCCTCAAGCATGTGGATGCCACGTATTACATCCTTCTGAATTCCGACATCGAGGTTACCGGCAACTGGATCCAACCGGTGATTGACCTCATGGACAGCGACCCACAGATAGCAGCGTGCCAGCCAAAGATAAGGTCGTATCATCAGCCGGAAAAATTTGAATATGCCGGTGCTTCCGGCGGATATATTGATGGTTATGGCTATCCTTTCTGCCGGGGCCGCATTTTTCAGCACCTGGAAGAAGACCACGAC
The DNA here is from genome assembly GCA_016788045.1 of Bacteroidales bacterium. Lineage (GTDB taxonomy): Bacteria > Bacteroidota > Bacteroidia > Bacteroidales > Lentimicrobiaceae > Lentimicrobium. Next base: position 21,495 of record JAEUTG010000007.1, read on the forward strand.
CAATACAACGAACCGGCCGAGGTCTTTTGGGCTACAGGGGCCTGTATGTTTGTGCGGGCTGACGTATTCAGGAAGTTCGGAGGTTTTGATGAGGATTTCTTTGCCCACATGGAAGAGATTGATTTCTGCTGGCGGGTGAAACATGCCGGGTATAAGATCATGGTCTGTCCGCAGTCCACAGTATTCCACGTTGGTGGCGGAACCCTGCCCAAGCAGTCGTCGTTCAAGACCTACCTCAACATGCGCAACAACATCTCTTTGCTCTACAAGAATCTTCCTTCCGACCGTCTGTTGCCTGTCTTCATTTCGCGTCTGATTCTGGATGGGGTAGCGGCCTTCAAGTTTCTGGTTGATGGCGGTTTTCAGGATTTCTGGGCCGTAGTAAGGGCCCACATGAGTTTTTACCGGCGTTTCAATGCACACCGGATCAAGCGCCGGGCCATTGCCCACCGGCATGTATCGTGTATTTACCATGGGAATATCGTGGCAGATCATTTCCTGAAAGGCAAAAAAAAGTTCTCTGAACTGCAGCAACGAAAATTCAGTAAATAATGAGCTGGCTGATACTCTTCATAGCCGGATTGTTCGAAACAGTCTGGGCTGTAGCCATGAAATATTCAGAAGGCCTTACCCGCCTCCGCCCTACCCTGCTCATGGTCGTAGCTATGGCCATCAGTCTCTGGCTGCTCGCCTATGCCCTGAGAACCCTCCCTCTCGGAACAGCCTATGCCGTATGGACAGGTATCGGTGCCCTGGGTACTGTAATCTATGGAATGGTCTTTCTTGGAGAATCCGCCAGCCTGCTGAGGATGTTGTTTATTTCGATGATCCTTGGCGGGATCATCGGGCTCAAAGTAGTTTCGTCGCGTGAATCAGGTGCTGAAAAGACTGAGCAGAGCCAGCCGGTAGGAACCGAGTCCGAAGCCGGCGATCACCCCTCGGGCAGCCGGTGAAACAAACGAACGCTGCCTGAATTCCTCCCGCGCCCATACATTGCTCATGTGCACCTCGATCACCGGTGCCTTGATGGCTTTCACCGCATCGCCGATAGCTACCGAAGTATGGGTGTAAGCCCCGGCATTCAGAATAATGCCGTCACTGCTGAATCCTGCTTCGTGCAGAACGTTGATGATCTCCCCTTCCACATTGCTTTGAAAATAAACAATTTCGTGCTCCGGGAACTCACTCCTCAGCTGCGGGATATAAGTGTCGAAACCGGTGTTACCGTAGGTATCCGGCTCGCGGATGCCGGTGAGGTTCAGGTTGGGGCCGTTGATGATGGCAATTTTCATGTCAGAAGTTGCTTGACTAAGCCTGCAAAGGTAACGGATTTGATGCAACTCTGAACCAATCGTAAGCCATAGAAGAATGCCGTTCATCCTGAAATTCAACAGGGAGAGAGGCCCTTACCATCGTTCAAACACCGTTTCCGAAGCATTCAGCCCGTTGGTCGGATAGAGGTTATAAATGGTAAGATGTTCGGTCTTCCGGGAATACTTAAGCTGATGCGTGCTGTGGGTTCCGTCGGGATAATCGGCAGGCAGATACAATTTCAGTTCATCCTTTTTCTCCAGTCTGTAGTTTAGTGTATCCCTCGGCACATCAGACCATCTGCTGAGAAAAACCCTGTTACCGGTAAGGAACTCAATTTCAGCTTTGAAAGTGCTGTCTGTTACTTCAATCCAACGGCCTGTGAGTACAAACTCATCGGGGAATTCATCCTTGTTGCATGACACCATGGCCGGAGCTATGGTCAGCAGAGTGAAGAGAAGGAATAAAACGAATTGTTTCATAAACCAATAGCGGAGTCAGACAAAAAATATTGTATTCTCCGGAATGCAAAGGTATTAAAAACCCATCTGCAGGCAGAAGTCTGTGACTGATACCGAAAACATTGATTCACCCCGGCAGGCGCAAGTCTGTGATTTGTGCCGGAATCATTCAATCACCCCAGCCCAGAAAAAAACCTTTCACAATGTTAAGGGAATGTTAAACAAAGAATGGTTACCTTTGCCGCGATTTCCAATTGGGGTGCCTTACTATTACAGGCTGAGATCATACTCATTGAACCTGCTCCGGGTAATGCCGGCGAAGGGATTGTAGAGAAAACTTGATTGCGGGAGGTTAAAGACCCAATTCAACCTTCCAGGGTTTAATCTAAAAAAAATCAACATGATGAAATTACGGATTTTACCGGCTCTGCTGGTAATGCTGCCATTTTTGGCTATGTCACAACTGAACATCAGGGGGCGGGTGATTGATGCCCAGACCGGAACACCGTTGCAGGGCGCCCATCTGAACCTCAACAACCGTCTGGTGAAAACCACCACCGACGAAAAGGGGCTCTTTGAGATTAAAGATCAGAAGGCTGGCAGCCACAAACTCAGGGTAACCTACCTGGGATACAAAGCCTGGGAAGCTGTTTTCGAAATCAGTGACAATAAGGTATTGCTCATCTCGATGGAGCAGTCGCCGGTTCTCACAACCGAGACCATCATAGAATCGACCCGTGCCAACGACAAGACTCCGGTATCGCACCAGACGATCAGCGGCAAAGACATCAGTGGCAAGGATCAGGGGCGCGACATCCCGTTCCTGCTGGAGCAGATGCCGGCAACCGTAGTTACGAGTGATGCCGGCGCTGGTGTCGGCTACACCGGGTTCCGCATCCGGGGAACCGACATGAACCGCATTAACATAACCGTAAACGGTATTCCCCTCAACGATGCTGAATCGCACAGTGTTTTCTGGGTGAATATGCCCGATTTTACCTCCTCGGTCTCCAGCCTTCAGGTACAACGCGGTGTGGGGACCTCAACCAACGGTGCGGCAGCGTTCGGCGCCAGCATCAACCTGCTCACCAGCACGCCACCGGCTCAGGCGTATGCCATCATCAACAATGCAGCGGGATCGTTCAACACCTTCAGGCATACCCTTTCCACCGGAACCGGACTGATCAACGGCAAATGGGCATTCGACGCACGGTTGTCGAAACTCAGCTCCGATGGATACATCGACAGGGCATTCTCCGACCTGAAATCATTTTATGTATCAGGAGGATACTACGGCAGTACCACCATTGCCAGGGTGAATGTCTTTTCCGGCACCGAAAAGACCTACCAGGCCTGGGACGGCGTACCTTCCGACAGTCTGGCCACCAACCGCACCTACAACGGCATAGGGAAGTACTACGATAACTCGGGAAACGAACAGTTCTACGACAACGAAACCGACAATTACCAGCAGGATCATTATCAGTTGCTGATCGCCCAGCGCCTCGGCGGCTACCTCACCGGCAACCTGGCCCTGCATTATACAAAAGGCTTTGGTTATTACGAACAATACAAAGACGGTGAAACCCTGACGGATTACGGAATCGCGCCTGTAGTTGTTCCGGGCACCGATTCTGTGCTGGTGAACGAATCGGATCTGATCCGCCGGAAGTACCTTGACAACGATTTTTACGGATTTACCTGGTCGCTCAACTACGACCGAAACAAGCTGAACTTCTCGGCTGGCGGATCGGGCAACCGTTACGAAGGGCTGCATTACGGCGAAGTGATCTGGGCTGAATATGCCAGCACAGCCGGGTTGAATCACCGCTGGTACGAAGGCACCGGAGACAAAACGGACCTCAATTTTTTCGTGAAGGGACAGTGGCAGTTTAACCGTAAGCTGAACATCTATACCGACCTTCAGCTGCGCAGCATTGCGTATGAACTTACCGGCTTTGATGATGACCTGCGAAACATATCACAGGATCACAATTTCTTGTTTTTCAACCCGAAAGCCGGCTTTTTTTATGAATTTGATTACCGGAACAGCATTTATCTGAGCATAGCCGTCGCCAGCCGCGAGCCAAACCGCGACAACTACACCGATGCCAACCCTGATCGGCCCTCCCCGGTAGCCGAAACCCTTTACGATACTGAAGCAGGATACCGGTGGAACGGAGATAAACTGAAGGCATCCGCCAATTACTATTATATGTTCTACCGCGACCAGCTTGTGCTTACCGGTGCCATCAACGATGTGGGGGCTGCTGTGATGACGAATGTGCCGGTTTCGTTCAGGACAGGCCTTGAGCTGAGCGGAAAGTACAACTTCAGCAGCAAGCTGTCTGCTCAGGCTAACCTTACACTCAGTATGAACAAGATCAGGGATTTTACTGAATTTGTGGATGACTGGAACAACTGGGGCACTCAGCTGGAAAACAGGATCGGCACCACCGACCTGGCTTTCTCCCCGGCCGTCACCGGCGGTTTCGGCATTGACTGGGAGTTCGCTAAAAACTTCGACCTCAACCTCAACGGGCGGTATGTCTCAATGCAATACATCGACAACACCTCTTCACCCGAACGGGTGCTTGATCCCTACTTCGTAAACAACCTCAGGCTGAGCTGGTCGCTGAAGCTGCGCGGGACCGAAGGCATAGTCCTGAGCCTTCATGTGAATAACCTGACGGACACCCACTACGAAACCAACGCCTGGGTTTACCGGTATTACTACGAAGGTACTTACGGAAAACTTGACGGATATTTTCCTCAGGCAGGTATCAACTTCAATGTAGGGATGGTGGTAAAATTGTAGCAAAAATCCCATTGCGGGGGGTATTACTCTTACAATAAACCACTTACACATATTCACTATTTAGAATATGTATAAATCTCTGTTCCTGCAGTGTTGGCGTTCTGCTTCTGTTTACTTTTATGGGGCAAATACACTCCATGCGCCGTCTTGTCCCTGTGGTCCTGATTGCCGTCCTGTTATCCCAGCCATTCGGGATGACGTGGGTTTATCTATCGTTCCGCATCAACCAGGCCTACATCGCGAAGAACCTCTGCGTTCAGAAAGATGTGAAAGGCAATAAATGTCAGGGGTGTTGTCATCTGAAGAAAAAGCTTCATGAAACAGAAAAGCAGGAGAGCACCAACCTGCCACCGGCTGCAAAACTCAAAGCTGAATTCAACCTGTTTGAATCCGGCAGTGCTGGCAGCGTGAACAAGCCGCCCTGCATAACCAAAATAACAGATTACCACACATTTACCGGCATCCGGCCATCCAAACGCTATCTGTCCGGAATATTTCACCCTCCCGAACCGCGGGTAACCGGCTGCTGCTGCTAAACCAGGCTCAGCAGGACGCTTATCTTTTCCTCATTTCCTGACGTTCACCGCAAGTCAGGCTGAATTACCGTGAAACAGTCCGTCATGGCCGTTGCGTGCAGCATTGTTGTACCGCAGGTTTATGACCGGAGATGATCAACAATTTAAATTTACACAACACAACATGACACAGATAAAATCCATGCTGCTGGCAGCGCTGTTGCTGCTTTCAGCCTATACCGTTCCGGCGCAGAAGGTCAGATTGCTTGACCTCAACACCCAGGCCCCCATCCGTGAAGCAAGTTATCAATACGGAGATCAGAAGGGCATCACCGGCTCAGACGGATCATTTTCGCTTGAGTTGAAGAAGGGGCTCAGCCTGAGCCTGTCGCACCTGAATTACGGCTCATGGGTGCTTAAACCCGAAGAGGTTCAGCATGCGCTGAAAACCGGTGTGATCTTCCGTCAGGAAACCAACTACATGCTTCAACCCGTTACGATTGTGGCTGTGCACACCCCGGCATCGGGCAATCCGGTGCATACCATCGGGACCGCAGATCGTCTGGCGCACGACGGCGGCAACCTGCTCAACAACATCGAAGGGTTCAGTTCCATCCGCAAAAGCCCGGCCTACGGTTACGATCCGGTATTCAGGGGATTCAAGTACGATCAGCTGAATGTGGTGATCGACGGCTCACAGTGTGCCAGTGCCGCCTGCCCCAACCGCATGGATCCGCCCACCAGCCAGGTGGCCCCCAACATGACCGGCAGAATTGAAATCCTGAAAGGCCCCCACGCGCTTCGTTTCGGCAACTCATTTGGTGCTACCATCAATTTCATCTCCACTCCGCCGGTTTTTACCGAAGCACTGAAGACCACCGGCAGGCTTACCAGCAGCTTCGAATCGAACGGTGGCATTCTCAGAAATGAAGGAACCATCACCCTTAGCAGGAAAAAGGCGACACTCAGCCTGTTCGGTTCGTACTCCAAAGGTGGGGATTACAAGGACGGCAATGGCAACACGGTACCCGCTGATTTTATGCGTGCCAGCGCCGGAGCCGTTGTCGGGCTAAGGCTTACCGACAGCCAGACCCTTGAACTTTCAGCTACCCGCAATTTTGCCAGGGATACCGACTTCCCTGCCCTGATGATGGACCTCCGGAGCGATGACACCTGGCTGTTGAATCTGCGCCACACCGCCAATCTGAACCGGACAAGCCTTAAATCTTGGAAAACAAGTGCTTACGCATCGCTGGTGGATCATGTAATGGATAACCTCGATAAGGTGATGAACCCACGGATGATGAATGCACTGACCCCGGCAAAAACAAAAACATTCGGCGGACGGACAGAAGGAAGCTGGCTGTTTGAAGGTTCCAGGCTTTTTGCCGGGCTGGATGTAAAACACGATTACGCCGAAGGCATCCGTGAACGTGAGTTTATTGCCGGACCCAATGCTGGCAAAGTCTTCTACGACAACATCTGGCAGAAAGGCAACATCACAAAAAGTGCCCTGTTTGCTGAATACCAGCGCAAAATAAATAACCTTTCGCTGATTGCCTCAGCACGTCTTGAAGCCAACCAATCATCGGCAGATGAAACTGCTCCGGAGTTCGACAAAAATTACAACGAAACCTCTGCCAGCCAGATCAATCCCTCGGTCAGCCTGGGTGTCATCGCAAGCCCCGGAAGCAAATTCACAGCCGGACTCTGGCTGGGCCGCTCGCAACGAAGCGGCAGCATGACCGAACGCTTTATCAACTACCTGGCCGTAGGTCAGGATGCGTGGGAGCTGCTGGGCAACCCGCTCATCAAACCCGAAGCCAACAACGAAGCCGACCTGAACCTGGCCTTCAGCACCGGAAAGACTGAAATCAGGATGGATATGTTCGCCGCCCTGATTACGGATTACATCTCCTCGGTGATTGATACCAGTCTGACACCCAAATTCACCACCAGTCCGGGCGTGCGTCAGTTCATCAACATCGACAAGGCCTTCAAAGCAGGCTTTGAAGTAAGCTGGACGCAGTCATTGGGTTCATTGATGAAGCACCGCTTAAGTATTGCCTACACCTATGGCCAGAATTCAGTGATCGATGAACCGTTGCCGGAAATCTCACCGCTCGACATGAAGTACGTGTTATCGGCCAGCCTGATGAAAGACCGGCTTATTCCGGTCGTGAGTTTCAGGTATGCCGCAGAACAGAACCGCATCTCGACCGACTATGGCGAAACCAAAACTCCGTCATTCTTCCTGATTGACGCTTCAGCATCCTACAGGATTGTCCGTGGCATTGATCTCACCGCAGGAGTTCAGAACCTGCTGGATGAAGCCTATTACGAGCACCTGAACCGAACCATCGGCGGCACCCCACCGGTTGAGATTTTCGCACCCGGCAGAAGCATCTTTGTAAGCCTTTCCTTCTCGCTGAAATAACCAGAGAAACCACCCTGATTGATTCTGCAAATCCAACAGTCCCCTGCAGACCATTTACCGGATGCAGGGGACTGTGCTGTTGTCAGGTTTTCCTCACTTCGTTCGGAATGGCAATTGGCACATTGTTTAAGAGGCTATGAAATCGCTATAAGGCAACTAGTGCGAAGTCAGCAGGAAATCTGTCCTTTGTTGGTTTAAACAAACCAAATTCAATATCAGAACTTTTTCAGCGCCCTGTACCTTCTGCCCCAGAACCTGAAATGGGTGAGCGAACTGAATACGATCATCCGTTCCACCACACGGAAACGCATCAGGTGGTGAATAAGGTAATACCAGACGCTGAACAACCCCAGAAACACCAGATAGCGCGCCAGCCACATCAGAAACGGGAATTCCGCTGACCATTCCTTCACCACCGGAATCTGTGAAAGCAACCACACCATAAGCAGGTTCCATCCCAGTACAAAGAGAGCGACGGACCCGTGACAGCTCTCTATGGCCTTCGACGGGCAATAACTCATACAGTGCATGCAGCTCTCACAACTCAGTGTCCAGTAAGGTCGGTTGTCAACCAGCTTGATTGCCTTCACCGGGCAGGCTTCAAGGCATTTACCGCAGAGGTTGCAATCGGCTGAAGCCACAAAGGTTTTTGACAGAAAGAAGCGGCCAATGAAGTAATATCCGGCAGCGACCGGTAAAAGCAGCAGGTCATACACCTCGAGCAGGCATCTGAAGAAGGGCTTGCCGTCGTAAATCCTGTTGGCGAAGCGTTTTACCCGCTCCAGGTTTCGCTGGTGAAGGTAGACTACTGTGGGGTGGTTGAGTCCCGGATGCAGCGAAATCCAGTTGGAGGGCATATCCACGGCTTTGAGGGCCTGAATCCTGTAACCCTTTAGCACCAGGATCAGGGCTGTCAGATAAAAGGCAATACCGGTGACCCCGGGGGTGATGAATTTTCCGATCAGCATGCCGGCCCTTGTGTTCATCAGTACCACCCGGTTGCGCCCGCGTGGAAACCTGAGCAGGAACTTCAGCATCAGCGGCGGGTAGTTAAACCCGTGTATCGGTGAGGTAAAAACCAGCAGTTCGCCATGCTCCGGCTTTTCCGGAGGAGCTGAGGTTCGCGATCCGATGTTGATGACTTCGCAGGGCAACCCCCGCTCCCCGGCAACCTCCTGCATCCAGCCGGCTACCTTTGCTGAGTTGCCCGTTCCGGAGAAGCAGTAGATGCTTATTTTTTCTGGTTTATCCATCCATTATCAGTATTATCCGTTCAAAATTACATTTCGTTCATACGGGGCCCTGAGCTCATAGTAAATTACTTTTTACCCAATTCCTGCCCCTGCTATACAGCCCCGTCAGGGGCTGAATACAGGTAGAATACAAAACTCCCAAAAGTTCATAAAAGTCCCGTAGGGACTATATATCAGGCTTTGCAGCGTTTTCAAATAATTTATCCGGATATCAGCGAATCATTAACCTTTTCTCCGACCCTGAATCCATCAGTGGTCATTCCATCGCAGCTTGATTGCATCACTATCCGTGCATTGCTTTCTACTTTATCAGAACTGGCGAAATCCATGCCTGCAAATCTACATCAGTAAGTAACCGCATAAAAAAAACAGGATGTTGAAAGGCCGTATCCGGGGTCTGTATCCGGAAAAACAGCCCTTGATCCGGAAAAACAACCGATGTTGAAAATATCCGCCAAACCATCCACTGCTTATCAAAGTTCTTTTTAACTTTCCGCAATATTACAAAAGGTTCGTGCTAATAACCAGGTTCCATATAATCAATTAAAAGCCTTAATCATGTTCAGCAACGAAATCCGCCTGCCCCTTGAGAAAAAACTGGGCGACGACCTCTACCGTACCCTCGAAGGGGACATCCTCACCGACATCATAGCCGAAGGAAAAATTGAAGAAAGCAGCAACTACTACCAGCTTATCCTTCAGGGACACAGCTTCAAGGCCATGCCCAACCTCTCGCCCGGGGTTTCGGCCATCTTTGAGGAGGTGCTCGGCAGGCTGGAGTTTAAAGAGCCCATCGAATTCTACATCAACAACTCGCCAGAGCTGAACGCCTTTGCCATTGCTTCCACCGAAGAGGGGCAGCCCCACATCGTCAACCTGAACTCAGGTCTTCTGCAGATGCTCAGCGACCAGGAGCTCCGCTTCGTGGTGGGCCATGAAATCGGGCACATCATCAGCCGCAACGCCAACATCAGCAAGCTGATCAACTTTGTGTACCCCAACCCTGCCCGCATCCCGGTGCTGCTTCAGCATAAAATAAACCTCTGGCAGAAACTGGCTGAGCTTACAGCCGACCGCTACGGCTTTATCGCCAATCCCGATATGGCCAGCTGCATTTCGGGCTTCTTCAAGATTTCGAGCGGGCTGAATGCCGAACGCATCGGTTTCGACTTCAATGCCTATCTCGAGGAAAACGAACGTATCCTGGCCCGTTTCCGGGAAACCGGTGCCGGCAGCTCCCTCAGCCACCCCATCAACCCCATCCGCATCAAGGCTATCCAGCTGTTTGCCGGCTCCGGATTGTACAAAAGCCTGAAGGAAAACCACCAGCCCGCAGCCGACCCGGCCCTCGACGAAGCCATCAACGACCTTACCCTGACCCTGATGGTATTCAGCAGCTCCCCCCTGGATCAGTACCGCAAGCAGTTTATCGCAACGGCAGGCATCATTATGGCCAACATCGACGAGCAGATGACTGAAGATGAGTACAAACTGATCCTCAACTCTTTGGCTTCATTCACCATTTTCCCTTCAGAATACTTAGACACTATTCTGAAAGCCGGCGAAGTGGGCAATCAGCTGATGGAAGCCATCTCCAAAATACTGGAAATCAACCCGTCTGACCGGTATGTGATGTTCGACATGATGGTAAGCATGGTGCACACCGACCGCCGTATCAGCAAACCGGAGATTACCTTCCTGTTCGATATCGGCACCCGTATGTTCGGCATGAACCGCAAGGAGGTGGCCCAGCTGATCGCCGGCAACCTGCAGCAGGGCTGGAACCCCGAACTTTACGCCCAGAGCTGAAAACAGGCAGCAGCATTTCCGCATGCCTTGTTGGTTTCCCTTAGAAAAGTCAAGACTTTATGTAGACGCACGCTAATGGCAACAGATACGAACTAAGCAGGATGCGCCTAATAACAGTTTTGGTTTCGTTCACACGCACTTGCCTGTTTGCCCATGCAGACAGGTCAGAAAACAAGGTGCGCGCGAACGTCAAGGGCTGAAAACCCCGTTGGCGCGCGCCTGCTCCCCGTTGGCGCGCGTCCCCCGACTTGTCTGCCTGGCAAACTGTCTGCCTGAATGCGGCAGGCAGACAGGCAGACAGGCAGGCGCGTGCCCCCAAAAACCACCGTTGGCGCGCGTCCCCCGACTTGCCTGCCTGGCATACTTTCCGCCTGAATGCGGCAGGCAGACAGGCAGGCGCGTGCCCCAAAGACCGTGCACTATTTTAATCGTAGTGAAACACCTCCCGCATATTGTGCCACCATTCACCGGGAACCAATCCCAGGCTTTCCTGGCAGGGATCGGTTTCGGCCCACCAGCGGCGGGTTTCCGCATCAGCAGCCATTCGCTGCATATCGGCGGAAAAATCGCTTCCGGTATATTCGAAATATGCAAACAACTGATTGTCCTGCAGCAGGAAGATTGAATAATTGCGGATGTTACAGTCTGAAATCATCTTCAGCACCGAAGGCCAGGGCCTGGCATGCAGTGCAAGGTAATGATCCAGCTTTTCGGGTTTAACCCTGATCACTTGTCCGAAACGGCGCATAGGTTGGTTTTTAAGTCTTACATCACAAAAAGCAGAGGTTTATGGCAGGGGTTTTTCAGGAACCCTGGCGGTGAATGCGGATACGCAGGGTGTCGGGAATTGTGGTTTCGGAGAAAAGCACCAGGTATCCCCCTCCCCCGGCCCCGCTGAGTTTGTACCCCAGCACCCCTTCGGGAATGTGGTCCGTGGCTTCCATCACTGCCGGTGTGATCATGTGGGGGAACATGGCTGTCTGGGCGCGGAAAGAGTCGAGCATGGCAGCGCCGAAACCAGGGGCATCCTTTGCGAGGGCGGCTTCCCACAGACGGACGGCCGCTTCCGACAAGGCTTTCGCATCTTCGGCATTGATGTTGGTCTGCTCCGTGACATCAAATCCTGCTTCCCGGGGCTTGAGTGCCAGCAGAAACAGGCGCTGTTCGATCCATTGCAGGAGCTCTTCCGACAGCTGGCTCCTCACCTCTCCGGGCCAGTATTGTCCACGGTCGTACCAAAGGTAGTTCAGGCCGGGCAGCACGATGCCCAGGCTATCCTGAGAACCGCTGATGTACCTGGCTCCCGGAGGGTTTTCGTAGCAGAAGAGCACCCTTGCCAGCTTCTCACGGTCACCTGCAGGCACTTCATGCTGCCAGAGTTCTATGGCCTTTTTGCGGGTGCTGGTTGACATCCCGCTGCGGTCGTTGAAATCGTAATCCGGCTCAATGGAGATGGTGATCACCGGTCCGGGGAAGTGCTCCGAAACATAGGGCTGATCGAGCCAGCCACCCGCCAGGTCGATGCGGTAAGGAATACGGCACTCCCTGCGCAGGGCTGTGGTGCTGCGTACCGGCAGATCTCCGTGCGGTATCCTGCGGCTGATGCGGTATTCAATGCCCAGCTTCTGACACAGGGCCGACTTCTCCGGCGTATGGCCATCCTCATTCACAAAAAGGATATCGGGCGCAAGCCTCAGCAGATCATCGTAAAAATCGAGGATGCCCGACCCGCTGTTGATCCAGGCCTCCTTTACCACCCTGAGTGCCCGTACCATATACAGCCGTTCCTGATCGGTGTTCACCGTTTTCCGCCCCTTCAGCTCCGCGATGGTCCTGTCGGAACCAATGCCGACATACAGGTCGCCAAGCCCGGCAGCCTCCTCAAAAAATGCCACATGACCCGAATGCAACAGGTCAAAACAACCGGAAACAAATACTTTCTTCTTCATCATCAGATAACTATTGTCACACTACTCATTCAAAGGGACGAGAGACGAGGGACGAGAGACGAGGGACGAGGGACGAGGGACGAACCCTTCGATCAAGGTTTGAATTGCAAGTTGTAATATTAATCTGACCTCCGACTTCCGACCTCTGACTTCTGACTTCCGACCTCTGACTTTCTACTTCCTACTTCCGCCACCTACTCACTGCTCACTCTCCTGTAATACCAGCTGAACGCGAAAACCACTGCAAAACAGCACAGGGGTATGATGAAACCACCAGCCATGTTGCTGGCTCCCAGCCATCCCATCAGCACCGGTGTCACGGCTCCGCCCACGATCGACATAATCAGAAACGAGGAGCCCTGTTTGGTATGTATGCCCAGGTTGCTTATAGACAAGGCAAAAATGGTCGGGAACATAATCGACATAAAGAGGTAAACGGCCACGAGGGCAATGAGCGAAACGCCCTGTAGGCGGAAGATCACCAGGGCGGTGGTAAGCATGGCCATGAGGGCAGCGAACCCCAGCAACCGCGCCGGCGCTATCCGGTGCATCAGCCAGCTTCCGGCAAACCTGCCGCTCATAAACAACCCCATGCCGCCAAAGGAGAGCCAAAGGGCTGCTGTGCGCGGGGTAATGCCCGGGCTGAGCTCGGTCACATAGTTGATGAAAAAGCTGTTGATGCCTGTTTGTGCCCCTACATAAAAGAACTGGGCCAGCACCCCGAAGCGGAAAACCCTGTTCAACCAGAGGGCGCGCAATCCTCCGCCCCCGGCAGCCGGGCCGGCTTCGGTGCGGATCTCCGGAAGGCGGATGCGCGAAAATACCAGCGCTACCCCCAGCACCACCAGGCCGATTAGGGTATAAGGCAGGGCCACGCTGCCATGGGTGCCATCGGCCCTGAAAATCAGCAGCCCGCCCGCCATGGGACCCACAATCCAGCCCAGGCCGTTGAACGACTGCGAAAGGTTGAGCCGACCCACGGCCCCTTCGCGGCTGCCAAGCTCCGTAACATAGGGATTGGCCGCTGTTTCGAGAAAAGTGAGCCCGCAGCCGATCACGAAGAGCGAAAACAGGAAATAGTCGAAGGTCATGATGCGCTCGGCCGGAATAAAGAGCAGAGCCCCAACCCCGTAGAGTACCAACCCCAGCACCACCCCGCTGCGGTAACCGAAACGGCGGATAAAATATCCTGCCGGCAGGGCCATGATGAAATAACCGCCGTACACCACCGCCTGCACCATGCCCGAACGGGCCCTTGAAATCACCAGCACCTCCTGAAAATGCTTGTTCAGCACATCGAGGATACTGTGGGCAAAACCCCAGAGAAAAAACAGGGAGGTAAGCAGGATAAAAGGCAACAGATAAAGGTTGCGCTCCCTGCTTCGACGGCTGCCGGCTATGCCGGATGACTGCTGCTGCATAAAAACATGGTTGGCTGACCGGAATAATGGCCGGTGGCTAAGTTAGGGTTTTTGGGGAAATTATAAATATCCGGATGGGAGTTAAGAATAAATAGTGACAGATTGAAAAAGTAAAGATAAACCACACTCTAATTGTTAGAATTTCTCAGGCAACTGTTTATAACTGCCAAATGCTAACCATTAAGTTTGCCAAAAGAAATCTGGAAAGTTCAGGTTTCCAGCTTGGAATATTTCAATGATATCAAGCAATCAATAACGTTGTTATGAATTCCGGATATGTTACGGCGAGGATTAAAATCGTATTACGCAATTGTTTTATTATCAATTTTTTAGATTTTACTTGCTAAAAATAATCAGAAAATTTGAAAAAAAACTCTGTTATGTTCTTGACTTTAGAAATTTATTTATTATATTTGTTTCAGTTCATTGAGTACATGATTCAGGAATTATTTTCCAATCAATACAATGCAGTTTTGATTAATAAATTAGGAACTAAGGTACACTTCCGGCTATTCCAGAGAAACGAACTATATCAGACTAGATAACCAGCATTTACTTTCCGGAAAGCAGTATAAGATCAGATTCAGTATTTGAATTCTTTAAAATATTTAATTCCGGGGATCAGCCTGCCCCGGGAAGGATCTCCGATGGAGATTTAATGTCAACGCGAATTAACTATGGTATAAACCAAAACCTTTGAAGGCTACAGATCGACAGGTACAAATTGCTCAGATTCTGACTTGCTGTGCAGTTTTATGATATCGAGATATCCTGAAGTCAGCATTACACATTCCATCCGGTGAAATTCTGTAATGTTTCCCCTTATTCTATACCTATTCCGGCGCCGGTTATGGCAGCCCTGAGCTGTAATTTATTGACTGCGAGAGTGGAAAACCATCCTGTTCCTGTAAGATGTAAAAGGCAGGCAAATCAATAAAAATCAATTATTATGAAAACCATAAAACTTATCATTGTTAGCCTCTTAGTTTCTGTAGTATCTGTAGCTATGGCACAGAAAAAAATCACAGTAAATGATGTTTATAATGGGAAAACTGTACTGCAGTTTGCCAAAGAACATGCTGTAGAAGCTTTCAATGCAACAAAGGCAATTTATAAACCAGGAATGTCTGAAGAAGCATTCGTTAATGCTTGTTTTATAAATTTTCCGCCAAAATACATTGACCTGCGCGACATTCTGATGCCATATGCATCATTTCTTTACAAAATGCATGTAAATGGACTCACCGACGATCAGGTACGCCAGCAAACAACTGGCAAGGAATTTGTCGATACATCCAATGGACTGATGACATGGAAACAAGCTCATCCAGACGAGATCGTCGAAAGACTTCCATGGTGGAGGACTACTATCCATTGGATCGCAATTTTCTTTACATGGCTTGATAATACTCTATAGGGGTTTGATTGTTCGGAGGCATAAGTATTACGTACTTATGCCTCCGTTCCATTCGTTATCAAATATTAATGTTGTCCGTTCGAATTAAATAAGAAAATTAAGAATGCTTGATATATATAGTCCCTACGGGACTTCAATGGAATGGGGGATTATGGATTCTACCGATATTCAGCCCCTAGCGGGGCTGTCCCGTTAGGGACAAGATATTGGTAGCAAGAAATTTGAATAGAGCCGAAAGTCCCGTAGGGACGAAATGTAATCTTACCCGTTAACATGTTGAAATTAATTAAGAAAATATATCTTAAAACTTTGTCAGTGAAAACGTTAAGAAAAATAAATGGTCTGGTGATAGTTTTTCATATAATTATCGCACTGCTTTTAGGGAGTTGCAAAATATCCCAGCTTATCAATTATAAAAAGCATGAACTATTTGAGACCAATAACAAGTTTATTCATATCGAAGCAACTGAACAACCAAAGATAGATGTTACTTTTCAATCAGGTGAAACTGGGAGATTAGCTTTGGATCTTGGCGCCGGGACTACAATTCTCATGCAAAATACTGGAATTAAGCATCTTGATACATTAAAACCAGTACTAGCATTTGGTAAATATATCTCAGCTGACAATAAAAAAGAAAAAATTACATATTTTAAAGTTGGGAATATAGAATCCGAAGGATTTTCGATGAAAAACACTTTTTTACCTGTTATTCCCGATATCATCAATAATCCGTGTAGAAACATAGATGGATTCATTGGAGCTGATGTATTTGAAGGTAAAACATTAGTATTGAGATTTGAGGATGCTACATTAGCTGTGTTAGATTCCTTACCTGAAACAAAAGGATGGACAGTAGTAGAATCAGATTATCGCTTTCCATATTTTTATATTTTCATAAAGATTGGGAATGAAAGTATCAAGCTTTTACTTGACACTGGGAGTTCCTCGGACATTGTTTTATCAAGTGAAAGTTTTAGAAATATACGAAACAATCTGAATCCTTTTTTAAGAGATTCCAGTGTTGTTTTTGGTTCGTCATTCACAACTGCGACTGGCATTATTGAAGATTCAACTTATATTTATAATTACGACCTCGGTCATCTCGGAGAATTACCTGTTACAACTCCAAGAATTATTGTAAGTGAGAAAATGCGAAGAAATACTATTGGAGTTCAGACGTTGAGACGTTTCAATATTATGTTAGACTTTGATGCTCACAAAGTTTACATGCAACCAAACCTAAAATGGCGTGAATCAAAAAATGGAAAAGGGTTACAAGAAAAAGGGCTATATCTCAGAATAGCCAACAACGAAAGTATTATTGTAACTTCAATCAAAATGAATTCTATCGCCTCAACTAAAGGTATTCAAATCGGCGATGAAATCCTTTCAATAAATGATATTTCTGTTGACCAGGAAGACAAATGTAGTGTACTGGAAAAGTTCGAAGCCATGGAATGGAAAAGTCATACGAACGTCGTAACTGTGAAACGCAATGAAAACGTCCTGAAGTTCGAAATATAGAATGGGAGGAGTCACTCCCACAAATATATCACTCAACGCGAATTGACTTAGTGTAAACCAAAACCTGAAAGCCGAAAACAGCCTGTCACACAAATCCCGGGAATAACCACAAGGATGGTTATTCCCGGCGCCGGAAACCCTGCTGGCCCTTGCCATCATCACCTGCGAAAGTGGGCTCTGCTCCCAGAAGGGAGCCAACACATCTGATAACCTTTTAACATCAGTATCATGAAAAGCGCTGTAATATTGGCCTTTGCAACTGTATTGTCTGTCATCCAGCCGGCCATGTCCGGCATTGTGATCCGCACGACCCTGACCATTGGCAGAAAGAGCCAGAACTGTTCCGGATTCGGGCTCTGTTCCATCTCCAGCAGTTCCGCACTTACCGAGGGAGCCATTAACGGGTTCATCGATGTAAATGCGGAAAGCGGAAGCATGACTCTCCGTGTCGACAAAAAAGATATTGAGAAAGTGCAACCCGATAAAATGGGCTACTTCGACAACGAAGCCAGCGTAGTTTTCGCTGAAGATTTCAGACTGCCTGACGACATCAATGCCGCCGCCGGACTCAACCGTCCGCTCGTAATCAAAAAAGGCGAGTACAATCTTACCTATAAAAATGGTATGTACATGATAGAGTTTCCGCTCTGAAAAGCAGGAGGGCCAACCGGATTCTGTGAGGTCCTCCTGTATTCTTCGCATTTCATAAACCTGTAGTTAACATCTGTACTGAACCTGCTTCAGCAGGTTGCATCACATTTCTGTAATCAAAACGGAATGGTAAAGTGTTTTGATATTTTCTGCAACCATATCCCGACTCAAAAGCACAGCTTACCTTAAGCCGTCTGTGCACAAATTCATCTTAGTTTCTCTGATCCGGCAGCTGCTTGCACCTTTCAGGTTCTTCGGGCTGCTTATAAGCAACAATCTTCTAACCAACATCCTCCGGATGCATCCATGCCGAAACCTGTGAAAAGCCCAGACAGCTCCCCTCGCCGGCAACTCCGGACACTTAACGGATCCGGCCTCATTGGCCTGGTGCTGCTGGTGGCAAGTCTGGAATTCCCTGCAGTAGTCCGCAGCCAGGACACCTGCAGCAAGCCGCCCGCAGTTCCGGCAAGGCAACTCACCGTGGTTACGGTTTTCGATTTCTTCACCACCCTCACCGGGGCACACCACACGAATGGGGTTACCGCCAGCGATCGAAACAACCTGAGTGTCTATTACAATTTCACCATCAACAACAAGATAAAATCCGGCAAGCTGGTAATCACCAACTATTACTATACCGACCTTGGCCTGCGTGATTATCAGGACAGCATCACCCAGATCTCAGAAGATCAGTATATCATCAAGAATGCGGTGGCATTTCAGTTGCTGAAGTCAAGGCTCTCGTTCAACCTGGCCACCAACGCCAAAAGTCAGTATTTCCGCCACTATGAATACCGGCCCGACAGCACTGGCAGGATGGAGCGTTACCTCTACACTGCCTATCTTTCGCCCGGTTACCGCAATTTTTCCTGCGGATTGCGGTTTGACTTCACCGACAAGGTAGCCCTGGAGCTGGGGCTTGTGAATGGCAAAACCACCCTGATACGCAACCAGGAGATTTTCAACAGCCGTGAGGCTGCAAAGTTATACGGCTTAGAGGAGGGCACCCGTAAGAAATCAGAGGCGGGCTTTAACCTGGTGTTCACCCTGACACCCCAGAAACTATACAAAAGCCTGTATATGGAGAACTTCAGCCAGTTCAACGTGAACAAGGCGGAGCTTAAACTGCTCAGCCGTTATCGCATGGACATCAACAACGCGGTGCATCTGATTTTCCTGAAGCATTTCCGCCTTACCCTGCGCACCCAGTGCCGCTATGATCTGAACGTCAGCGACAAGGTGAGCCTGATGAACCATTTCTCGGTCGGATTTTACCTGAACAATGCGTTTTAGGGGCATAATCCCAGAAAGTGCGGAAATTAGACCTAACTCAAGCCTCCGGTAAACAACATCTTTGATAGTAGCAATACAACGGCTACTTTTGCGGGTGTGTAAGGCCTCACCCCCCGCCCTCTCCTGAAGGAGAGGGAGCTTCATTTCGTTTATTTTGTAGATTTGGTAAATGATCCGAATGTTACTCAACAGCTCATACTGCTCAATAGCAGCCCTCATGAGAAGAGGGAGGGGGTGAGGTCCAATACGCAAGCATCAGAAAACCACAACTTTGATAATAGAATGGCACCGACTCATTTTGCGGTTGTGTAAGGCCTCACTTCCCGCCCTCTCCTGAAGGTGAGGGAGCTTCATTTCGTCTATTTTGTAGATTTGGTAAATGATCCGGATGTTACTCAACAGCTCATACTTCTAAATAGCGGCCCTCTCCTTCACGAGAGGGAGGGGTGAGGTGCATTCCCGGCTGGATTTCGTTGCGAGGATGGTTGATGCAATGCTGGGAAGGTGGCACAACATAGATCCTATGGCTGAGAAATACCGCAAGTGGTCACCGTACAATTATTGTGTGGATAACCCCTTGCGGTTTGTGGATCCGGATGGGATGCAACATTGGCCTGCAACTTCAAAACAAGCCATGGGTTCAGAGAATTATAAAACATCACATGATATTCAAAAAGTTTCAGAGAATTTTAACAATTTGCCTGAGGATGTTCAAAGAACTGCAAATGGCACTTGGAATGTTATAGCTGGTGTGAGTGAATTCTTATCAGGTGCAACAATTAGTATTGGAACTACAGGGTTTTTGTCTGGCGTAGGAATAGCAGTTGCTTTGCATGGCGGATATAAATTTGCTGAAGGTGCACACCAGATTGCAAATGTACTTTCTGGCGAGGAGTCTAGTAGTGATCCCAAGTGAATAACTCAGAACGGTCTATGGCTAATTCAAAGATTCTAGATAATGCCGTCGATTTAGGTTTGGGACTTATTACTAATCATGTTACCAAAACTGTAAACACAATAAACAAATTAAGCAATGTACTTACAGTTGTAGATGGAATAAAAAAACATAACGTCCACTCTAAATGAAAAGGAAGTTGACCAGACTTCCAAAAGGATGTTCCGGTTCAAATAATAAACACGCCTTCAAGAAGTTACATAATGCCAGAATAACAATGAAAGAATATTTCCCAGCACCATTACTAAAGATACCGAGATGGTTGGAAACCATCATTCAATTTTTTCTTTTCTTAATAATTGTTGTTGCTTTTCACAAACTGGGACTTCGAGGCCTTAGTCAAGAAATAAGCAATATTGAATTTATAATCAGTATTATAATATTTTCGATTTACAAAGTTTTTGGAACATTTACAGCGGTCGATTTGATAACAATTGACTATTTTAATAAACAGATCCGCTTTGAATATTGGTTCATGTATTTTATTAAAAAACACACTTTGATAAAGTTTGAAGATCTAGATTTTAAATTCAGGAATGATATTCTTCTTTTAGGAGGCACCTATGGATTATATATTTTCAATGGAAGAAAACTAAAAATTAAACTTAATCGAATGAATGGGTGGAAAGATCAACAAATTGATAGTTTGATTGATGATCTATTAACTATAAAACAACCTTCACAACCAATAATAAAACGAAAAACAATTTTTGATTAAATCATAGCCCTACGGTGAACTACATCTTTGATAGTCGAATGGCACCAACTTATTTTGCGGGTGGGTAGGACCTCACCCCCCGCCCTCTCCTGAAGGAGAGGGACTTGAGTTTGGCATTTAACTAGATAGCCGAGCAGTTTTTTCAAAATAAAAAGCGGTCAGAGTGTGCTGATTGCTATTTTTGTATTATGTTTGCGTCTAGTTATATAACTAGTTTTAAAAATTTGCGCTATGGGCTTCCCG
>JAEUTG010000054.1 GCA_016788045.1 Bacteroidales bacterium
TGCGTACGTTGAGCTGGATGGTCTTGTCTTTGGTAATTACCTGCTCATAAACAACCTGGCCTACATAGTTGTAAACAACCAGCTGGCTGATGTCGTTGGTGAGCTCAATGTTAACCACACTGTTCGACGGGTTCGGGTAAACCGAAACGGCGTTTACATCAATCTGTGGTACATTGTCAACAAGTACACATTCCTCGTTTGAAGGATCTGACTCGCAGTCTTCGTAAACTGCCTGAACCTGGTAGCAATATAAGTTACCGATTTCAACAGTTTCGTCAACATAGGTAGTTTCGGTGGTTGTTCCGATGATGGTCTTAGGCTGATCATCGATACCGCGCCATACATTGTATCCAACGAGTTCACGGCTACCGGTGGTAGTTGTGTTGGTTACAGTTGCATTGGGTGACATCGGCAGGAAGCCGCGTACCAGCTGTGAAACAGGACCGTAAACAGTATTGTCCTCAATGGGCTGCAGGGCTACAACACCGTCGATGGTTTCAACGAAACCATTCATGTTCCAGTTGTAATCCAGTGCATAAGCGGTAGCCATTGATTCCCAAACTGAACCGTCTAACGAAATCATATCACCATAACCTGCAACGGCCGGGCCAGCGTCAACCCCGGCGGGGAAGTCATTGGCAGCGTGGGTTACTGTGTATCCGAACCACAGTTCAGTAGCTCCGGTAACCGGAACTGCAGAAGTTAGGGCTACTTCGTTCCATTCACCGATTACAGGGCTGGCAACCGGCTGTGTAAGTACCAGCTGGCTTGCATTGGCGCCTGTCCATACTTTCAGTACAAAGGTACCTGCAGCATACGGGAAGAAGCGGAGTTTGGTCAGGCTGGTTCCGGCATACTGAGCAAGCTGAGCAGGGGTAAACCTTACAGCAATGCTGAATGTACCACCACCGGTGAGACCAATAGCGTCGTTGTTGGTTCCGTTGTCCCATCCAAGCCATGCTGAAGGACCAGGACCTGTTCCGCCAGGAGCTACCCAGTTGAGGATAACTTCGTCAACAGCCGGGAAGTTAACTTCGGCAGTGAGTTCGGTCGGAGGAGCACATAAGCGGTAGATGTGGATGTTATCCAGCTGCCAGTTGAAGATATCAAGGGTGTTCATACCCTTGGCGTTGAAACGAACGCGGAATACCTTATTCTTGGCCTGGCTGGTAATATCAACATGTTTCATCTCCCATGGCATATCGCCTTCGGCTGTAACCGTAGCAACGGTAACCCATGCCGATCCGTTGAATACTTCAATCTGAAGTGATTCTTCGCCGGTAGCGTTAACATCTTCAAGCTTAAGATCAAAGTCGAGGTAGATCTTACCATCAATGTAACCACCGTCAGGACCGATACCATTGATCCATGAGCTGGTGAGTGACAGTGCATAATCAGTCTGAACAGGGTTGTAACCAAACTCAACTGAAGGAGCAGGATTACCTGTCTGACCGGCAATACGCCAGTTATCACCATCGGCAGTCCACTGGTTGGTTTCAAACAAACCGGTGTTCCAGTTTTCCATGAACGGCAGATCGTAACCGTAAACTACGGAAACTTCAACCGGACCTTCAATCATTGATTCACCAGTCTGGCCGGCAAATCCGTAAGGAGTCAGGTCGTAAACGGCTGTAACATGGTAGCTGTAGGTACCCGGATCGAGGTTCAGATCGAAGTACTCGGTGGTAGGATGCTCAACATAAGCTGTCAGTGCATTGTCCCTGTAAAGGTTGTAACCAATCAGGCCCATGGTGGCCCTGTTGGCAAGCATAGCGGCATTGGCAACCGGAGCGGTATTGCCATCACGGGCAATACGATCGCTGCTGCTGCGGTTTGCGCTGTTGCTGACCTTGGTAAGAGAGCTGGCCGGGAACATGGTGATGTTGTCACCTGCACCGAAGGAGATGTTGTCAACAAACCAGATGTACCACAAACCGGCACCGTCACCGTCAATTGCCTGGAAGGCAATCTTGATGTCTTCACCAGCATAGGCACTCAGGTCAACTGAGTAAGGATATGCATAGTAGTTCCAGCCACCTCCGGTTAAGGTAGAAGCATCCCATACTACATCCCAGTTGGTACCACCATCGGTGGAAACTTTTACGTAGTAGTGATCAGCATAGGTTGATCCTTCGTAAACAGTTGATTCGAAAGTGAGAACACTTGCAGCACCGCAGGCAACTTCCGGAGAAATGAGCCATTCATCCTGGTGATCATAATCCCACCACAATCCGGCATGGTATACTCCGAACGGAGCAAAATCAGATGAAGAGTAGTCATTGATGGTCCAGTGTGAAGGGGTACCTCCACCGGCTGATGTGTTGGTCTGGATGATTTCCCAGTCGGCACCGAGGACACCGCTTTCGAAGTCTTCCATGAATGAACCGCCGGTTCCGCCGCCGCCACCTGGCTGCTCCCACCACAGGTGAGCGTAGTCGGTGTTGAGTGGGCTTTCACCCTGCAGGTTCTGAGGAGGATAGAGGAAGAGTGACCTGAAACGATAGGTGTCAAGTTCTGAATATCCGGAGCTGTAAAGAGCTGCAACGCCGGCCAGGTATTCCTGACCATAATTCAGATCCTGATAGGTATAGGTCTGCTCAGGAGTGTTGTCAACGAGGGTACCATCGAGGAATACACCGTATCCCTGATGAGGTACACCGCCTGAAGAAATTGCAACATCGTCAACAGCCCAGCCTGAAGCCCATGCACCGTTATCATCGGCGTGGAAAGCAAGCCATACACTCGACAATCCGTTGGCACCTGAATACTGAGCGAGGTCAATTTCGAGGTCAACCCATGAAGTTGCGGGTGAAAGGGTATTGATTACTGTCCAGGTAGCACCGGCATCGGTACTGATTTCAACATAGGCACTCTGGCTGTAAGCTCCGTCGTAGAAGCTGGAGAAATTAAGTCTGTATGAAGGAAGATCTGTCCAGTCCATTTCAGGAGTGATCAGATAGTCACAGCAACCGTCACCGTTATCAGCGTCATCGTTGGTAACAGCATATTTGGTATGTGCAGGAATGGTCCAGCTTCCGCTGCTTCCATTGGTGGTTGCATACCAACCGGTGGTGTTCTGGGTGAGTGCCTGCCAGCCTGCCGGCGGGAAGGTTGCACCTTCGAAGTCTTCCATAACAGCAATGGCAAGCGGCTCGTCCCATGTAGCAACAAGGGTGAGGGCATCAACATACAGGTTGCGTGGTTTGTATTTCTTCTCAGCAAGCATGATGTCGATGGTGCGGTCGCCGGTAATGTTAACATTGATGGTATAATCATCAAAGCCAACCTTCATAGCGTCAACAACATAGTGCCCGTACCAAACGGTCGGGAAAATAACCTGTCCGTTATCCGGAACAGTGGCCATGTAGCTCTCGTAAGGATAATCTTCACCGGTGAGCATTACAACGGCGCCAGCAGGGCTGCCACCAGTGGTAAGACTTACATTAACGGTTACCTCTGCGAGAATTCCATGTCCGACGATGTTGGAAACAATGGTATCGGAAATGAAATTGTTAGGATAATTGGCTGCAACTCCGTAAGCATACCATCCACCGGGGAGGCCTGCCCAGGTTGCGCCGCCATCGGTGTAGGTGTTGCCACTGACGGCATTACCCAAACCAACTTTGGTTCCAAGGCTCGGATCGCCGTTCGGGTCGAAGTTGCTGTAACGAACAACCCTGTAGCTGGTAACTGCCCTTGAGCCGTCTTCGAAATCAACAGCTGCCCTGTAGGTAGCTTTTCCTTCGATTCCACCAAGTGCAAGCGGAGCTGACTGTGAAATCATGCCTCTCTGTTTCAGAACCAGATGTGCGTCACCGGCTGAGGTAATACCATCAGTAGCACTGGGTGAACCGTAAACGATGGCACGCATCATCATATCCTGGAACGGAGAAAGGCCCCAAGCACCGCCTGTACTAACATTGCGTGAGTAACTGCGATAGAGGGTGGGTAAATTCTGATCAATGCCAATCGGGGCACAGTTCGGTGAAAGGGTTCCCTGAACCATTACAAGGTAGAATGCACCTTCGGTAATTTCAGCGTTCAGACCCTGGAAAGTAACCCAACCGTAATTGTTAACAGTAACAGAAATTGAATCGAGGGTAGTTCCGGGGAGCCCGTTGGCACCGTCAGCAGCTTTAACCATTGCGCCGAAGGTGGTTCCAAGGAATCCTGTGGTATTGTTCGGGAATGTACCATCGCCAACATAGAATTTACCGCCGATAACGGTTGCAGGATATTCTGCCGGGGTGAATTTAACAGCGTTCATGTTGCCCGGAAGTGCCCATGCTGCATAGTTCTCTGCAGAACCATCGTCGTAAGCAATTTCGTATGGGCCCATGCCATCGCCCCAGGTTACAACAGCTTCTGTATCCTCGGCGTTAACTTCAGCATGTACAAATGAAGGAGGATAGGACTCTTCCCAAAGTTCTGCATCCAGCGGGGTAACTATACCAGCCAATGCCGTGGTATCCATTTCAACATAAGTCTGGAAGCCGATCTTCTCAAAGCTTACATTGTAGGTACCTGCATCAACATAAAGGGTATATTCACCTTCTTCGTCGGTAATGGTCTGGAATGAAGTCAGATCACGTCCGGCATTCATCTGACCGGCGATTCTGCCGGTGTTGAATGAACCGGTTACCTGGCTGAGTGCCGGGCTTAACTGATTGCGGTCGTTGGTAGGCATAACCTGTGTGTCAAGAGCAAGAGTCTGCATGGTACCACCAACAAATACATTGGCACGGAGAATAAATACTCCTGCACCAAGATCTGTGTTGCTCCATACGCCAGCTTCCATGATGTAGCCAAGTCCTGAACCTGCATTCGGTCCATTGGTATCCCAGCTCATGTAACGGATGCCACCGGTAATGTTCCAGTGAACCATTGCATAGAACGGGCCATTGAATTCAACACCACCCGGAACATTAACAGTATACCAACCCGGAGCCGTAACGAGGAAGCTCTCAGAAGTACCAATGAGGGTCTGGGTGTTATCGTAGAAATCAACGGTAAGCGGAGCAGTCATATCAACACCGTAAGGAGGAATGAAGTGCATGTCAACCGAATAGATGGTACCTGAAGAAGCTACAGGGAAGTAGTTTCCTAACCAGGCATTGTATCCGGCGTTGATGCCCCAGCCTGATTCAGCTGTGCCGTCATCATAAGCCAGTGTAGAGAAATAACCGGTCGGGTTGGCTGTCACAAGCACGCCGTTGAGGGGCTCGCCATTGAGGGCGTTGGTTACGGTTCCGGCAAACTGGGCAGGAACGTAAACATACATTTCATTTTCAATGGTTACGCTTGGGTTCAGCGGATCGTTTGACTCTACAACCAGATCCTGGAAGTAGGAGAAACCGGGAACATACTCGGTAGCATCCCAGGTAATGGCAATCTCACGGCTGCCACCGGTAGGAATGGTTCCTGAAGCAGGAACAACGGAGGTAATGAATCCGCCACCACCCACTTCGAGGGTGTAGTCTTCAACATCACCATAGGAAGTTGTTCCGCAGGATGATAAGGTACCACCCCACTGCAGCCTTACCCTCATGCGGGTAGGTCCGGGAAGTGCATCGTCCGGTACGGTAATGGTTCCGGTAAAGGAAGCTCCGCCACCTGACTGTGTGGTAGTATAGAATTCACCGGCGTCGTCAAAACTTTCGTTCTGGTTCCAGTCGCACCATACACCAACGATATCGCTTGAGTAAGGAACAGGGTTGGTAACGGTGATAACATAAGCTTCTTCAGGTTCAACTTCTGCAGAAATGGAAGAGAAGTCAGCGTAACCGCCGCAACCTGAATTGTTGTCAATGGTAGCAAACTGAACCCTGCTGATGTACTCATCGCATCCGCCACTGGCAGCGCAATAAGCCAACGGAGCGTTGGGTGCATCGTCTTCTACCCACTCAGGGAAACTGAATGCAAGGGTTCCTTCACCGGTATTGGTGATGGTAACAGTCTGAACAACCTGATTGTTAACCCATACTTCATCATAGATGTAGGTAGGATCAACAAAGATGGTCGGATTCGGCCATTCCAGTTCAACCGGGCCTGCCGGCACTGAATAACCTTCGTCGTAAACAGCCTGAACAGTATAGTTGTATATACCGTAATCAGGAAGCATATCCATAAAGGTGTAACCGGCTGTTGTTCCGAGGGTAACGCCATCGCGTTTCACGATGAAGTTGATGAAAGCATCGGTCGGAGCAAATGTCCAGCTGAGGTTTACCTGTCCGGTAACGGCGTTGGCCAATACAGCGGTAAGGTCTTCCGGCATAGCCAGTGCAGGACCTGCAACAACCATGGTAACCGGGACGGTAACTGTACCTACGTTAGGATCTGAGGTAAACACTACATCGGCTGTATAAACCTCACCAGCTTCGGTACCTTCTGCATTGAAGAATGCAGCCAGATCGAAGTTGGTATAAGGATCAACCATTCCTTCGTAAGCAGCCAGGGTGAGCCACCCACCTGAAGGACCTGAACCGGAGAGGCACATGGCCAGTTTCTCAGGCAGCAGGGTTGCATTCTGGTAAGCACTGCCAACACCGGTAAAGGTATTCAGCCAGTAGAATGTCGGAGAGGCTGTGGTAGCCTGTACCGAAATCCATCCGGCATCCATCGTGGTGTTCGGAAGTTCAACGGTGAAATAATAGGTGTTGTAACCAATTACCGGTACGTTGGTATTCACCGGGGCAGCATCAACATTCAGCGAAGTGATGACAGAACCTGGGGTGGAACCCGGGTTGCAGATCTCAATGTTGAAGTTCATGGTTGCCGGTGGGGCTGCAGTAAAAATAGCCCAGAAGGTGAGGGTGTTGAAGTTATCGGCAACACCGGTGAACTGCTGGTAGCATTTATAACCTGCAGAAACTGTGCTGGTATAACCATTGTTTGAGTTAACCGGAGTATTGGCAAATACACTGCCTTCGGGGCAGTTCATGCCTTCACGGCTGCTCATGGCCTGTCCGTTGCCAGGACCAGCTGATGCGATCTCAGTGGCCGGCAGGGTGCTGAAATCAACCACAGGAATGTTCGGATCAATTCCGCCCTGTGCATCGGTATCAGGATAAACAACTTCGGCAGTCCAGGTAAGGGTACCATCGCCGTTGTTGTTGATGTTGAGTGCACCCTGAAGCATCTCGTTCGGATTAACCGTTACACTGTATGGATTGGGTGTGACAGCCATGGCCGGACGGGGTAATTCAAAGTTCTGATAGGTGGTTGCACCATCCGAAATCAGGACATTCTCAACAGTAACCATATTGTAACCGTCTTTAACAGCAGCCATGGTATAGGTACCAATGTTGATGTCGCTGATTACATAGGCTCCGTTGGGACCTGAAGTGGTGGTATATGTACCATTATCGCCATCAGCAGCTACGGTAGCATCGGCAATGGGAACACCAAAACCGTTGGTAACGTAACCCTGAACGATTCCTGTAGGCAGGATTCCTGAAGGTACAATGGTCAGCTGAAGGTTTGGTCTCGTTGCCTGTACAGCACCTGCAGACATCGCACATCCAGCGACTCCATCATTATGCTCATGCCATACCACATTGGCAACACTGGTTCCGTTAACGGTGGAGTTACCACTCCAGGCGGCATTGTCGAAGCAGACATTAACCAGAAGCGATGATGTACCGTCCCAGTCAAAAGGTGTGGCAAGGGTAAATACCTGCCAGCCTGTTCCGGCTACCGTGTAAGTTCCACTGTAAGTGTTGGTCCATCCGGAAGAAACAAAGGCAGAAAGAGTACTTCCTGAATAATTCTGCATATCAATGCTGAAGCCGTTCATTGCCGGTCCTCCGATTGATGCAACATCCAGGGCAATTTCAGTTATTTCACCAGGCAATCCGCCGGCAGCCAGAATTTCAGCTGCAGTGTACAGCATCTGGGTTCTGGCGTCTTCGTAAAGGGTGTAGAAAGGATAACTGGTCGTTGTTGTTCCTGTACCTACCTGAATGGTTAAAGGAGGAGGAGGAGGAGGAGCAGTATTGATGGTGAGCTGGATATTCGGCCTGCTGGTCTGAACAGCGCCGGCTGCGAGTGAACATCCTGCAGCACCGTCGGTGTGCTGATGCCATACTTTGCCGGTAGCGGCAGTGGCATATACATACGAATTGCCACTCCAGGCAGCATTATCCCAGCAAATATTCATGAGCAGGTTGGAAGTTCCATCCCATGCAAAAGGTGTATTCAGGGTAACTGTTTGCCAGCCGGTAGCCGGAACGGTGTATGAACCTGAATATACATTGGTCCATCCACCGCCTTCAAAAGCACCCAGGGTACTCCCTGAATAGTTCTGCATGTCGATGCTGAATCCACTCATGGCGGGTGATCCTACAGTCTGCACATTAAATGCGATAGAGGTAATGGTACCGGCAGCACCGCCCCCGGCAAGAATCTCCGCTGCATCATAAATAATCTGCGTTCTGGAATCCTCGTAAAGAGTGTAGTAGGGATAACCTACTGTGGTAGTGCCCGTACCGATTTCAACGGTCACCTGCGCAGCAAGGTTCAGACTGAAGCAAAGCGCCATAAGCGTAAACAGCCAGGTGCGCCAGCCTTTTCTTCTTGTAGTTTTTAGCATAATGTGAATTTTTAGGTAAAACATCAAAGCATAATCTGCATTGTATTCTTTCATTGGTCACACGGAATCTGTGTGTGGGATCATATTCTTCATTTTCGGATTCTTCAGGTAATCATTCAGGCTGCTTATCCCCGGCAATACCTCCTTTCTTTTCTTACTGAATGCGTTATACAATGAATTATGAAGGTATCTGAATTAAGATTCAATGAAAATCCCGTAAAAGAGAACAGGCCATTGAGAAATTCTCTCAATATGCCCGATAAATATATTGACTGACACCGTAGATTACCGGTAATCTGATTAAGTCCAGTTAAAAGTGAGGAAAGGGAATTATTCTTAAGGGAAGAGGGTATATAAACATTAACAGGTCTGTTATTTAATAACAAACCCACAGGCACTAACCGGAATCCTGAACCGGACAGGCTTGATCCGATATACTTTTTACTCATGACCTTAAAATTATCATTTTGAATTTCCCGGGGAAGGGGTTCAAAATGAATTGGTTAAGCAAAAAAAGCGATCAATCAACTGTAATCTGTAGACGAGTTTATCAATTAACCAGGCACTTTAGTGTTTCAAAGCCACGTCCTTAGGCTAATGATAGCGTTTAGTTAGTTCAATACCAGACAAATAATTGCAATACTTTAATAAATTTTTTCGGCACAAACCACTTGTACTGTGCGAAGATATAACAATAGACAATTAAATCATAGCTTACCCCTACTCAACATCGAAAAAAAATTAAGATTTTTTAAGAAAACCAGTTTCCCATCCAATACCCTTTGATCACATTAAAAAAAAAGGGGTCCGTTGCCGGACCCCTTTTCAGTATATCGATTTAACGATTATTTGGTAACAACCACTTTTTTGGTGAAGCTTTCGCCGGCGCTGGTGATGAATTTCACCAGGTAAGCACCGCTTTCGTAGTTGCGTACATTCAGCTGAATGGTCTGAGCCTTGGTAATATTCTGCTCATAAACAACCTGACCAACATAGTTGTAAACAACTACCTGGCTGATGCCATTGGTGAGCTCGATATTAACCACGTTGCTGGCCGGGTTCGGGTAAACCGAAACAGCGTTCACGTCAAGCTGAGGAACTTCGCTTACAAAGATGCAGGCTTCTTCTGAAGCACCTGATTCGCAATCTTCGTAAACAGCCTGTACCTGATAGCAATATTCATTGCCAATAATAACTGTTTCGTCTACATAAGTAGTTTCAGTTGTATTGCCAATAACAACGCCATCACGCCATACATTGTATCCAACGAGTTCACGGCTACCGGTGGTAGTGGTGTTGGTTACGGTTGCTTTCGGTGACATCGGCAGGAAGCCGCGTACCAGCTGTGAAACAGGTCCGTAAACGGTGTTGTCGTTGATAGGCTCGAGAGCAGTTACGCCGTCGATGGTTTCAACAAATCCGTTCATGTTCCAGTTGTAGTTGAGTGAGTAGGCAGTTGCCATTGATTCCCAAACTGAACCGTCGAGAGAGATCATGTCGCCATAACCTGCAACGGCCGGACCTGCGTCAACACCAGCAGGGAAATCGTTAGCAGCGTGAGTAACAGTGTAACCAAACCATACTTCGGTAGTACCTGTAACAGGAACCGGGCTGGTAAGAGCTACTTCGTTCCATTCACCGATTACCGGGCTGGCAACAGGCTGTGTAACAACCAGCTGGCTGGCGTTGGCACCTGTCCATACCTTCAGTACAAATGTACCTGCAGCATACGGGAAGAAGCGGAGTTTGGTCAGGCTGGTTCCGGCATACTGAGCAAGCTGTGCAGGGGTAAACCTTACAGCAATGCTGAATGTACCACCACCGGTAAGACCAATAGCGTCGTTGTTGGTTCCGTTGTCCCATCCAAGCCATGCTGATGGTCCGCCACCGCTTCCACCAGGAGCTTCCCAGTTGAGGATAACTTCGTCAACAGCCGGGAAGTTGATAGCAGCTGTAAGATCGGTCGGAGGAGCACATACACGGTAGATGCTGATGTTGTCGATAAGCCAGTTGAAAATGTCGAGGGTATTGGCTCCGTAAGCGGTGAAGCGTACACGGAATACCTTGCCCTTGGCCTGACCTGTGATATCAACACTCTTGGCTGTCCAGTCGGTTGACTCAACATTGTTGTATTCGGCAACTTTCACCCATGAACCACCGTTGTTGATTTCAACAGCGAGGAACTCGAGTTCGGTAGCGTTTACGATTGTGTTCTTGAGGTCGAAATCAAGCATGATCTTACCATCAATAATACCAGAACCAATGAGGTAGAAGCTGGTGAGTGACTGGCTGTAATCGGTAGTTGACGGGTTGTAGTAGAACTCAGCTGAAGGAGCTTCGTTACCTACCTGACCGGCAATTCTCCAGTTACCTGCGTCAACGGTCCACTGGTTGGTTTCAAACAAACCGGTGTTGAAGTTTTCGGTAAACGGAAGTTCATAACCGTAAGTTACTGTTACATCAATCGGACCTTCGATCATAGATTCACCGGTCTGGCCAGCGAAGCCGTAAGGAGTCAGGTCATAAACAGCGGTAATGTGGTAGCTGTAAGTACCTGGCATCAGGTTGAGGTCGGTATAGGTAACAGCGGGTTTCTCAACATAGGCTGTGAGGGCGTTGTCGCGGTAGATGTTGTAACCAAGCAGGTTGGCAACAGTCTGTCCACCACCACCACCGGTGCCGTTGATGATGAAAGGTAATCCCTGAGGACCAACATCGGTGAGGGCTACCCAAGTACCAGCCTGGTTCTGAATAGCGTTTCCGGTTGTAGTCTGACCAGTGATTGTAATAGCAGGAACCCAGGGTCCTGATGAACCTGAACCGGTTGTCTGCCACTCAACCCAGTAGGTACCAGGAGCGAGGGTAAGACCATCGGTAGCAGCAACAATACGCATAACCGGACGATCGGTGGCTCCACCAGGTCCGTTGTTGTTACGGTAAATGTTAGCCCATTCGGTGCTTTCGAGAACATTGGTTGTAAGGTCACCCCAGATAACAGTTCCGCCAGCGGTAGGATCACCGTCCCATACGCGGCAGAATACGCCGGTGAAGGTACTGGTGGTGGTTGAACCTGTCTGGTATCCGAAGAATTCGAAGTTTTCGATGTTCCAGTTTCCGGTTACTTCAAAGTCGTCAGCAACGGTGTTGCCGGCGGTCTGCTGCATACCGAATCCGTAAGTACCCATTCCGAGGTCTGACTGAAGAATACTTTCATCAGCTCCACCTGCACCGGTACCCGGGCTGTTTACGAGAGGACCATTGTCATAAAGGATGTTTCTGCTTGAACCCAGCGGAACATTGGTCTGAGCAAATGTACGCGGAGTGTTGACAGTGGCAATATCAGCAGCAGGCTGACTTTCGGTAGCCGGAAGTCTCTCCTGGTTGTCAGATACTGAAGTCGGAACAACCGGAGCTAACCATGAAAGGTTAACATAGTCGGTAAGTTCGGGGCTGTTTCCTTCGAGGTTGGTCGGAGGAATGAGGTAAACGCTGGTGAACCTGTAAGTGTCGAGATCTGAATAGCCTGAGCTGAACAGGGCTGCAACACCGGCGAGGTATGACTGACCGTAGTTTAAGTTGGTATAGGTGTATGTACGCTCAGGAGTGTTGTCAACGAGGGTTCCGTCGAGGAATACGCCGTATCCCTGGAGGGGAACGCCACCTGAAGCAAGCTGTACATCGTCAATTGCCCATCCTGATGCCCATGCACCGTTGTCGTCGGCGTGGAAAGCAAGCCATACGCTTGACAGACCGGTAGCGCCTGAGTACTGAGCGAGGTCAATTTCAAGATCCTGCCATGAAGTAGCCGGTGAAAGGGTATTGATAACGGTCCATGTAGCACCGGCATCTGTACTGATTTCAACATAAGCACTCTGGCTGAATGCACCATCATAGAAGCTGGCGAAGTTGAGTCTGTATGAAGGAAGGTTGGTCCAGTCCATCTCAGGAGTAATCAGGTAATCGCAGCAACCGTCTCCGTTATCAGCGTCATCGTTGGTAACAGCATATTTGGTATGTGCAGGAATGGTCCAGCTTCCGCTGCTTCCATTGGTGGTTGCATACCAACCGGTGGTGTTCTGGGTAAGAGCCTGCCATCCTGCCGGAGGGAAGGTAGCACCTTCGAAGTCTTCAGCAACAGCAATTGCAAGGGGCTCATCCCAGGTAGCTACGAGGGTAAGACCGTCAACATAAAGGTTACGCGGTTTGTATTTGCGCTCGAGCAACAGAATGTCGAAAGTACGGTTTGAAGTGATGTTCGGGGTAAGTACGTAATCGTCGAAACCAACTTTAAGGGCCTCGAGGGTGTAGTTGCCTTTCCAAACGTTTTCAAATACAACAGTACCATCTTCCGGAACAGTTGCAAAGTAAGTAGCATATGGATAATCCTGTCCGTAGAGACCTACAGTGGCACCAGCAGGGCTGCCGCCGGTTGTAAGGCTTACATTGCAGGTAACGGTAACAAGCAGTTTATGACCTACGATGTTTGAGAACACTTTTGGTGACTCACCACCGTTGGTATAATTGGCTGCAACAGCGTAAGCATACCAACCCTGTGGCAATGGACCGTAAGCTGCATCGGTGTAGTTGGTGTTGGCAACTGTACCGCTGAGCAGGGTCAGTGTACCGGCTTCAGGACCAGCATTGGGGTCGAAACCAGAAACACGCCATACTTTATAGCTGGTAACATCGCGGTTTGAAGAACCATCCTGGATAGCCAGGAACTGGCCTTCACCTTCAGCACCTGACTGAGCAGTGGCGGGTGACTGTGAAATCATACCACGCTGTTTCAGCGGTGAACGGGTGATGGTTGAAGCAACTGCATCATCAGAAGCAATCGGGCTGTTGATGAATGCGCGGATCATCATATCCTGGAATGGAGAGAGACCCCATGCACCACCGGTAGTTACGTTGCGTGAGTAACTGCGGTAAACGGTCGGGAGGTTCTGGTCGATTCCTACAGGAGCACAGTTGGGTGAAATTGCACCCTGAACCATACCAAGGTAGAAGCTGCCTGAAGAAACAACAGCATTCAGACCGGTGAAATCAACCCATCCGAGGTTGTTAACAGTTACAGAAATTGAATCAAGAACAGTTCCGGGCATTCCGTTGGCACCATCGGCAGCGTAAACAACTGCGCCGAAAGTGGTTCCGATAAATCCGGTGTTGTTGTTCGGGAAACTGCCATCACCTACGAATACTCTACCACCGTAAACAGTTGCAGGATATCCGGCAGGGGTGAATTTAACAGCGTTGATGTTGCCGGGGAGTGCCCATGCAGCATAGTTCTCAGCAGTACCATCGTCGTAGAGAGCCTCATAATCAGGTTCGGGAACGCCCCAGGTAACCTCAGTCTGAGTATCTTCATCGTTTACAACAGCATTAACAAGGGTCGGTGAATAGAATACTTCTTCCAGAACAGCGTCCTGAACAGTGGTATTGGTTTCGGTTACAACAACGCCGGTAACAAACTCCGAAGTAAATCCGGTTTTTGAGAACGACATATCGTATGAACCTGCATCAACGATCATTGAATAGTTACCTTCTTCATCGGTGGTAGCTACATAACCGCCAGCGGTTACAACAGCACCATGAATCGGTGATCCGTCAACAGCACTGGTAACGTTTCCTGAAAGCATACCCGGGTTGTAAACAACCATGGTAGCAGGAATCATAACAGTTTCGTTGGCGAGGTCGTTGGTTGAAAGCTCGAGCTCATTGGCATAGGTTCCTACCGGGAAGTCTTCATCGTCTGAAGTGAAGGTAGCAACTACATCAACAAATTCACCGGCAGCTACCTGACCAGCGGCCGGTACTACAGAGGTGATAAAGCTCGGAACCGGAAGACCGATCCACAGAGCCAGGTTGTTGTGAACGTAAGCTGAGTTGTAGTTTACATTGGTGGCAATGGTTCCGTCGGTGTTTTCAATACCTACAGTTGCACTGAGGATATCCAGCGGAGCAATGATGTCTTTGTAAAGAATCATGATGTCACCGTTCTGGTTCAGACGAACCTGGGCAGTGATCTTACCGGTTCCGCCGTACTCATTGTAGTTGGTGAACTGGATCACGAATTCATTACCAATGGTCTGATAGTGAACAGTACCAGAAACAGTCGGGTTCATGTCATCCCAGAACCATGCGATCAGATCGTTCGGGGTGGTTGAACTCGGGATGTTCTGGTTTGAAAGTGAGGTGTTACCGCTGCCAAACGAAAGGAATCCGTTTGAGCTTACGTAAACCTGACCGTAGGTATTTGCATAGAACGGGAAGTTGATACCGAGGTTAACCGGGCCAACAAAACTGTCGTCGGTAAAACCAGTAAGTAAGGTACCTGTTCCGCTGATGTCCTGCCATGAGAAGGCGGGTCCACCAGCTTCGTCACTGTCAATCCACATATAACCAAAAGCATCTGGTCCGCCGGCACCACGCAGGTTACGGTTACCCATGTTGTCAGTAGGATCAACCTGACCCTTGGCAACTTCAACTTCTTTTACAGAAGAACGAACGTTCGGGGTGAAACCTGGTGAGCTAACGAGCTGACGTACTGCATATTCAGGGAATGAATAAGCGAGTGTACCTTCACCGGTATTTGAAATACGGAATGATACGGTTTCGCTGCTGTTGGGATACTGCTCATTGTAAAGAGAGGTCGGAGCCAGCACGAGGGTTGGGTTAGCCCACTCAACAACAACAGGTCCTGCAGGTGCAGAATTGCCTTCGTCATAAACAGCCTGTACAGTGTATGAATATACGCCGTAAGTAGGAAGTGTCTCAGCATAAGCAGTATTGGCTGTGGTAGCTACCTGAACACCATCGCGTTTAACGATGAAGTACTGGAAAGCACGGTTAGCTTCAAATGACCAGGTAAGACTTACTGCGCCAGATACCGGGTTGGTGATGTTGGCTTCGAGTTCGAAAGGAACACCGAGTTCAACACCGGCAACTGTCATGGTAACCGGAACAACAACAGTACCAACATTCGGGGTCGAAGTGAAGGTAATTTCAGCAGTTTTAACTGTACCAACGGTAAGTCCGGTTGCATTGAAATACAACGGAGCGCTGAAATTGGTATAGGCAGCAACAGTTCCTGAAGTCTGACCAAGGGTCAGCCATGAGTTGGGACCTGGTGATGTGTAGCTGATGCTTGCATTCCATCCGAGAACACCGTCGCCATTGTTGGCAATGTTCAGAGCGCCGTCAACCATTTCGTTCGGGTTGGCTGCAACACTGTAAGGATTCGGTGTAACGGCCATCGAAGGACGAAGCATAACAACATTCTGGTAGGTAGTGGTGGTAGGAGCAACATATACATCAAGAACAGTATTGTTGTAAGTAGCCAGTGAGGCGGTCAGCTGATAGTTTCCTGCAGAAATCAGAGAGAACTGATAGAAACCATTCGGTTCAGAAACCACTGAAGAAGTAGTTAAACCATTGAAAAGAGATACGTTAACTCCGCCAAGGGGAATTCCAAAACCGTTGGTGGTGTATCCTTCAAGGGTACCAACACCAAGGGTGGTGGTGAAACTCCAGGTAGCATTGCCGGTAGCATTACCAACAGTGTTGTAAGGAACAACCTGCCAGTTGTAAAGGGTAGCTGTTCCCAGGGGAGCAGCAGGGGTGTATGAAAGAACGTTTCCTACGTCAACGCCGTTTGCAACGTTGGTCGGAGGATTGTCGGTTCCCATATAAACCCTGTAACCAGCCGGAGCACCGCCACCGTCACCGGTATTGGGAGCCCAGTTGATGCTTACGTTGGTAGGCATGCCGGTTGAACCGTTGGCCGGTGAGCTGTATGAAGCAGCCAGCGGAGCCATAGGTCCGAAAGTGTAGGTAAGACCTGAAGCGGGGTAGATTGCGGTACCAACTGCCATTGTTGAAGCATTGGTAGTTCCGGCAACTGAATTTGCCCAGCTGGTGGTGCTCATCCTGTTTACGAATTCGGTGGAAACTGTTCCGCCAAGTCCAACCTGAGGCTCCGGAGAGAAGGTTGAAGCAATGGTCATCGGTCCGTAAACCAACTGAACAGTGTTTGATGTTTCGTTCAGACGAATCTGGAAGTTGAGAACATCACCGGTACCGGTTGAACCATAACGTTTGTAGTTCTGGAACTGGATAACGCACACCCTGTTGGGAGCGGTTCCGATGGTTTCAACGCGCAGTGAAGCACCAGCCTGAGCCTGAAGGTCGCGGGCAAAACCAGCGATCCTGTTGCGGTGAATCGCAACAGCAGGAACAGAGGTTGAGCTGAGCGGAGTGTAACCGCTGCTCGTTGCCATGTTAACTGATGGTGTCAACGCGCTCTGTCCGAAACTAATCCAACCGTTGTTGTTAACACCAATACGGTCGAAGGTGATTCCGTTGAAAACAAAGTCGAACCCGATAGGTGTACCAGGTCCGGTGGTTGCTGAGGTAGTCGGATTCGCCGGATCAGTAAAGTACTGATCGTCTGAGGTCGTCGTACCAAACAATGTACCCCCAGAAATTTCGGTATAGGTTCCGTTTGAAGGCATGAACCCATAGGAAACAAACTGAGAATACGCACTTCCGGCAAACATTACTGCCAAAAGCATGAGCGTAAGTAGTTTTCTCATTTTTTGTTGTTTTACTTGATTTAATTAGACATTAGATTTAAAGGTATGCTATCTCATTACCGCTGAAACGGTTGTATGAAATACTTTTTCAAGCTCGTCTTTTTGCCAAATCCTCCTTTCTGTCAAAACGACACTTTGTTGTTAATTTTTATTTTTTTTGGATCGTATCCATTCAAAACCCTGCCTTGAAAATGAGTCTTCAGGCAGGTTAAATTTTATCAGAAATTCAGCACTTCAGGCGGCCGATGGAATGTTAAGATCAATTTACGGTTTGCAAAAAAGTAATTCCGACAAATCCGGATCAGTGCAGTTCGCAGTAAGCTAAAAATAAAAAAACCGGTAAACCCTGAAGATACAAGGCTACTGGTTAAGAGTAAGCGGGTTTTGGTTTTGAATTCTGAGTTTGTCAAGCATTACTGGTGTTTCGAGTTAACCAAAGAAAATATCTGCAACAGCACAAATCAGAGAATAAACCCTGTCTGATTGTATAACTGTTTACCATTCAGTTGCTTTTAATGAATAATTCCCTGACTTCCAAATGATTATCAGGATTTAAAAAATTCAGATTCTGTGATCCGAAGATAACCGTAGCTTCTTCTGAATAGAACCACATCTTAATAGACAATCGAAAACCGTTTTACCCCTATTCATTCTCCAAAAAAAATCCGGATTTTTTTCTTTACCGGTCCCTTCTGCTCAATGGTTTTGAATCAATTCGCATCCAATAAGTCAATGGCTCAACAAACCGCATCGATAAAAAAAAGAACAGGAATCTCTGCCGATAAAGAATATTGGTTACAATATATAGATTATCAGGCATTTACATGCAAAACAGAATTTTCCGATGCAAATATAGTAATTTGCATGAATCCTTACACAATCAATGAAAATTTAACAATTTTTCAACATTTGACCCCGGCAACAGAGAAAATACAGCTGCTCTCCTGCTTCAGAACCGGAATGAAGAGGATTATCCGGAAAAAAGATTGTGAAAAAAATACGCTGGAATTGAATTTGTTTACCGCTCTCCTGCAACAACAAGCTTCTGTGTGCTTGTTTCCCCTGTACTCCGGTTCAATACCACCATATAGATTCCCGGTTTAAAACCTGAGATATCTATTTCACCTGTTCCTTCGGGCAACCCTGAAAGGGAACTGATTCTTCCAGCCAGGACACCCTCTGCTGAGTAAATGCTCAGCTCGAATGACTCATCCGGTGAAATGAATGATGGATTAAGCCTGATTTTTCCCGAAGCCGGATTCGGATAGACAAGACCCTTAACTGAACCAGGCAATTCATTTTCCGGAACAGTAATTTCAATGTTCTTCTGATTGAGAATGATCAATACCCCCTCAACATCCTTGTTTTCGTCTGAAAGTACAATAAGCGGGAAGGTTGAATTGGTATACCCGGCCTTTTCACCCCACAGCCGGTAGCTTCCAAACGGCAGGTTGTTAAAACTGAAAGAGCCGTCTGACGCTGTAAGGGCCCAGCCGAATATCCTGGTGAATCCGGCATTCATCAGCAAAACGATGTGATTGGCAGCCGGGATGGCGCTGTTTCCTCCGGGTAAGTTTTCCTGCTTGCCAAACCATGCCTGTGTGTATAATTTATCATCGTCGCCCCCATCACCCAGATAATTGAAAAAACCGCTGATGGACCCGGCTCCTGCCGGAATCTGAGTGTCAACCGGGAGCAATTCGATATCAACATCAAATACATCGGTTTCAACAGGCAACAGATGTGCCTTCTGCCACCTCGGAGACATCGCATAGTAGGTGGGAAGCCTTTGCGGAAAATTTTCCGGATCGCTGAGTGCATATAAATAGTAATTGCCGGAAGCGAGGTTCTCAAACAGAAATTTTCCCGCAGCATCCGAGCTGGTTGCCTCCACAGCCCTGAATCCGGAAGTCCCGTCCCTCACAGCAACAACAACCGCATCAGCAATCTGGTTATTGTTCATACGAATACTGCCATGGATACTGTAGCTTGGAATAATACCAAGCAGTAATGTATCCCGCAATGACCCGCAAGCTGATTCAAGATTAACAATCAGTTGAACACCACCATTGAGGATATCGTTGTCCCCGGGCTGATATAAGCAGTTCAAGAGGCCGGGATCTGTAAAAACTCCGTCACCCATGGTTTCCCAGTTCACCCTTGTATAGTTTGCTGCTGATGCTGTTAAGGCAGTGTATGCTTCATGCCGGAATACCGTGGTATCATTGCCTGCATACAGAAAAGGCACTCCATTGATATTCAGTGTGAAACCGTCGCTGAGTTGCAGCCCTTCAGCAGTCTGAAGAAGCGTGAGATCCACCGACCCGTTTGCAATATCTACCGAGCCAGGGGTATAAACAGGATTTATTTCTGTGGCATCGCTGAAAATACCATCCCCGCTGGTTGTCCATTCAACATTGTCGATATACAGCGATGTGGCATCTGCGATATTATAGGACGATCCCTGACAGACAATGGTGTCTGTACCTGAATAAGGTCCGGCAATCGCATAGCTGTAATCACTTTCGTGCCCTTCTGTCTGGTCCCAGCTCCCGTCAGCATCGGTATCATAGGCGGTTACAGCTACCGGATCCGCCAGTGCCAGATTCTCCAGTATGCAGATTGTATCTGAACCTACATCAATACTTCCACTAAAACCTTCACTTCCCTCCTCTCCGAAATATACCCTGTAACCAGCAATGTCAGATTCGGAATTGGGCTTCCAGTCAACAAGGATATGATTACCTGCCCGCCGTTTAACCACCAAAGCTGGTTTTGACAATGGCGACTGTGGATCAGGAGTCTCCGAAAACGGTTTATAAACTACCTCTCCATAGATCTCATTGTCGTGGAAATCGTAAATCAGGCTGTCAATGCCGGTGGTATCGGTGGTTCCCCACCAGTTATTCTGAGCGTAAATATCTGTTTCAAAATGGTTGACAAAAATGTGGGTATCCGGGGGACCCAGAATGGAATTAAAGCGAAGCGGATGCTGGGGTCCGGCTTCAAACAAAAAGGTTTCGTTCAGGTTTCCTGAAAGCAGGTTGTATTCGAAGGTATTGTTTACTGAATATTTAAAATCCTTATGCGTCACCAGTACTCCATGGGCATTTCCGGTTACTGTGTTTGCAGAAATGTGATTTTCCTGTGAAGCATCGGTAAGGTGCATTCCCCAGCCTGTATTGTCTTTAACGATATTGCTTTCTATCACGTTGTATCCGGCTTTGGAGATCAGCATACCGGTAACATTGCCGGCAACCAGGTTGTTTCTGAGTGTATCGGCATCCTGTGAGAGTTTGATTCCGATATCATTGAACTGAACAATGTTGGAGCTGATTACATTAAAACCCTGATCTGCCTGTCCGCCGTTTCCGATGTGAAGCCCAATGTTGTTGTGGGTTACTGTATTGCCATGTATCTCGTTGTATTGGATGTGCCCCTGACCGATACTCATAAACAAGGCTATGTTACGGTGGTAACTCAGATTATTGTTGGAGAGCCGGTTGTAGTTACTGTTGCTGTTGGAGGGATAAAACACCCCGATATCGCAGTTGGTGATGGTACAATTGTCGATGATGTTATCATCCGAATCTTTGATATACATACCATAACTGCATTGATCCACGGTTGAGTGAAACAGTTGCAGGGAAGAACCGGACTGAAGCGTGATTCCGAAATCACTGACTGTGATGTTGATCTGCCGTGCCAGAATGTGTGATGTATCCGACAATTTCAAACCCGTGGTGGTCTGGCTGATGGAGATATACTCCAGTATACTGCCGCTCAGGTAATTTCCGTTTTCATCAAGCCCGGTTTCAGAACCGGAGAAACTGA
Source organism: Bacteroidales bacterium (assembly GCA_016788045.1). Taxonomy (GTDB): domain Bacteria; phylum Bacteroidota; class Bacteroidia; order Bacteroidales; family Lentimicrobiaceae; genus Lentimicrobium. The sequence goes on from JAEUTG010000054.1 coordinate 21,016, forward strand.
TACCATCCCATTTGTTGTCGGTCTGGGGTAAAAAGGAGATAGGCTGTTCGGGTGTTCCCCTTGCTATCAGCTCCCCGCCTTCAGTCCTGAGTGAACTGCCGATCATAAAATACAGACGGGTTCCGGGTTCAATGGTCAATACTACATTGGCGGGAACGATGAGCGGCTCGACAACAATAATGGGATTCAGTGCAGGGGAATAAACAGTACTGCCGGTAAGCACACCACCCACATATTCCTGAGCGGAAGCAACAGTAATGCCCATGGCCAGGGTAAAAGCTGTCAGAAACCGATTGATCGCCGGATTGTTAAACATTTTATCAGCCTGTAGATGAATCCCCGGTATTCGTCCGCTGAACATCAAGTCCTCTTAAACAGGCCCTCAGCACAGAATATGTACTTGTGCAGAAGTCCTGAGTTATACCGGAGAAGTAATGCAAAGTTAATACAATTTCCAGATGAGCCCGGCATCAATGCCAAATGCCCGGTAGCGCAATTCAACCGGATATCCGTCAAATACAGACTCGAGATGCCCCCGGTACTTCAACCCCGCTTCAAAAATAAACCGTCCGGGAAGCGGATACCTGAGCCCGGCACCCAGGGTATAAGATAGAACCACAGGTTTATATTTCAGATCACGGAATTGTGAAACGCCTTCGTCTGCAGCATTGAGGATCAGTCCTTTGCTCCCGAGATGAAACCCGGCAATAAGACCGGCTCTCACAAAAATCAGCAACCTGCCGGCTGGCTGATTGTACTGCAATGTGAAAGGAATCTCAAGAAATTTCTGACTCACGGCAGCACTGTAGGTATATGCTTCCAGATCGACCGGCATGTAGGTTGAATCCATCACATAAAACCAGGTGGTGTCTTCATTTTCCAGGGTATAATAGGCATCGAGGGTATCTTTTCTGAAAAATCCACCGGTCTCCTTTTCAAAACTATACTCCAGCCGGCTGTTGAGAGAGGCACAGGAAATCCCTGTACTGAATTCGAAACGGGAATAAAACATACTGAAATCCACGCCCGCAGAACCTGAAAAGAAACGTGGGGAATAAGCATTCTTATAATCAGCATTGCTGGTGAAGGATGCTGATTCACTGTTAAAACTCTGACGAATGCCCAGCCACGAACCATGGATTCCGGCCTGGAATTTCAGCTCTCTGGTAAGATCATCGGATAAGCGCGTGAGGTTAGAAAAGATATCGGCCCCCTTGATGGGAACATCGCGGGTTACCACCTTCATAATATACACGGTATCAAACCTTACCAGTGTATCTTTTACGGTAACTGTTACGGTATCCTTTTCTAACATTGTCCGGGTCATAAATACAGTATCGGGCTTTATGGGCAGATTTCCCCGCTGCTGGGCATCCTGCACAGTGCTTCCGGGCAGATCAGTCAGTGCCGGATTTTTCCGGAAGATGACTATCTGGTTACCGTTTTGCCTGAGTCCGAATTTCTCAGCAGGCAAAATCTCGGCAAGGACTGCCGAGAGTCGCCTGTTGTCCATATTCAGACTGATCAGGCGGGTAGCTTCAATATGATCGGGATTGTAAGAGAAGGTAATACCGGTATTTCTGGCTAGTTTTTCAAGCACCTGTGATACCGGTTCATTTCTGCAGCTGACAGAGACCAGGGGATCATGCTTGATACCCTGCGCAAGGGTAGTTGCCTGAAACAGGCAAAAAACAAAGGAAATAAAAACAAAACAATTGAGGTTTTTCAAAAAAATAAGCTTGAAAACCACTACCGGTGAAGGATGAATGAATGCAGGGATCAGTGCAGGATTACCAGGGCGCCTTTTATTTCATACTGAAAGCCGAAAATCAGGGACAAGGTTTCCATAACTGTTTGCAGCGATTCATTTTCAAAACGGGCAGTTAGTCTTTGGTTTAACAATTCCCTGTTGCTGACAACAAAACGGGTTTGATATTTGTTTTCAAGCGCTTTCAGAACTTCATCCAGTCTCGATTCCCTGAAGGTGAGAATACCGGTTTTCCAACTCAGCACATTCAGGTCATCGTTAACCCCTCTGAGAATCTTACCCGATTCGGGGCTATAGGTAGCCATTTCGCCGGCTGAAAGGAGGACACCGGTCTTTTCAGCCAGCATCGGATCAGTGCCGGAAGGATAAACCACCACTTTACCGGTATTCACAGTTACCCGAACAACATCACTGCCCGGCCGGGCATCAACATTGAACGAGGTACCTACCACCTTGATATCCACTCCTGAAGTGTGAATCAGGAAAGGTTTATCCCGATCGGGACTCACTTCAAAAAACGCTTCACCAAAAATAGAAATTTCTCTGGTATCACCCGAAAAAACACCGGGATATTTAATCAGCGTATTGCGGTTAAGTATGGCTGTGGTCCCATCGGGGAGCTCTACCGGGGCAGAAATCCCTGTCAGGGAGGAAATCTGTTTCATTTCAGGGGCCTTCTGTAAGGAAGAGAATATACCAAAGGCAATCAGCAGGATGGCTGCAATGCCGGCAACAGCATAATAGGGAAGCAACTGCCGCAGCGATTTCTTTTCTGAAGCGGCGGGACTTCCTTCTCCGGAATGCATCCTGGCTTGAAGCTTCGACCAGGCTTTATCTGAATCAAACTTTACATTTCTGCTTTCGGTGAGCACCAGCAGCCCCTTGTAGGTTTCGTACAAACGCTGATTGGCAGGACTTTTCTTAAGCCATGCCTCGGCCTGCTGCTTTTCTTCAGGAGTGGCTTCACCCTGAATAAGCTTGATAATCAAACGTTTATACTTGCCGGTAGAAAAAAGCATTGATCGTAAAAATTCAATTGGTAAGTAATAGACAATCAAACAGGCGTTTACCCCTACTCCCTGTTTAAAAAAATTTTTTAAAAGAAATTAACTAAGTATTAACATGCTGAATATCAACCACAAAACCGGGAGATAATCGCGCAGCTTTTCCCGCATAAATTCCAGGGCTTTCGACATCTGAATTTCTACAGTTTTCAGGCTAATTCCCAATTTTGAAGCAATATCCTGATAACGCAGGCCTTCAAGGCGGCTCATCTCGAAAATCATGCGCCGTTTTTCGGGCATGGAACGCATCAGCCTTACCAGTTGTTTCTCAAGATCAGCATGTACAAGCGCATCATGGGCTGAGACCGATTTCTGATCATCAACCCTGAAACCAACATATTCTTCGTATTTCCTCACATGCCCCTGGTATTTGATGTGATTCAGGGCATGATTGGTGACCGATTTAAACAGGTAAGCGGTAAGTGAGGTAGTGATGACAAGCGAGTCCCTTCGCTCCCACATTTTAAAAAACATATCCTGCACAACCTCCTCGGCAACTTCAGGATCAATAAGATACCGACGGGCATGTACACACAGCGGCCCGTAAAATTCACGGAATACCGACTCGAAAACCTTCTCGTCTCCCTGCTTTAATGCCAGAAGTCTGATTTTATCCGATTCGGTGATCATGCTGGTTTTTCTTGATAACGAAACAAAAATAAGAATTTATCCCGAGTTTCAGTCAGAAACTCTTCTTCGCTTGATTTCAATAAATACCGGGTTTAAGATGATCATAACATATGAGTGGCAGTGAAATAAAGGTAACGGATTATTATCAGGATTTTTCAAAAACGTAATACGGTAAATCCTGCAAAAAATTGCCGGAATGTTATGAAATTTATTTGAGTAAGAGACTGTTTAAATTCAATATTCCATTTTTAACAGGCCCGTCCTTTAGGGCGGGTTTCAATCAGATTATCACAGAATGTGGCAAAATCATGAAAAATTTGCAAATTCATCATAAATTTTTCATGATTTTGCCCCTGTGTTTGTTGTTTTTTCTATACCTGCCCTAAAGGACGGGCCTATTCTATTCACAGAGTTTTAAAATATTTAAACTGTCTCTAAGTTGAAATGCCTTTTTAAAACTCTTTCACAAGAATGCGGGGCTCCAGCATATCCATCATGGCATACTTCACCCCTTCCCTGCCCTGGCCCGAATCTTTGATGCCGCCGTAGGGCATGTGATCTACCCTGAACGTTGGCACATCGTTGATGATGACCCCTCCGGCTTCAATCCGCTCAAATGCCAGGTTTATCTCATCAAGGTGGTTGGTAAATATGCCGGCCTGCAATCCGAATCTGGATCCGTTGATCAGTTCCACCGCCTCCCCGAAACGATCATAGGGCTCGAGTGTAACTACTGGCCCGAAAACTTCTTCACCACACACTTTCATTTCCGGGGTAGTGCCTGAAAGAACGGTCGGGGCTACCATCGTTCCCACGCGGGTTCCACCGCACAGCACCCGGGCCCCTCCGGCAACGGCTTCGGCAATCCAGGCTTCAACACGGGCGGCATTGGGTTCATCAATCATGGCGCTGAATTCAGTCTCAAGCAACGCCGGATCACCGGTACGAAGTTCCGATACCAGACGGGTGAACTGTGCGGCAAAATCATCGAAAACACTCCGGTGAACATAAATACGCTGGGTATGGATGCAAACCTGCCCTGAATAGGAGAAGGCTCCGGTAAGGCATTTTCGCAAAGCGTTATGGAGATCAGCGCTCTCTGCAACAATTACCCCGGCATTCCCACCCAGCTCAAGCACCACCTTTTTCTTTCCGGCGGCAGCCTTCATGCGCCAGCCAACCTCCGGCGAACCGGTAAACGAAAGCAAAGCGATCCGGGGATCGGTTACCAGGCGGTTGCCCGTTTCACGATCCATGGGCAACACCGAAACTGCTCCCTCCGGCAACCCTGTTTCCGCAATGATTTCCGAAAGCAGCAGGGTTGATAAAGGTGTTGAAGAAGATGGCTTGATGATTACCGGACAACCGGCAGCAATGGCAGGCGCCAGTTTGTGGACCGCCAGGTTGAGCGGAAAATTGAAGGGCGCAATCCCTGCTACAACCCCAACCGGGAAGTATTTCACCAGACCTTCTTTCCGCTCCCCGGCTGGTGTCCAGTCGAGACTCAGGTATTCAGAAGGCAGTCTTTTCGATTCCTCAGCAGCTACTGTAAAGGTTTGTATGGAACGGTCAATCTCCCCGAAAGCATACCGGAGAGGCTTCCCGGATTCAAGCATAAGGGTGCGGGCAAATTCATCGCGGCGCTCAGACAGTCGGTTCCTGATATGCATCAACGCTCCATACTTCCGGTAAGAAGGCAGTGACCTGAGTTCTGACTTTACAGCCACGGCAACGGCAACAGCAGATTCCAGTTCTGAAGTTCCTGCCTGAAAGGTTGTAGCAACCAGACTTCCGTTGTAAGGGTTTTTTACCTCAAGTAATCGCGATGTCTGTATGAATTTTCCGGCTAAAAAAATATCCATGTTCAGCTGTTTGTTACGGCAAAGTTAGCATACTCACTCCGGAAACGAAACTCCTGCCGGCTTATTTTCTGAGGATGGTAAGCGCTTCAGGCGTCGGGTAGCGCCTGAGCTTTGAAAAATCGGTTTTCCAGAAGTCCAGGTCCAGCAAACGGCCGTTTTTATCTCTGGTCAGTGAGATGATTACCTCTACCCCATCGGCATCGGTGTATTCAACCTGTACCAGATCACCATCGTACAGGCCTGGGTCGCTGCCTGCCATGCTGATGCTGCCCATAAAGCCCCCTTCGTATTCCGATACTTCCTGAGCGATCGGGTATTCGGCTTCCGTGAGACCAATCTGCGACAATAAAAACTGAATGAGCAGTTTCTCCTCATCCCTTATGTTTCTCAGTTCATTCATAACGCGTCAGTCAGTTCCGGGGTTTCCTGATGTTTCCGCTCATAATCAGCCCAGTTAACCATGGCTTTCAGCACACTTTCGAGCGCCTTTCCTGAAGCGGTAAGCCTGTATTCAACAAACGGGGGAACAACAGGCAGCGCTTTCCGCTCGATCAGTTTATCAGCTTCCAACTGCTTCAGCTGCTGTATAAGCATCTTTTCCGTAATGGCCGGAATAAGCCGCTTCAATTCACTGTACCGGCGCGTTCCACCCAGCAGGTTGTAAATAATAATCGGTTTCCAACGCCCTCCGATCTTGCCAAGTGTATACGTTACCGGACAAACATTCAAGGTTTCCGATTTATTCAACTGGTTGGTAGAGTTCGCTTTAACTTTTGTCATCTTTACATACTTTCGGGTAAGTACTTGTATAAAAGTAAGTGCAAATATACTTTTGTTTCGTCAAACCAAATCAAAAAAAAATGAAAATAGTTGTTACAGGATCGCTGGGGCATATCAGCAGGCCCCTTGCAGAAAAACTTATTGCTGAAAATCACGATGTGACCATCATCAGCAGCAAAGCTGAAAAGATTAAAGAAATAGAAGCCCTTGGCGCAAAGGCAGCCATCGGAACGGTAGAGGATGTGGATTTTCTGACGTCAGTCTTCAGAGGTGCCGATGCGGTTTATACCATGGTACCCCCGTTTCTCGGAGCTGCTGACTGGAAGAAATACATAGGCAGCATTGGAGAGAACCTTGCAGCCGCAGTGAAGGCATCCGGAGTCAACTACGTTGTAAATCTGAGCAGCATTGGCGCCCACATGCCCGAAGGCTGCGGGCCGGTGAGCGGTTTGTATTTTGCCGAAAAGGCTTTTAACCAGCTTGAAGGTGTTCATGTAAAGCATCTGAGGCCTGGCTTTTTCTTTTACAACTTCCTGGGCAACATCGGCATGATCAGGCACATGGGGATAATTGGCGGCAATTACGGTAACGGCACCAGCATGGTTCTTGTTCACCCGAACGACATCGCCGCTGTGGCTGCGGAAGAGCTGACGCTGAGATCGTTTACGGGAAAAAGTATCCGCTACATTGCCGGTGATGAACGAACTACCGATGAAATCGCCGATGCCCTTGGCAATGCCATCGGAAAGCCAGGTCTCCCATGGGTTGATTTTTCTGATGAAGATACAAAAGCTGCCCTGATTCAGGCCGGACTTCCCGAAGAGATCGCACGCAATTATGCCGAAATGGGAGCCGCTCTGCGCAACGGAAAAATGGCTGCTGAATACAACGCTGCGAAACCGATACCGTTTCAGCCAACCAGACTCGCTGATTTCGCGAAGGAATTTTCCGCAGTTTATGCCAATCAGTAAACCAGGAAAGGAAATCTGCCCCGGGGGGCGTTGCTTCAGTTAACTGGCTTGCTGAGCCCCTGAATTGAAACTGCCTGAGCGGATCCGTGTCCTGTATCTCAATGTACAGGATCGGAAAACCGCTCAGGCAGTTGATTTTCTTAAACGCAACACGGACTCTTTTATCTGAGTTTCGCAGCGGCACCAAATGATGCAGTTACTTCTCCACTGGCTGCTGATTTCATGGCATTTACTTTTGGAGATGATCCATCGGAATCATAAATCACCCGGCCTTCCCCGTTGGCAATCCACAATCCGCCCAGATTGCCATTGTTATCCAGCATAAAGTTGGCAAAATAGAGGTTCTGGATGCTTGTTCCCGTAAGGGTACCTGAAACCACATGTACCATCTTTGCCGTGTAGCCATAATACTCTGAATTAACCTCAGCAAACACGGTGAACTTGCTGTCCGATCCAACAACAAATCCTCCCAGTCCGGAGCCTGATTCCGGTCCGTTCACATAATCTACTTTAATGGTAAGATCGTCGTTATTCTGATCGTAAAAGGTAACTGTATAGTCAGCAAAAGCATATCCGACATAATCATTGGGTACATTACTGGCTTTGAGGATAAACGGGGATGCCAGGTAAGCACCGTTCAGCGCAGGGGGCGTTTCGCCTCCGTTGATGGTCATGCCCAGATTAACCATTTTTGTAAGGATGCTGTCGGGAATCAGGTTGTTGATCTGTGCGGTGAGTCCATTGTCGTCAACCTTGCTGTCTTTTTCCTTGTCTTTTTTGCAACCGGCTGTCAGCATAACCACGGTCAGAAACATAGCCATCAATGGGTAGGTAATTTTTTTCATCATGTTGAATGTTAGATTAATACTGTCATCTGAAAGCTGCTATACCCTGAATAAAAAACAAGAAATACAGCCTGTGGGATCGTGCAAGATAACAAAATATTATTCCGGATTGTTGCCGGCTGCAGTAATTAATCTGAAATATTACAAAGATTTCTTCAGAAAAAGGTGAAATCTTTGCGAAGAAAGCACAGGCGAAACAATACTTTTTTATGGTGAGCGCCAAAGCATTTTCCCGATTCATTTGTTGATAAACCGTTCATACAATCCCACTATTCAGAAACCCGTTCATGTCGCAACCCAAATCCTGGATTCCCTGGCTGATACTCACAATACTTGCCATTACCTGGGGAAGCTCCTTTATCCTTATCAAGCGCGGGCTTGAAGTGTTTTCCCCAGGTGAAGTCGGCGCGCTCCGGGTAGTGATCACCTGGCTATTTCTGACACCTTTCGCACTCCGGCACCTGAAAAAATTCAGCAGAAGGCAATGGTTGCTGTTTGCTGCCGTAGGGATGGTAGGCAGCCTGATTCCGGCTTTTCTGTTTGCTGCGGCGCAGAAAGGGATCGACAGTTCCCTGGCCGGTATCCTCAATTCCCTCACTCCGTTGTTTACCATGCTGGTCGGCCTGGTGTTTTTCAGGACGAAGACGCGCTGGTACAATGCTGCCGGGGTGGTGATCGGACTTGCCGGAGCCATGGGGCTGGTGAGCATCAGTGGCAGCGGCGATTTCAGTTTCAACATGGGTTATGCGATCCTGATCATCATTGCCGCCCTCTGCTATGCCGTGAATGTAAACCTGATCAAGGGGTTTCTTCAGGGAATTAACCCGATAGCCATCACCTCGCTGGCCTTTTTTACCGTTGGCCCGCTGGCCTTAGCCTACCTGTTGTTCTTCACCGGCTTCACAACCCACATCGTTTCCGATCCTGCAGCGCCGGGCGGGCTGGGGTACATTGCCATCCTTTCGGTGATCGGCACCGGGCTTGCGCTGATGCTGTTTAACCGGCTGATACAACTGAGCAGCGCTGTATTCGCATCGTCGGTAACCTATTTTATTCCGGTAGTGGCCGTTGTCTGGGGCATTGCCGACGGAGAACATTTCAGGTCGGGGTTTATTTTCTGGATACTTCTCGTCATCACCGGTGTACTTCTGGTAAACACCAGCAGTTTCCGCAACAACCGCGTTGTCCGTTTTTTTGCAGATAACATTAAATTTTAAGGCAAAAGGTTTGGAATTAACAAAATATTGCTATTTTTGCACCCCCTGAAAAAGGGAACTTAACACAAACATAAACAGATCAGTAATGTACGCAATCGTAGAAATCGCCGGCCAGCAGCACAAAGTGCAGAAAGACCAGGTAATTTTCGTGCATCGTCTTGAAGGTGAAGAAGGCTCAACCGTTGAACTCAGCAATGTGATGCTGCTCGACAACGAAGGAGCTGTTACCATCGGACAGCCGACGGTTACCGGCGCTGTCGTTACGGCTAAAATCCTTTCGCATTTACGTGGCGATAAGGTAATCGTCTTCAAGAAGAAGAGGAGAAAAGGTTATCAGAAATCAAACGGCCACAGGCAATACCTTACCAGGCTGCAGATTGATGCCATCACCGCCTGAAAGGGCTGAAACCAATCATTGTTTAACCGCTAAAAACGAAAAGATATGGCTCATAAAAAAGGTGCCGGTAGTTCGCAGAACGGTAGGGAATCACACAGCAAGCGCCTTGGCGTTAAAATTTACGGTGGACAGGCTGCTCAGGCCGGTAACATCATTATCCGCCAGCGCGGTACAGTTCACAATCCCGGCCTGAATGTTGGCATGGGGAAAGATCATACCCTGTTTGCCCTGATTGATGGTGTTGTTGAATTCCGCAAACGTAAAAACGACAAATCCTACGTTTCTGTACTCCCGCTGACAGCCGCTGAATAAGCTGTTTTTCAGATACCCAGTCAAAAAATTACAACTCCCGTTCAAAAGACGGGAGTTTTTTGTTTCCAATTAAATACCTACTGCATTGCCATATTGCTCAATGGTTCCAACCACTTCTAAGACCTTAAGCGACTGGCAGGTAAAAGATTTCATTAAATGCAATGGGCTGCATATAATGGAACTGACTTTATGTAATTTTCAAATCCGAAGTTCTTTTTGGAAATGCGAATCGCATAGGGTGAGTTATATTTCTCAACAAATATACCTAAGCTCCTTGATCGGGTTCTTAAACCTTTTTTAACTTCAACCGGAATAACACCTTCTTCCCGTTGAAGAACGAAATCGATTTCTGCTTTTCCATCACTTTGCCAATAAAACAAATCATATCCTTTGGTCGCAAAAACCTGCGCCACATAATTTTCAGCCATGGCTCCAAGAAAAGTATTTTCAACTTCAAGCGGCAACAATATAGTTTGCAAGGGTAACTTCGACCGCAATGTGAGAATCCCGATATCGGCCATATACAGTTTGAAGTTTATGAGATCAGCATAGGCATTAACTGGCACAAAACCATGCTCCAGACGCTGACACTTTAAAGCAATCCCTGCAAGTATGATCCATTCAATTGCTTCTCCGAAGATTGTGGCAGTACCACCTCTCTGAACTACTTTATATTGGAACTTTGCGTTTTCTTTTGCCAATTGTGCAGGAATTGAATTGTAACATGCTCTTATTTTTATACTTGTTGACGGGTCAGCATATTTTGCCATATCGGCTACATATTCGTTGAGGATATTATTCTGAACAGTTTGTACTTTCACAAAGCTTTCTGTATCAACAAAAGCCGCCACTGCAGCCGGCATACCGCCTGTAATGAAGTACTTATGGTACATCTCAAGCGCAACAATGTGCAGGGCTTCAGGGAGTGCTTCATTTCCGGAATAATGTAACCTAATCTCATTTGCCAGTTTTCCCATATTCATTGCCCATAAAAACTCTTCAAAATCCAGCGGATACATACTAATTTCATCAACCTTTCCCACAGGAAACGAATATTTTTCCCGGTTAATTGCAACACCGAGCAAGGAACCGGCGGCAATTACGTGATGTTCGGGCATCTGTTCAGAAAAGTATTTTAAGGAAGTCAGCGCTCTTTCACAAACCTGTATTTCATCGAAAAAAATCAGTGTTTTCCCAGGATTAATCTCCACCATATTCACTGCTTCAATGTATTGGAGAATTTTTTTGGGGGACAGTTCTTTTTCAATAAATTGACAAAGATTTGTTTCAATCTCCATATTCATGTAAACAACATGATCATAATGATTTTTGCCAAATTCTTCAATGATATATGTTTTACCAACCTGTCTGGCTCCATTGATGATTAAAGGCATTCTGCCAGAGCTGTTTTTCCAATCAATCATGGACTGTGAAACTTTTCTTTTCATCTTTAATAACTAAAATTTTAAAGGTTGGATGCTGCCCACATAATTGAAAATTAATTACATACGAGTTTGCAAATGCAATTCGTGTGGGTTTCATTAAGACCAAATTGATTACAAATTTACCAATAAGTTCCGATAAGTCAAAATATTTTGATTTTTCGGAACTTAAAAATAATCGAGTGTTCAAAATCGAATCCAGAACCAGACACGAGTAATTATGCAGTTATTAAGGGGAACTAACCATTACTCAACGTGCTGTCAATACCTTCACTCCCAACAACGACGGCCTGAACGATGTCTTCCGCCCCGTAGGCACCGGCATTCTGATCAGGCAGTTCAGCATGGTGATTTACAACCGCTGGGGGCAACTGATCTTCGAAACCACTAACCCGGCTGAGGGTTGGGATGGAGAGCATGCACCGGCGGGGGGGTATGGCTGGGTGATCAGTTGTTCGGATTTGATGGAGAAGGTGGTTCAGATAAAGGAAGGTGGTGAAGTTGAGGGGGAATTTGAAGCTTCTTGAGAAACGTACTACCCTTCGCAATGGGGTACGAGGAATCTCACCTGACACAGGGCTCATCTCAAAAAAACAAAATAGCACCAGTTCATTCACCCATTTCTCCTTACCTTTGCACCTCCAAACTGAATTCCATGCTTGAACTGAATTACATCCGCGAAAATGCAGCCGAAGTTGCTGCCAGGCTTGCTGTGAAGAACATTGATGCTGCCGGTACCCTTCAGCAGATCATTGAGATTGATGCCCGTCGCCGTGAAGCACAGAAAGAACTCGATGACAACCTGGCTGAATCGAATGCCATAGCCCGGCAGATCGGCGATTTGTTTAAATCAGGGAAGGCTGCTGAAGCCGGATCCTTGAAAAACCGTACCGCTGAGCTGAAAGTTTCCGCGAAAGATCTGTCAGAAAAACTGGATGCCCTCGTGGCCGAACAGAATACCCTGCTGGTGCAGTTGCCCAACGTGCCGCACTCTTCGGTTCCGCGCGGAAAAACGCCCGAAGACAACGAAATTGTTCACAGCGAAGGCGCTATGCCGCAGCTTTATGAGGGCGCTGTACCCCACTGGGACCTGGCCTCAAAATACGACATCATTGATTTTGAGCTTGGGAACAAGGTAACCGGTGCAGGATTCCCTTTTTACAAAGGACAGGGAGCCAGGCTTCAGCGCGCGCTGATCAACTTCTTCCTCGACAATGCCATTGCCGCGGGATATTATGAAATTCAGCCGCCGCTCGTCGTGAACGAAGCCTCGGGTTACGGCACCGGACAGCTCCCCGATAAAGACGGACAGATGTATTTCTGCGACCTCGATAAACTATACCTCATCCCTACCGCCGAAGTACCGGTGACCAACATCTACCGCGATGTGATTGTGAAAGCAGCCGACTTCCCGATAAAAAATGTTGCCTATTCCAACTGTTTCCGACGTGAGGCCGGATCGTATGGCAAGGATGTGCGTGGCCTCAACCGCCTGCACCAGTTCGACAAGGTGGAGATTGTGCAGATACAGCATCCCGACAAATCCTACGAAACGCTGGAAGAGATGCGCAAATACGTGGCCGGGCTGCTCCGTAAGCTTGAGCTGCCGTTCCGCATTCTCAGGCTCTGCGGAGGTGATATGAGCTTTACCTCTTCGCTCACCTACGACTTCGAGGTTTATTCGGCCGCCCAGCAGCGTTGGCTTGAAGTAAGTTCGGTATCCAATTTCGAATCCTTCCAGGCCAACCGCATGAAACTAAGGTTCAAAGACGAAAATGGCAAAACCCGTCTGTGTCATACACTAAACGGAAGCGCCCTGGCGTTACCCCGTATTGTGGCATCGTTGCTTGAAAACAATCAGACGGCTGAGGGCATCCGGATTCCCGCTGCGCTGGCTGCTTACACCGGTTTTGATTTTATCCGGTAAAGCCTTTCCCGGAAGAAAGCGGTCTGGCAGAATACCCGGGCAAAGTCTGGCAACGGCCAAACAAGCTACCCTGATAAATTGTTGTATCTGAAATTCTTACAGATTCGTGATGAAAAACCACCTGCGTCGGATGATGTTACTGACCCTGCTCCTGACCGGATGGAGCGTGTCGGTTTATGCCCAGGCGGTTACGGATGAGCAGCTTGGCCTGCAGTATTTCAACAACAAGGAGTACGAAAAAGCTGCTGCATTGTTTGAACGGCTGTTCGACGAAAAACCAGGGGTTTACAATTATACTTACCTGCTTCAGAGCCTGCTGGAGCTTGATGACCTCGACAAAGCCGAAAAAATCGTAAAAAAGCAGGCCAAACGATTCCCGGAAGACTACCGCTATGTGATCGATCAGGGATATGTTCTGATCCGCTCAAACCAGTCCCCGAAAGCCACCAAACTGTTTGAGCAGGCCATTAAAGACCTCCCGGCCGATCAGCGCAAGGTTTCGGAACTGGCCAATGCCTTTATGGTGAGGCGTGAATACGACTATGCGGTAAAGACTTATCAGAAAGGGCGTCAGCTGCTTTCGCCGGGCTACACCTTCGGGTTTGAGCTTGCTCAGCTTTACGACACACAGGGGAATTACGGCAAGATGGTGGATGAATACCTTCAGATGCTTGAAACCAACCCTGATATGCAAACCCAGGTGCAGGACAGGCTTCAGAACTCCCTGACCAACGATCCCGAAAACCTGAAAAGTGAGGCATTGCGAATATCCTTGCTGCAGAAAGTTCAGAAATCACCCGATGATGTCATGCTGGCTGAACTGATGATGTGGCTTTCGCTGCAGCTTAAGGATTTTGACGCAGCCTTTGTCCAGGCCAAAGCCCTCGACCGGAGGCTCGATGAAAACGGAAGCCGGGTGTTTGCCCTCGCCCAACTGGCAGTGAACAGCAAAGTCTATCCGGTTGCCATAGAGGCCTACGATTATGTGATCCGGAATTCGAAGGATCTGCCACTGGTGATCCAATCAAAGGTTGAGATATTGAAATCGGAATTTGAACAGCTTACATCAGCGTATCCTGTAGAACTGCCGAAGCTGAAACAGCTGGAGACCAGATATCTTGCCACGCTGGAAGAAGCCGGACAAAATCCGCTGGCCTACCCGCTGATCCGCAATCTTGCCCACCTGCAGGCGTTTTACCTTGACAACACCCCCTCAGCCATCACCCTGCTCGAAAACCTGATCAGTACCTCTTCGGCCGAAAGGCAGATACAGGCTGATTCGAAACTTGAGCTGGCCGATATCTACCTGTTCAGTGGTGATCCCTGGGAAGCCACCCTGCTCTATTCGCAGGTTGAGAAAGCCTTCAAAAACGATCCGGTAGGCCATGAAGCCAGGTTCAGAAATGCCCGCCTGTCGATGTTTATCGGAGAATTCGGCTGGGCCGTGGCTCAGCTGGATGTGCTGAAAGCAGCTACTTCAAAGCTGATTGCCAACGATGCCATGGCTTTGTCGCTGCTGATCACCGACAACATCGATTACGACAGTTCCACCGTTCAGCTGGCTACCTATACCCGCGCCGAACTGCTGCTTTACCGCAACAAACCACTAGATGCAATGTCGGTACTGGATTCATTGCTGTCCGCTTATCCCGGGCACCTCATCACCGACGATGCGCTGATGAAAAAAGCTGAAATAAACCTGAGGCTGGGCAATGTCAGCGAAGCAGAAACCCTGCTGCGTAGCATTGTTACTGACTACGGTGATGGTATCCTCGCCGATGACGCTTTGTTCAGGCTTGCACTCCTTTACGATCAGAACGAAGAGGCTACCGCTGATTTCTCTGTCTACTCCTCTCAGGACCTGTTTTTTATGGGAATCAACAATCCGCTTGCCAGAGACAAGGAAAAAGCAATGGCTGCCTATCAGGAGCTGTTGACCAGCTACCCCGGAAGTCTCTTTAGCGTGGAAGCCCGCAAACGCTTCAGGGCATTGAGGGGAGATCTGGTGAACTGAGGCCGGAGGTCAGAGGTCAGAAGTCGGAGGTAAGAAGTCAGAAGCCAGAAGCCAGAATGAATGAGAAAGGCAGTGAGAAATGAGTAGTGAGTTGTTAGCTAAGCGAAGGTCGATGCCGAAGCAACAATCTGCATCCTGAAAGGGCCGTTAAGACCAATTGCCAGGGCAATTTGCTAAGGTGCGCAGAGCGGTCGGATTCCGATGGTTATCCTGACGGAGGTCAAGAAACAAGTAAAGGGCTGAAAATCCGAAATCCCTGCCTGACTGTCTTCAATACAGGCAGGCGAAATCCGAAATCCGAAATAACAATGGAGCCAATCAGAGCAAAAAAACACCTTGGGCAGCATTTTCTGAAGGATGAGAACATCGCCTCGAAGATTGTGAACAGCCTCACGTTGCCGTGTGATGCCCTGCTTGAAATTGGTCCGGGTACCGGAGTGCTTACGAAGTACCTGATCAGGCTTCCGCTGGGATCCTTTAAAGCAGTGGATGTTGACCGGGAGTCGATTCCTTACCTCAAAACTACATTCCCCGAAAAAGCAGATTGCTTTATTGAAGGCGATTTTCTGAGGATTGACCCCGGCAGCCTGTTTGAAGGCAACTTCTCGGTAATCGGGAACTTCCCGTACAACATTTCCAGTCAGATTTTTTTCAAAGTACTGGAGCACCGCAACCGCATCCCTGAAGTGGTGTGCATGTTACAGAAAGAGGTTGCTGAAAGGATGGCTGCACCTGCCGGAAGCAAAACTTACGGCATCCTGAGTGTGCTGATGCAGGCCTGGTATTCGATCGAATACCTGTTCACGGTAAGTGAACAGGTGTTTGTGCCACCTCCAAAAGTTAAATCCGCTGTAATTCGCCTGCGAAGAAACGATGTAATGGCCCTGGGTTGCGATGAAAAATCCTTTGTGCTGGTGGTAAAGACCGCCTTCAACCAACGGCGGAAAACACTCCGGAATGCACTGAAGAGCATCGCTTTTAACGAAAGTGAGCAGCTTACTATTCTGCTTACCAAAAGAGCAGAACAGCTGCAGATTGCCGATTTTGTTTACATCACCAGCCAGATCAGAACTGCCTGAAAAAGATCCCCCGGCGACGGGAATTTCATTTTTTGATGTGCCGGAGATTCTTTTGACACCAATTCACCATGGCACAAATTAAGCACCAACTTGTATTTAAGTACTCAAAAAGTATAAGCACAATCCTTCGTCGAATTCAATGTTATCAAAGATGATTTGAACATCAATCTGGCGTTGGTAAGATAAACCCCTTTTTGATCATTCTTGACAAAAAAATATCTCATAAACTTTTTCAAGTAGTCCGGGTCCAGGATTATATGTACTGTTTAAGAAACACCATCTATTTGTTTACCAACTGCTTCCAATGCTTTTAGAATCGGTTCCAAACATTGTTGGTGATAATTTGTGCTTTGGAGCTTTGGTGTCATATTTTCTACTTTTTAAGGTTATGTTAAGGGTACTATGTTTTTCTGGCTCATCAAATACTAAATAACCCCCAGGCGACTCCTGAACCACCTGACAGTGCTTTGCAGCAATCCATATTTTGCGTTACTTTGCGCATTGTTGCCAGCCGTTGTTTCTGCTCTGCAAAACCCGAACCACATGAACGGCCGGCCAAAGTCCGCTCCATGAACCTGAAAGACGTAAAAAAGACCAATGCACCGGCCAAACCGGCTAAAAAATCCGGCAACGGCCATGAGCCTCCCATCCGGCTTTTTTATCTTCTGATTGCCGCCTTTGCATTCATACTTTATGGCAATACCATCAAAAACCGATACACCATAGATGATTTTTATGTAACCGCAAACAATCCGGTGGTGGAGAAAGGCTTACGGGCAATCCCAGAGATATTTTCATCGTATTACATCAACATCAACGCCGAGGAAGGCGGTCAGCACAACTACGGTTACCGGCCGGTAGCCAAAGCCACCTTTGCCATTGAACGGCAGTTTCTCGGCGAAAACCCGCATTTCAGCCACTTTATCAACGTGTTGCTGTATGCGCTGACCGGCATCCTGCTTTTCCAGCTGCTCAGGAAACTACTGAAACAGGTTCATGTTGTCTTCCCCTTACTGACGGTTTTTATCTTCCTTGCGCATCCGCTTCATACCGAGGTAGTTGCCAGTTTGAAAAACCGCGAGGAGCTGCTGAGCTTCCTCGGGGCTCTGCTGGCGCTCAAATTCTTTCTCCGGTATCACGAAAGCGGCAAATGGCTGAACATCCTCTGGGGCGTTCTGGCATTCGGTCTGGGACAGCTCTCAAAGGCCAACATTGTAACTTTTCTCGGTATTATCCCACTGGTGTTTTATTTTTTCACCGATCTGAAACCCAAAAAAATCCTCCTGATTACGGGGTCTATACTCGCGATAATGGTGGTTGCGGCGCTGATTCCACGCCTGTTTCTCGGCACTTCAACGCGGCCGGTGCAGTTCATTGAGAATCCATTGTTTTTCGGAGTTGCTTTAACCGAGCGCATCGGCACCGGAATGATGGCCCTGCTGTTTTACCTGAAAATGCTGTTTTACCCGCATCCCCTGGTATTTTACTATGGTTACAATATGATTCCGGTTACGGGACTCAGCAACCCGCTGGTTTGGGTTTCCATTGTTCTGCACCTTGCCCTGCTTTACGTCGCCGTTCGGCTCTTCAGGAAGAAACACCTGCTCTCTTTCGCCATTCTGTTCTATCTGTTTAATATTGCCCCGTTCACCAACCTGATCACATCACCCACCGGCATTGTGGCGGAGAGATTTCTGTACATCGCATCCCTGGGCTTCTGTCTCGCGCTGGTTTACGGATTGTTCCGGATTACGGGAACATCACCTGAAAGCAAAACAATTTTACCTGTAAAACTCAGGAATCTGCTGATTGGCACGGCCTTACTGGCACTTCCGGCTTCGGCTTTAACCATCAGCCGCAACACCGACTGGAAGGATGAGCTTACCCTTTACGCGGCCGATATGCCTTACCTGGAAAATTCAGCCAAAGCCAATTTCATCTATGCCACCAACCTGCGCACTTCGGTAATTGAGCGCCTGAAGGCCGGGGTTCCCAGGGATCAGGTAAGACCGGATGCAGAGATCTGTATCCGGCATTTCAAACGCGCAACTGCGGTTTACAACCATTATCCGGATGCCTGGAACAACCTGGGAGAGGTGTTTCTGCTGGTACTGAATGAACCCGATTCTGCCATCCGCTACTTTAAGGAGGCCACCCGCACCAACCCTGAGTTTACCGCTGCTTATTACAACCTGGGCTACACCTATCAGGTTACCAATCAGCCCGAAAAAGCAATACCGGAGTATGAAAAAGCCCTTGAGCTCCAGCCCTATGAAATCAGGGCCATGTCGAACCTGGCTCAGCTGTACCAGAAAACCGGACAAACGGAAAAGGCTGTTCAACTGAATGAAGACATCATCATCATTGAACCTACCCTCGACATCCCCTACATCAACCTTGGAACCTATGCCATGCGCAACGGTGAACCCGAAAAGGCCCTTGAATATTTTGAAAAAGCCGTTGAACTCAATCCCGATAATTTTGAGCTGAACATGAAACTTCAGAGCTATTTCAGGAAGGTGGGCGATTCAACCAGGGCTGACTATTACCTTGATCTGGCAAGGCGCTCAGGCAAACCACAACAATAATTTCCCCGTTAATGCCGGAATACAGTAACTATTACCAACCGCAGCTTACCTTGCCCGAACTGCTTTTCAGAGCGGCAGAGGCGCACAGTGACACCTTCATCGGCTATGTGAACGAAGATGGTTCCATCATACGACAATCCTACCGGGAGCTTCTCGCGGAGGCTACCTCTGCAGCGGCAGGATTGCAGAACCTCGGGCTGAAACCCGGTGACAAACTCATCATTGCATCGCAGGGTAACCGCGGGATCATAAGGCTGCTATGGGGCAGTTTTCTTGCCGGGGTTATTCCCACGGTGCTGCAGCCTCCCATGACTTTCTCAGGTTACAATCCTGCCGTAATGAAGATGTTAAATGTTTACGCACAGCTTGGTGAGCCCTTCATCTTTCTGAGTGATGATGTTTCCTGCTATGGAGAGCTCCCGGAAGTGAAGGTTAAAAGGAGTTCAGACCTTGACTGTAGTGGCTCCTTCATCCGGCCGGAGCTGAAACCAGAGGATCCGGCTTTTATTCAGTTCTCCTCAGGAAGCACCGGTGATCCCAAAGGCATCATGCTTACCCATGCCAACCTGATGGTAAATATGGACGCCATCAGCAAAGGTCTTGATTTAAAGCACAGTGATTCAACAGGAAGCTGGATGCCTTTGTTTCATGATATGGGCCTGATCGGCTATCATCTGACGCCAATTTATTGTGCTCATGATCAGTATCATATCGAAACCATCGATTTTATTAAAAATCCGGGACTTTGGCTTGATCTGCTGAGTGAATCAGCCATCTGTGTTACCGGGTGCCCCAATTTCGGACTGGCACTGGTTCTGCGCTTTCTGAGCCGGAAAAAGACCCTGCCCGACTGGAATTTCAGCGCGATGAAAGCCATGCTCAACGGCGCTGAACCCATCTCGGTGCAGATCATGAACGATTTTGTTGAGAAACTCCGTCCTTTCGGTTTCAGGCCCGAAGCCATGATGCCGGTTTACGGGATGGCCGAAGCAACCCTGGCAATCTCATTTACCCCGCTGATGCAGGATTCCGTGATTACAGCATTCGATTCAACGATGCTCGATATTGAGAATAAAGCAGTTAAGGTTGATGCCAGCCACCCGAATGCCAGGTTGCTGTCGGGTGTCGGGAAGGCCCTGAACGACACGGAAATCAGAATCGTTGACGGCAACGACCAACCGGTTGAAGAGGCCATTGCCGGCCACATTCAGCTCAGGGGAGGCGGTATCACCGGAGGATACTACAACAAACCTGAAGAAACGGCCGCTGCCTTCTGCAACGGCTGGCTGCGCACCGGGGATATCGGGTTCTTTTTCGAAGGCAACCTTTACGTGAGCGGCCGTCACAAAGACATCATCTTCAAAAACGGGCGGAACTATTTCGCCAACGATCTGGAAGTACTGGCCTGCTCGCTCGAAGAAATCAGCTACGGCAAGATCTGTTTCGGAGGTACCACCAGCCGGCAGACCGGTCACGACAAGGTGATTGCCTTTCTGGCCGGATCGCCGGGCGACAAGGCAACGGAGACTTTCAGGCAACTGCGGGCATTGCTGCGGAGCAACCTCGGCATAACCGTGGATGAACTGGTGATGGTGAAGTCAAATGAAATTCCGAAAACCTCAAGCGGAAAACTTCAGCGGTATAAGCTGATGCAGCGGTATCTGGCGGGTGAATTTGAAGCTCAGGTAGTCAGGCTGCCCTGAGCAAATCAGTCTGGGATCCTGGTCAGAAAGTTTCAAATATCCGAATCAGGGCTTACCTGCACTCTGCCTCACCTGCTCATCCATCTGCCTGAGCATTTTGCCCCAGGCAACAGCATAAATCAGCATCATCACCCAATCGGTCAGCCGGAGGTAGAGGCTGCGGGGCTTATTCTTCCATTCCATGTTGGCATTCAAACCATCGGGATGGCTGCGGATAACCTCCTCCAGGGCAATACGTCCGTAATTGTGGTTGGAGGCATAGGCCCAATAGGCGGCTTTGAAACTGCGTGTGCGCCACAATGTACGGAACATCATCCGGCGGATGTTCTCCTTGTTGTAAATGCTCAGCCATATCTCCTTCATCATTGACTCAATCTCCGGGGTCTCCATGTGAGCCGTTCCCAGGGTAGGATGCATGAAATGGAAATGCCTCCAGTCGTTGGGGAAATCCGTGTAAACAATCCTGTTCTGTGCTTTCATGCGCGCAAACAGGGTAGTTCCGGGAAGGGGGGTAAGGATGGAAGACTGCACTGCATCGATTCCGCTACGCAGGATGTAATCACGCCGTTTGAAAAGGGCTTCGCGGGTATCGCTTTCAAAACCGAAGATGAGGGTTCCGAGTACTCCGATGCCATGCTTGTTCATTTTTCTGAACACCTGCCCGAATGAATCCACCCCGCGTTTCAGGTTCAGCCGTTTCTTTGCATCGGCCAGCGCTTCCGGATTGTCGGCTTCTATGCCCATGAGAATGAGCTTACAGCCGCTTCTGCCGGCCCAGTAAAGTACTTCTTCGTTGTCGGCAAAGTTGATGGAAGCCTGTGAAAACCACATGCGCCGGATGCCCCTTTCAACCATGCCTTTGAACAGGCGGATGGCCCTTACCTGAGCCCCCTTCGTATTGTTCACCAGATGATCATCCACAAAGAAAATCAGCGGACGGGTTACCTGCTCCAGTTCATCCAGCACATCCTCCACACTCCTTTCACGATAGCTTTTGCCACACATCTGGGTAACCGAACAGAAGTCACAGCCCATGGGGCAACCACGCGAAGTCTGAACCAGATCGTAAACATAGGGATACCGGAATATATCCCGCCTGACCGGGGAAATGGACTGAATGTCGGCCAGCCCACCGTTGTAGAGAGGTTTCAGTGTGCCGGATTCAAAATCACTGAGCAGGGCCGGCCAGGCTGTTTCTGCTTCGCCAACCACCACTGTATCCACATAAATTGCAGTCTCTTGCGGGATCATGCTTGCGTGAATGCCGCCCATTACCACCGGGATACCGGCCTGTCTGAACTCAGCAGCAATCTCATAGGCACGGGAAGCATTGGCTGTAAACGATGTCAGGCCGACCAGATCTGCCTGTCTGAACGTGAAGGTCTCAAAACTTTCATCGATCAGTTCAATTTCCCAGTGTGGGGGTGTGAGGGCTGCCACAATGCCCAGCCCGATCGGCATAAAGCTGGTGGAAGGATCGTTGGAGAATCCCCTGCGCTGCTGGTTTACCGGATTAATCAGAAGAAGTTTTTTCCTTTCCACGTAATCTTGTCTGTCAGTTGTAACGATTGGGTTCTGATTTACTGCGTGTTGATAAAATTTCTCATGCGGGTATTCTACAGAAACAGGGGCAGATCAATACTGCCCTCTGAATTTTTCAACCATGCTGTTCCAGGAAACTGCATAAAGCAAGGTTAGCAGATAATCGGTAAATCTCAGGTACAATGAGCGTTTCCCGGAATTCCACTCCATGTTGCGGGTTATCCCTCCCGGCTGGTTGTGTATTTTTTGCTGAAGGGTCATCCGGCCATAGTTGTGGTTTGCTCCATACACCCAGTAGGCTGCTTTCAGGTTGCGTGTTCTGTGGAGGGTTCTGAACAGCATCCGGCGCAGGTTTTCCTTGTTGTACATGCTGAGCCACACTTCATCCATGATCGCCTGAAGTTCATCGCGGCTCAGTTTAGCGGTGCCCATGGTGGCCTGCATAAAATGATAATGTTGCCAGTCGTCGGGAAAGTTATTGAGCACGATCCTGTTTTGCGCAGTCATCCGTTCAAAAAGGCCGGTACCGGGCAAAGGGGTCATGATGCTGGCCTGTATGGCATCGATGCCGCTGCGGAGGATAAAATCGCGGCGGTTGAGCAGTTCCTGACGGCCATCGCTTTCCATCCCGAAAATCATAGCCCCCAGAATGGCGATGCCATGCCGGTGAATTTTACGGAAGGCCTCACGGTAAGAATCGACGCCCCGTTTCAGGTTCAGCCGCTTGTTCACATCCCTGAGGGCTTGTGTGGTTTCTCCTTCAATGCCAAGCAGGATGAGCGTACAACCGCTTTTCGCTGCCCAGTAGAGCACTTCATCATCGTCGGCAAAGTTGATGGAAGCCTGTCCCAGCCAGAGCTTTTTAATGCCCCTGCCCACCATGCCTTTAAACAGTTTTAAGGCCCTTTCACGGGCATACCGCGTGTTGTTTACCAGGTGGTCATCAATAATAAACAACAGAGGACGGGTAGTTTCTTCAAGCTCATCCAGCACATCCTCCACATCGCGTTCGCGGTATTTTTTACCACACATCAGCGTAACCGAACAGAAATCGCACCCCATAGGGCAGCCACGCGAGGTTTGAATCAGGTCGTTCACGTAGGGATACCTGAAAATGTCGCGTCTCGGGTGAGGAATTTTCTCTACCGGGACCACCCCGCCTTCGTACAGGGTGGCAGGATTGCCGTCATTGAAATCGCTGAGGAACAAAGGCCAGACAACTTCGGCTTCTCCGGTAATGACGGTATCAAAGTACTGAGCAGCTTCGGCCGGCACCATGCTGGCATGAATCCCGCCCATGACCGTGTAAATGCCCTGAGCGCGGAATACTGCAGCGATTTCATACGCACGGGGGGCATTGGCCGTAAAAGCGGTGATCCCGACCAGGTCGGCCGGTCTGAAGGCAAATTCTTCAAAACTCTCATCAATGAAAGCGATCTCCCAGTGTTCAGGCGTCAGGGCGGCAATAATACCCAGGCCCAACGGCATAAAGCTGCTGCTGGGGTCACAGGCCAGCCCCTGGGCCGATCTGCTGACAGGGTTGATGAGCAGAAGTTTCTTGGTTGTAATGGCCATTCCCGGATAACTGGTTGCTGGTTCAGCAGATTACAGACAGCAATAATAGCAATAAGCAGTGGATAAAACATTTGTAACAGCAAAAAACCCCTGAACAGGCTCAGGTCAGCGGAAACTTTTTACCTTTGTTCACCAAATACGGCCACCATGAATATTGAAGATTTTATCACCCGCATCGAAGAAGAGTTTGATGATATCACCCCCGGAACCCTGAAACCCGAGAGTATCTTCAGGGAAGTATTTGAATGGAATTCCATCAATGCCCTGATATTGATTGCCATGGTGAAAACCGAATACGATGTTGCCATCAATGCTGAGGATATTGCCTCTTCGAAAACTGTAGAGGATATTTACAGCATCGTGAAGGCAAGGGTGGCCGGAGCCTGATCGCAGGCAGATATCAAAACCTGATCATTTGGTTTCTCCTATGCCACTTCATCAGGTAAGGAAGGATATGGATTCTAACCTCTGCTGATTTACTTAACAGACAGCACTTGCCCATACCCTGGTTTGTAATTGTTTCTTCCCCAGGAGTCACTGTTGTCAGGAATAATGATGTGATTGCCTTCTGTGTGCTCATCTGCAACTCCAAAGTTTACCGGACAATTGTCCCCCGGAATAAAAATTAGTTTATTTTTGTGAAGCGCCCCCTAAACACGGTTTGGCTGCAATGCATTAACTTACCAATCAAATGGCTGTTTTCCAGATATCTGACATCCGCCTGGCCGGCATTGCGGCCTGTGTGCCTGAAAAAGTACTTTCAAACCAGGATTACAATTGGGTAAGCAGGAAAGACCGCGACCAGATCATCAAAACCATCGGTGTTGAAACCAGGCATGTTGCCGAACCCGGCCAGACCACTTCGGACTTATGTTTTCAGGCCGCTGAACAGCTGCTTGGTGAACTGGCCTGGCAGCGCGAGGAAATCGAAATCCTGATCTTCGTTTCGCAAAGCCGCGATTACATCATCCCCTCTACTTCTACCCTGCTGCAGGACAGGTTGAAACTGCCGAAAAGCTGCCTTGCCCTGGATATAAATCTGGGTTGCTCAGGCTATGTGTACGGACTTTCGGTTATCAGCAGTATGATGAAGGCCACGGGCTTACGCAAAGGCTTGTTGCTGGTTGGAGATCTTTCAAATGTTACCTCCTCGTACCGCGATAAAAGTACCTATCCACTCTTTGGTGATGCCGGCACAGCCACCGCCCTCGAAATCAGGGAAGGACACCCGGCAATGCAGTTCAACCTGCAGACCGACGGAGCAGGCTATGAAGCCATCATCATTTACGACGGCGGGGTTCGCAACCTGGCAAGCAAGCGCTCATTTGCCACGAAAAAATACGGCGAAGGCATCTACCGCAACAGGTTGCAGATTGCCCTCAACGGCATCGAAGTCTTTAATTTTTCATTGCGCGAAGTCGTACCCAACATCAAAACCACCCTGAAGCACTTCAACCGCGAACTGCCTGAATTTGACTTCCTGCTGTTTCATCAGGCCAACCGGCTGATCAACGAAACCCTGCGCAAGATGCTGAAAGCAGATCCTGAAAAGGTACCCTATTCGCTGCGCGAATTCGGCAATACCAGTTGCGCTTCCATACCCCTGACCATGGTAAGCCAGATACGGGAATCATTGCAGGAGAAACCGAATAAACTGCTGCTTTCCGCGTTTGGCATCGGCTTGTCGTGGGGAACAGTATTGCTTGAAACCGATACCCTTGTGGTACCGCCATTAACAGAGCTGAAGCCGGATTCTGTTTTCAAACCCGGCGTATAACCACATTTCAATACACAAGACACTAAATGAAGTGCAGGCAGACTTTGAGCTTTGAACTTTGCTTTTTACCTGTCTTCCTGTGGCAAACAGGCAAGCTTTAGACTTTTTACTTTTTACTTTTTACTTTTCTTCATGACCGCTTTTGATCTTTCAGGAAAAACAATCCTCGTTACCGGCGCCTCTTCCGGACTGGGCAGGCAAACAGCCGTCACCGCCAGTGAGTTTGGCGCCAGGCTGGTAATAACAGGCCGGAATGAAGCACGGCTCAGTGAGACATTCCGTGAACTAAAAGGGGACAATCATCTTCAGATCGTGGCCGACCTGACGCTACAGGACGACATCAACCGGCTGGTTGCCGCACTTCCTGAACTCAACGGGGTGGTTCACAGCACTGGCATTTCCGATCTTTCACCGGCACGGTTTATCACAGCCGAAACCATTGCAAAAACCTTCAGGATCAGCTTCGATGCTTCGGTTTTGCTTACAGCAGGGTTGCTCGGGAAGAAAAAACTGGCCAAAGGCAACTGTTCGATTGTGTTTATCTCGTCGATTTCAACGCGGTATCCTTTTGTCGGAGGGGCCATGTACATCAGTGCCAAGGCAGCACTTGAGGCCTATGCCCGGGTGCTGGCCCTGGAGCTTGCCCCGAAAGGAATCAGGGTGAATTGTGTGGCTCCGGCCTTTGTGCGGACACCCATGCTTGACGAAACAGCCGCCAATTATTCGCAGGAAGCTGTCAACATGATCGAAGCCCGGCAAATCCTCGGCCTCGGCGATCCCACCGATGTAGCCAATTCCATCGTGTACTACCTGGCCGATGCTTCAAAATGGGTGAGTGCCACCAGCCTGGTGCTGGGAGGAGGATGAGTTAAATGGCAAATTTTAGAATTTTGAGAAGAAGAAATGAATTTCTAATTTCTAATGTCCAATGTCTATTGTCAGAAATCTAATGTCAAATACCTGATTTACAAAGACATGACTTGAGCACAACTATTTCTTTCTTGCTATATGCATTTCAGAAATTTGATTTTTAGAAATTAGAAATTAGAAATTAACAAATTAACCCATGCCCGACTACTCCATCATCGTTCCGGTATTCAACAGCTGTCAGTCGCTGGACGAGTTGTTCAGTCAGCTCGACAATGCCATGAAAGGACTTCGCAAATCCTACAGGGTTATTTTTGTGGATGACGGCAGTTCGGATGCAAGCTGGGAAAAGTTATCCCTGCTGCAGCAAAAGGTTCCCGACAAGGTAACGGCCATCAGGCTGGCCAGGAATTTCGGTCAGCACAATGCCACCCTGTGCGGCATCGCCCAGGCGGATGGGGAATACATCGTTACCATCGACGATGACCTGCAGAACCCGCCTTCTGAAATTGCCCGTCTGATCACAACCATGCAGGAAACCGATGCCGACCTGGTTTACGGAATCCCGGCAGATAAAAAACACTCCGCCGCAAGGAATGCCGGAAGTAAAGTCTTAAAAAAAGGTTCAAAAAGGCTGTTCAGTACCAAAGGCGAAGGCTCATCGTTCAGGCTGATGAAATCGGCCCTGGCCAAAAACCTGCTCAACCATCAGATCAATTTTGTGTACATCGACGAAATCTTCAACTGGTACACCAACCACATTGCCTTCGTGAATGTGGATCACCGCCCGAGGCCTTATCAGCAATCGAACTACACCCCCCGTTCGCTGTTTTCGCTGCTCACCAACCTGGTAATCTATTACACCGCAATCCCGCTCAGACTGATGGTTTACGGAGGATTCTTCTCAGCACTGTTAAGTTTCATTTTCGGGGTGTTTTTTATCTACCGCAAACTGGTAATGGATGTACCGCTCGGGTTCACCGCGATCATCGTTGCCATTCTGTTCTCAACCAGTGTCATCCTTTTGTCGTTGGGTGTGATCGGCGAATACCTGAGCCGTATCTATATGGTTCAGAACCGGAAACCGCCTTTTGCTATTAAAGAAATGTTGAAATAAGAAATTGAATTAAAATATGCCACGAAGACCCAAAGGCACGAAGATTCACAATACTTTATTGCATTAGTAATTTCTTGAACTTTTATTAATCCAATCGCACTTTGTGCTTCTTTGTGCCCTGGTGACTTAGTGGCAATAATTTATTCAGCGTAATATTATGAAACTCTTCAAATACGGCATCATTCTAGAGCGTCTGAAGGAGGCGGATATTGAACTGGTCAGGCAGTGGCGGAATTCTGATCCGGTGAGGCTGAATATGGAATACCGTGAAATCATAGGTCCTGATCAGCAGCTGGAGTGGTACAGATCGGTCAATAACCTGGAGAACAATTACATGCTCGTGTATTATCAGGGCGAAAAGATCGGTTTGCTGAACGATAAAAACATAGACTGGGAAGCCCGTACCTCTGAGTCGGGTTTGTTTCTGGGCGAAACCCGTTACCATGCCACCTTTGTCCCCTTGCTGATTTCGATCGCCGGCATTGAATCCAACTTTTTCTTCCTCAACTGGCAGAAACAGTTTGCCCACATCCTTCGCGATAACCGTAAAGCCATCAGCCTGAACACCAGCCTGGGCTACACCCTCTGTACCGGACAGGATTTCGCTGAAAATCAATTGTATGTACTTACGCCTGAGGCCTTTGAAGCCACTGCCGGTAAAATAAGAAAAGCCGTGAGGGCCCTTGCCGGGGATGATAGCCAGCCCCGTTTGTTGCTCGAACCCGAAGACTACTCCAGCGGATTTGCCCGGATGGTTGAATCATGCCTGAATCAGACTGGTTCTCACCTGGTCAGAAAAGAGACAACGGAAGGCGTTTGGTTCACAGTACGGAAAAACTAACGGAAAGCCGAAGAATATCACCTTCAAAATTATCACTCTCGCTTTCAATAATCCTGTATAACAGTCAATTATAAATATATCTATCCAGGCTCAATAATAAATCGGTCTTTTATTGTCCTGATTCATCTATTTTTCTAATTTGCATTGAAATTCACATCCGAAAATTTCCGATATGATCGCTTCATTTCTGAGAAAGTATTTCCCGCTGATTCTGGTTGGCCTGGCCATACTCGCAGCGGTTCCGGGCTTCATAATTTACTACAGGGACAACAGTATTTCTTTCGACATCACCGACCTGGCCTACGATGTTTTTCAGCTGTTTCCGATCAACAGTAGTTTTGAACCCACCCGTGTGAACCTGTTGCTCAATGTGGCGCGATTTCTGGCACCACTTTCTTTAGCAACGGTATTGATCCAGGGGTTTGTCAGGCTTTTCTCACTCAGATTCAGGGAGCAGGAGATCAGGAAGTTCAGGAATCATGTCATCGTTGCCGGGGATTCGGAGAACAACAGAAAACTCGCCCGCAACCTGAAATCGGAGGATAAACAATATGTTCTTTTAACTGCTGACCCCGAAAACGACCCCCAGGCCCTGCCCGATGATGATCTGTTTGTTCTGACTATCCCTCAGTACGATATTCATGCGTTGAAAAAAGCAGGTATTAAAAAAGCGAAATATCTGATAATTTCATTCGCGAACGATACGGACGCACTGCAGCTTGCCTCCCGTCTTTCTGAAAGCATGTCGCGGGAGGAAATAACACATCAGCCCGATATTCTTGTATTGTTTAATAATCCAGCCTGGGCTGAATACTGCAACGATCTGGGCATCACCTGGCAGGTAAGCAACGGATTTAAACCAGATTCCCAGGTAAAATTCCGCTTCCTCAATCACACCGACGCAGCTGTCAGAAGGGTGATGCTGCAGCATGCCCCCGACATTTACAGCCGGGTTGACCAGCCTGACAGCAACCATCCCGGAATCTCAATCGTCGGATGGAATCTGGTGTGTGAAAGGCTTTTGCTGAACCTGGCCCGCAATTCCCATTACCTGAATCATAAAATGCTGCAGGTTCATCTTTTCGCGGATGACCTTGCCACATTTACTGAATTCAAGGCCCGTTATCAGCTGGATAAAGTGATCAGGATCAATGAGCACACCTATGCAGAGCTTGCCGGTGCGGAGCATCAGGTTCCCGTGGTATATATCACTGAACAATCCGACGAGAAACTCCTGCTGATCCTTGCTGAGATCCGCCGCAGTGCAGCCCTGTCGGGTGCCACCCGCATCGTACTTTCGGATCGCAGCGATTCCATAGCGGGTCTTATCCGTGAATCCGGGCATCTGTTTACCGATCTTTCCGCAGAGTCGACGCAATTCAACACCCTGGTGGATGAATCCATCGACAGGCTGGCTCAGATCATCCATCAGGAGTACCTGAACAGCCTCCCGTCGGTGAACCCCGAAATCCCCACCCACCGCAGCTGGGAGCAACTGCCCGATGAAATCCGCAACCGCAACAGGGCCCAGGCCGATCATCTCTGGGTAAAGCTCCGTTCGCTCAATGCTGAAATGGTTCCACTGCACGAAGCGGGCGAAACAATTGACATCACCACTGATCCCCGATTTGAAGCACTGAGCAAGGCCGAACATCACCGCTGGAATGCCTATATGCTGACCACCGGTTGGAGGCCAGGATCAGAAAGGGATGAACAGCGTAAAATTCATCCTGACATCATTCCCTATGAAGAGCTGACAGAACAGAAAAGAATCTATGATCGCAACACCCTGAAGAACATTGATATACTGGCAAGGGCAATGGATTGCAAGATTATCTGCAGGAAAAAATGATCTATAAAAGTTGAAAAATGAAACTAAAAAAACGGTTCATCCGCATCTTCATCTCCTCTACTTTCAGCGACATGATGCAGGAACGCGAATACCTGATGAAAATTATCTTTCCTGAACTGCGAAAAAGATGTAAAGTCAGGTTTCTGGAAATCACCGAGGTGGACCTCCGTTGGGGAATCCCTGAAACAGACTCAAAGGAAGGAAAAGTAATAGAAATCTGCCTTAACGAAATCGATAAAAGCAGGCCCTATTTCATCGGGATTCTCGGCAACCGCTACGGATGGATTCCTGAAGCGGAAGAATATCAGAAACATGCCAGGATCATTGAAGAATTTCCATGGGCAAAATCTGATATTGATGCGGGTTTAAGCATCACCGAAATGGAGATACAATACGGGGTTTTGCGCAACCCGGCCATGGATGGCAAGGCATTCTTCTATCTGAAGCAGGGTGAGGATGGAACTAAGGAAGAAGAAACCTCCCTCAAAAAACTGAATTCCCTGAAAAAGAACCTCAAAAACCAGGATGTCTTTCCCGTACGTGATTATGCTGATATTGAATCACTTGGTAAAATGATTCTTGAAGACCTCTGGGATCAGATTGACCGCGACTACCCTGCGGCAGACATTCCTGATGAGCATGAACTGGAGGCGCTTGAGCAGCACATTTTCAGTGAGGAACATACGCGTTTTTACAAAGACTACAACCATTCCATCGAAAGCGTAAAATCGTTGCTGGAGACAAACCGCAAAGTCTTAGTTTTCAGTGAACCCGGACAAGGAAAAACCGCACTGCTCTCGAACCTGATCAGCGTTTTAGACGATGATCGTATCGTGCTCCCTTATTTCTGCGGTTCAACTCCAAAAAGCAACAGTGCGGAGAATGTGGCCCTCTTCTTCGCTGAATCAATCAAGCGACAATTCGGTACAGGGCTGCGCATACCGGCAAAAGCAGAGAATCCCGCTGACCTGCTTTCGGCGTTTCTTGACAGCATCCCGAAGGAAACCCGCGTAATTGTGCTGATCGATGGGTTGGATCAGTTGGTTACAGCCTCAGGTGAAGACCGGTTACAGTGGATTCCCGGTAACCTGCCATCAAATGCCAGTCTGCTGTTCTCTACTTCATCCGAATCGCAGTTGGCAATCCTGCAGAAAATGGATTTCGCGCTGGAAATGCTCAGCAGCATTCAACCCGAGGCCATTGACGACATCACTTCCGGATACCTTGCTTCATACTCAAAGAAACTCCCGGATTCGCTGCTTCAGCATATTGCTGCATTTCCCCTGGCAGGTAAACCAGTAGTTCTGTTTACCCTGCTTCATGAACTCCGGCTGTTCGGGCGTCACGAAGAACTTGAATCACACATCGCATACTACACCTCAACAGGGAATACCGATGATTTTTTTACCGCCTACCTCTCCTCCCTTGAAACAGATCTCGGTGACGAATCCTTCAACCTGAAAGGGGTGCTGACTTCCATCCACCTTTCAGTGAATGGGCTTACCGAAAATGAGATCATCGGTATCAACGGTATTTCGCGCCTGAGGTGGTCTCAACTGCTCAACACCATCGGCCATCACCTGACAAACAGAAGTGGAATTCTCAGGTTCAGCAATCAATACCTGAGTAAAGCCATTCAACAGATCTATCTGAATGAAGATTCCAGGGTACTGCACTTTCTGCAACCATTGCTGAACCACTTCAGGGACCGGTTCCGGAAGGTTTACGGGAAGTCCGGCGCAGAAGAACTCCCCCGCATCCTTGAAGAGCTCCCTTCCTTGTGTGTTAAGGCAAACGATGTGAAAACACTCAGGGAGTTAATAAGTTACACCCCAGCCCTGATCATTCTGGCTGAAAAATATACCGACAAAACAGGACTTTTTCTCGGGTTGGTACGGTCAGAATACGACCTTCAGGCTGAGCTCACCACCGGGCTGGAGCATTACTGGCAAAGCGGAATTCCGGACGATGAGAAAATAAGGTCGGCGTTCTATACCGGACTTATGTTATCCATGCACGATTCACCGCTGCATGCTGTGGAATTCTTCAAAAAAGCACTGACCATTTTCAACCAGAGCAGGACCAGAAGCACCTTTGTACTACTCAGCCTGAAAGAACTTTCAACGTGTTACAGTCAGCTCGGGCAATATGAATTATCCTCTTACATTCTGGGCAACCTGCTGCCCTACCAGCATGACGAAGAGCTGGCAGATATGCTTGATCTGCTTGCTCAGGAGTTCAAGAATTCAGGACAATCTGCTATGGCAGAAGCACTTATGAAGGACACTGTTTCCTTCTTTGGAAGCC
The DNA here is from genome assembly GCA_016788045.1 of Bacteroidales bacterium. GTDB lineage: Bacteria > Bacteroidota > Bacteroidia > Bacteroidales > Lentimicrobiaceae > Lentimicrobium. Next base: position 53,493 of record JAEUTG010000054.1, read on the forward strand.
GTTTTGGTTCTCAAAGCCTGAGGCTGGCCGTCCAGTACAACAACCTTGGCAGGGTCTATGATGGCAGAAAAGAGTTCAGGCTTGCAGAAGAATACTACCTGAAAGCCAGTGAAATTGCCTATGATCAGGTGGGTCCTGATCACGCACTTTACCAGCAGATTCAGTCGAACATCGGCATACTGTATATGAGCAATCAACGGCTGGAAGAGGCAGAGGAGGTCTTTCTGAGGGTTCTCGGGATCCGTAAGGCCTTATATGGAACAATGCACCGTCTCACACTTAAAACCTTCAACAGCCTTGGTGTCTGCAAATCACTGCAGGGGAATACCGACGAAGCTTCTGAGATCCTTGAAGCTACTGCCTCCATGCAATCTGAATTGCTGGGGCCGGGTCACAACGACACCCTGATCACCCAGGCCAACCTCGCCGATTGCTTTCAGAAAGCCGGAAAACTGCCCCAGGCCGAAACCCTGCTGAAAGCAGTACTCGAAAGCACAATCAACCAATACGGCGAAGTCCAGGAACAAACCATCAACACCCTGATGGCCCTGACCGATGTACTTGCTCAGATGGAGAAACCGGATGAAGCGGTGAGCTATTATGATTTTGCCATTCGCTTGCAGCAGGCTTTCTATGGTGAACAGCATCCGATAACCGGTTTAACCCGCTACAAAAGGGCACGTCTGAAAATCAGCCAGAATTTATGGAACAACGACGACATCTCGGATTTCATCCGCTGGTCACTCTACAAGGCTTCACAATGCAACGAAAGTAAAGATCTTTCAGGATCGGAATCATATTACCTTGATATAGAGAATGTTGTTGAATCATGTCTTAAAGGGAATCACCCGGCCATCTTTGATGCCTGGGACAACCTGGCAGGGATATACCATCGGCTGAAAGAATATGCAAAAGCAGCGAAGTACTGCAACCGCATTGCTTCCATGGCCCAGGCATCTTATGGTGAAGGCTCCCCGGCTGTGCTGGAATACCTGACCCTACAGGCTTTCAACCTCTACAAAGACGGGAACCGGGGCGAATGCTTCGGAATACTGCAACAACTCGGCAACCATCATGATGACCTGATGAATTTTAAAAAACAATACATCGTCAACATGTACCGTGAGATGCTCGGGTTTTTCAATCAGCTCAGTCAGTTGCTTCAACGGTCCGAAGCAGAGCAACCACGGGTTGAACACCTCTACGCTCAGGTTGAAAGCCTTACTGGTGAAGCCATTCATGACTACCAGGCAGGAAAAACTGACCGTTCATTAACCTTGTTTGACCAGGCCATTAACCATGCAGAAGAACTCAACAACAGCTATTCCATGGTTTACCCGGCTCCCTTCCTTCACAAAGCCAGTATTCTGGAGGAAGCCGGTGAACACGGACAGGCGCTGGAGTTGGTGAATGCAGGGATTACCCATGTTACGCGCTGGAATGCTGAGCTTGATGAACGGACCTTTTATTTCTATAAGCTGGCTGCTGAAATCCTCATTGAACTCAAACAACAGGCAGAGGCTGCAGAATACCTCAGGCTGGCTCATCTTGTAAACCGTAAACAGAAAGAATATCCTGATCAGGATACCTTGTCGCTCAACATAACCCGCTTAACCTGGCTGCTTGAAAGCGAAAAATACGAAGAAGCCCTGGAACTGCTCGATGAGAGTATTCCACTGAGTATCCGGTTTGCCGGCGCTGATGACCAAAGCACAAAATGGCTGCAAAACCTCAAAGAGCAACTTTCGGCCTGATGAAAACAGACACCTAACAATTTAGCCAGATGGAAAACACCACCGATAATAGCCTTTCACTGCTTCAGGAGACCTTCGATACCCTGGAAGCAATCATGCCGGCCACAGCCGCTGAAACCAGAGAAAAAAGCAACAGGATTGCCCGGATCCTTGAAGGAAGGTTAACTCCGGAACAGTGCCGGAAAGTCTGTAACCTGGTTTATGCAACCTACAAAATTCTACCCGACCGCAACCGGCAAGTGCTTGAATCCAGGGTCAGATTGTATTGCGAAGACAGAATTTCCGAGGATGAGGCCAGTAAAATATTGAATATCATCGTTTTCAATACTGAAACCCTGACAGATGAAACCGACATCCTTTCAGGGATGATTCAGGCAAATTCAGGTCTTGGAATCAATGCAGGAACAGGAGATGAGGTTGAAAATGCCTCCGGCGAGTTCGGACTTGACCCGACCAATCCGATACCTGTCAACGGTATCGATATGATTGACGATTATTTCAGTAAACTGAAGCTGGTAACCGGCGAACTGATCAGCTATACCCGAAAAGGTTCAATCCTCGCCGAAAATCTTCCCAATCCCGTGGATGTTTACCAGATTTATAATGCGGAAAGTGAAAACATCGCAACCCTTTACATATATGCATACCACGGCCGGATGTCGGGCAAGGCCCCTCAGGGATTCAGGCTAAGGGTGTAGCCTTTGAATCGTTCCGCTTATGATACGGCTACCTGTAAGGCGGATTACCTGTTTTTGACTTTTATCTCAAATCCGCCACCGGCTTTGGCGGCTTTGTTCAGGCGGTATTTGAACGAAAGCATCACGTATCTTCCCATTACATTTGAACGGGTCTCGCGCAGGTAGTTCATTTCTGCGACCCTTTCAATGCCCCTGTTCTTGTCCAGTAAGTCGTATGCCTTGATGGCCACCTGTGCCCGCCTGTTTGACAGAAAATTGAAGCCGGCTTCAGCTCCAAACAGCGGAATGTTAACCGCCCCTTCAAAACTCTCAGCACTGTAATTCGTAAGGTTCGCCGAAACACCGAAATACCAGACGTCTGTAGGTGTATAGGAAAGATCAGCAAAACAGCTGAGGCTCTGGTACCGGTTGTTCAATGACTCCTGAATTGAATAGGCAGCATTGGTGAGGGTGATTTCAGCACCGAAATCAAGTTCCCAGTGCTCCTTTTTACGGTTGTCAAAGCTAATGCTGAAACTTCGCGACAAACTGGAAAAGAGGTTCTTCTGATCATTCACAAAGGTCTGTCCTCTGTTCCATGAACCATTTACAGCCAGCTGAACATTCAGTCCGATGAACCTCATGGGCGTGCTGAAATCCACATTGCCGTTTATCCCTGAAGCAGCAGAAGTATTCATCAGATACACCCGCTGTATCAGGCTGTCGCTGATGCGGAGTGAATAGCCCACCGGGTCAGCCTGGTAGCTTCCGCCAAGCCTGGCAAAAACAGAGGTCTGCGAGAACTGATCAAACAGTAGCCAGTTTGCATTAAGATCGTGCCTGGTTTCAGGTTTCAGCAAGGGGTTACCATAAATCAGCGACTGAGGATTGGAATTGTCCACCACCGGAATCAACTGCGCGATGCTGGGATCGCTGACAGAAGCAATGTAATCGATACTTACCCGGTGCCCCGTTTTATAGTCATATTCCCAGCTGAAAGAAGGCAAAAAACGCTGATAGGTAACTTCCGGAGAAGCCAGACTGTTGAGTTTGTTGCGTGTTGACGCAAAAACAGTGGAAAGACCGGCTACCACTTTTGCCTTCCTGAAGTTCTTTTTCAGGTTGATTCCCGGGGCTAACTTCAGCACCAAACGGCTGAAATCAGGACTCAGGCTGTCGGTAATCAGGTCAATGTCACTTTTCAAACCCTGGGTACGCCACATCCTTTCAAAAATGGCCTCAGACTTTATCACAGGTTCAAGATACAGACCCTGACCGATGCTGGTGAGCGTACTCCCGGTTAAGGCAGTTTGCCGGCTGTTGTTTTCATTATCACGGAACTGATTATCCGCCTCAGGGCTGACCTCCCCGCCATAGCCCAGGATATTCAGTCTGTCACTGTTGCTGAGGCTTTTTCTAAAGCCGGCACTTACATTTCCGCTGAACAACCTGAATGCTCCCCTTCCCCTTTTCATGTATGAGAAAGCTCCGTTTCCGGAGAGACTGTTCCGCAGCAGGGAAGCCTCCGAAAACAAGCTGTTGACAGGAAATCCATCTTTAAATGATTTGGTCACGGTTTCTGCATCTTCAGTAGCATCTGTGATCCCCATGTTTCCATTGAAGAGAAGTGTGCGGGTACTGTCGGATTTATCTTTCCAGCCCATATTTACCCTATGTGAAAAGTTCCTGCTGTCTTCGTGGTTACTGCTCTGGCCTGTGTATTCTCCATCGGAAAGGTAGTTGCGGGAGGTTGACTCCTGAATCAGGCTACGCTGGCTGCCATTACCGAGATAGCTGATATAAAACCGGTCGTTTTTCCGGGGTTCAAAGGAGTAATTCACCCCGCCGGCCCCGGAAGTCACCAAACCATTGATGCTTTGTCCGAAGTTAACCGGAATATCACTGTCGCTGTTAATGGAAACCCTCATAGAGCCATTCCCCATCAATGAAGGCAAACCGCCGTTAAAATCAATATAGTCCTGAAATGTGAACCCAAACTGATTGATGTTGTTGATCATTCCCAACAAGGCAAACTGATTGCGGGCAGTAAAACGGTAAACTTTGGCAGAGGCTGCATAATGGGAATCCGTTCCCACACCTGCCGAAACATCGCCCAGCCAGGCCTGCTTCCGGCCATCCTTGAGCAGCAGGTTGATGGTTTTTTCCCTGCTGTTGTCCTCTATACCGGCCAGTTCAGCCGATTCAGATTTCTTATCGTAAACCTGCACCTTACTGATGGCATCGGCTGGTAGGTTTTTGGTTGCCACCTTCGGATCAGAACTGAAAAACTCCTTTCCGTCGACCATCACATTCTTCACATCTTCACCCATGGCCTTTATGTTGCCCGCCTGATCAACCTGCACGCCCGGCAGTTTCTTCAGCAGGTCTTCTGCCACTGCATCCGGCTTTGTTCTGAATGCCCCGGCATTGAATTCTATGGTGTCTTTCTTAACCACTACCGGAATGTGTTCAGCCACCACTTCTGCTGATGAAAGGTTCAATGGTTTCTGTTTCAGGACAACAACACCAAAATCGCCCGCCTGCCGGGGGATGCTCACCGGATTGTACCGGGTTTCGTATCCCAGAAAAGCCGTCTGCATCAGGTAATTCCCCGGGCTTATGCGGCGGATATCAAAAAAGCCTTTCTCGTTGGTGATCCCGAAAAATGCAAGGGTTGAATCAGCGGGTTTCATCAGGGCCACCGTTGCGTATGGCAGAGGCTTACCGGCTTCGTCGGTTACAGTGCCTGTTAGGCTCGGCTGTGCCAGCATAAGCATGGGCCAGAATATGATTAACAGCAGAATTGGTTTTTTCATGGTCTGGTTCTCAGAAATACGGTTAGTTCATGAACTTAGTATGAAGAGATTCTTGATAACTGACTGGGACGAGGGACGAAGGGCGAGGGACAGACTCTTTTGGGGAGGAACATCTTTTAATTAGATGACAATGGGAAATGGGGAGTTGGAGACAAGGGAAAAAACTTGAAGAACGGAATAAAAGGAAATAAAACACTTAATTGAACACTCCCACAAAAACCAATAACCCATAGCTCACAACTCACAACTCACAACTGATAACTCACATCTTCATTGCCTTATCCTGATCATCATCGTTGCACCACCTTCTCCCTGCATCTCGCCTGTTTTCTCTTCTACTATCTTGTCAAACTCTTCGCGGGTTACTTTCTTCCCTTTCGCGGGTCTGACAATCGATGAAGCCACCTCACCGGGCGTAACCGAAACAGCCGTCAACATTCTTTTCCCATCATCCACATTTACTTCCAGAATCAGTCCGGGCAGGCCGTTGTAACGACCCGGTCCTGCAGACACCGGAATGGATGGCGCAAACCAGGCGATGGTTTTTACTGTGTCTTTCTGATAAACTGCTTCAAAACAGGGGGTTCCAAGTATCTCCCTGCGGTTCCCGGTCAGTTTCCAGGGAAGGGTATCGGCCTCGGAAACAATCAGGAACATCCTTGACATGAATTCACGCTGTTCGGTAACTTTCTGATTTTTCAGATCAAAGTAAAGCTGCTCATCGGGTTCCTGCATTTTGATCACCATGGTACCCCCCCCGGCCATTTCTTCCGTAACTTCCTGATCGTCGGCTTGTTTTCCGTTAAGATACAGACTGGCTTCCGGGGAATAGTGCAGCATTTTCACCGACTTCCGTTCTTTCGGGATCATGTCGGCCATGGCCGGATCCAGTCCTTCGATGTGAAGTTCAAGTTTCATGGTTTCGTTGTAGACAACGGTACCGGTCTGAGCACAGGCCATAACAGTCAGGCTGATCAGTGCGGAAATCATCAATGATTTTTTCATGGTAATTTGTTTTGATGCAGCAAAATTACCGATGACCACCAGGGCATTGGGTTAATACCAGGCCAATTAAGGTTAATTAAGGTTAATGCCGATTCATTCCGGCTGGGAATCAGCTATTTTTGTATCATGAAAGCCACAGAAAACCTTAGCAGACTTACCCTTGTGAAGGGAATGATGATTGCCGCACAGGTGATTATTACAGGTTTTGCAGTTCATTGGCTCACGATGCAATACAGGGAACGCCGCCAGGAAGTAATCGGTGAAATCAGTGCGGTATGGGAGTCTGCCCAGCAGATGATGATCGATTCCATGCTGATGAAACAATACATTGCGCCGGCCCTGGATTCCACGGCACAATACAATTTTAACTTTGAATTCGACACCGATTCCATCCGGAAAGTCATTACAACGACCCATATCAGCAAGGAAGGGCAAGCTCCGGCACTGGTCACTTTACCTGCCAGAAAAAGCCAGATCATCATCAGCCTCAATGACTCAGCCACTGAGAAAACTGTGAAAACGCAAACCACCGGTCCGGGTATTACAAGAAACCTTGTTCTGCAAGGTGTTAAACTCTTTATCAATACCCGTAGTGATTCGACTGTAAACCGGACCGCTTCGGTCGCTGACTGGCAAATGAGACCCGACACCTCGCTGCTGATGGATTCACTTGCAAAGAGACTGAGAATGCTTGACCCCGGCATCCGTTCAGGATGGATTACCGATAGCCTTCATCGGTATGGTGCCAATGCGCGAACCATTCGATTCCGCTTAATCACGCCCGACAATGAACTTGAAGCCGGCATTGAAGGCTTCAGCACCCTGGTTTTCAAAGGGCTCTGGCCACAGTTATTGTTTGCCCTGCTGCTTGTTGTGGTTACTGCAGCCGCCTTTATCTTCAGCTTCAGAAGTATGAAAGAGCAGTTCCTGCTTAACAGCCAGCGCTCAGGCTTTATCCGCAATATGTCGCACGAACTGAAGACTCCGGTGGCGACCGTAAAGGTTGCCCTCGAAGCCCTGAAAAAATACAACCGGCAGGATCCTGCAGTGATGGAAGAATACCTGAACATCGCAGCTGCCGAAACCGAACGTCTTGAACTGCTCATTGCCAGGGTTATGCAGGTTTCTGAAGTCAACGACCGGGCCATGGGTCTTACGCCTGAAAATGTCTCCATGGATGAACTCATACAAGAGGTGCTTCAGTCGTTCAGACCACGGTTTGAGGATGGCCACGCAATCGTCGTTTACCAGCCTCCTGCATCGCCTGTTATTGCTTTGGCTGACAGGTTACACATTCAGGGGGTGCTCATCAACCTCATCGACAACAGCCTTAAATACAGCGAACCACCGGCCCGTATTGAGATCAGCTTATCGGCTGAAGAAAACAGCATGAGAGTCAGTGTGGCCGACCGCGGGAAAGGCATTCCGGCAGCCTACCATCAGCGTATCTTTGAGAAGTTCTTCCGGGTTCCTGACGGTGATCTGCACAATGTGAAAGGTTACGGACTCGGTCTCTCTTACGCTGAGATAGTGATCAGGCAGCACGGAGGGAAAATCACCTGCCGCAACAACCCGGGAGGCGGTACTGTATTTGAATTTACCATCCCCTTAACACAGGTATGAAGATAAAAGTACTTTACATAGAAGACGAACCTTTCCTCGGAAAGATTGTCAGCGAAACGCTTCAGCTTCAGGGATTCGACCTCCGTCTTGTTGCCGATGGGGCTCTTGTTATGAATACTTTGCGCAATTTTAACCCCGATATCTGTGTGCTCGACATTATGTTGCCGAATGTGGATGGTTACACCCTGTGCAGGGAAATCAAGTCCGCAAGTCCCCTGACACCGGTAATATTCCTTACCGCACGCAGTGAAACTGCCGATCTGGTGAAAGGATTTGAAGCCGGCGGAACCGACTACATCAAAAAGCCCTTTAGCATGGAGGAGCTGATTGTGCGCATCAACAATCAGCTGGAATTAATGGCGGCATCATCAGGACACCGTCCCGAAAACGACAGGGTGCTGGGGAAATACCTGCTGATTGCCCGGCGTTACGAACTGGTATCGCCTACTACTACCTATAAACTGTCCTCACGCGAAATGGAAGTGCTGCAGTTGCTCACCGCTGGCATCAACCGCGTGGTTGAGCGCCGTGAGTTGCTGCTGAAGATCTGGGGCGACGATTCCTTTTTCAATTCGCGCACCCTCGATGTGTACATCCGGAGACTGCGTTCCCTCTTTGCCGAGGACCCCAACATCGAACTGGTGACCCTTAAAGGGAAAGGCTATCTGTTTCTTGTGAAATAGCCGGATTCAGTGAACCATTCAAAAAACAATTCTCAAAATGTGGTATTTTTTGAGTTATAACTCACGAATATTATAATAATTTTGAGTTATGATTCACAAATTTGTATCTTTGTAGAAAAAATAAGTGCAAAATGATTCAACGGGAATTGGAAAATACCATCCGGAGCAGGTTGTTTCAAGGCAAGGCAATTGTTATTCTCGGCCCGCGCCAGGTAGGGAAATCAACTTTACTGAAAATGCTGGAAAGTAAAGCTGCCAGAAAGCTTCTGTACCTGAATTGCGATAACAATGATACCAAAAAACAACTGACTGAACCAGGTATCAATGATCTCCGCCGTTTGCTCGGGGATCATGAAATGGTATTGATTGACGAAGCTCAGCGTGTAATCAATATAGGGATGACATTAAAGCTGATCACTGATCAGATGCCGGAAAAACAGTTAATTGTAACCGGTTCGTCCTCACTGGATTTGTCAAATATGGTAAATGAACCACTCACTGGCCGGAAATTTGAGTATCAGTTATTTCCGTTTTCATTAAAGGAACTCGCCGATCATCATGGATTTGCGGAAACCAGCCGCAATCTTGCCAGTTATTTAGTTTTTGGCTTATATCCGGATGTAGTCAACAATCCAGGTGATGAACCTGAAATCCTGAATAATCTGGCAGGAAGTTATCTGTTTAAAGACATATTCATGTACCAGGATTTACGAAAACCTGAGTTCATTTCGCAACTCCTGGAAGCATTGGCATTGCAGGTTGCATCAGAGGTGTCATATAGTGAACTTGCCCAGCTTTTAAAAACTGATGTACATACAGTTCAACGGTACATAGGTCTGCTCGAAAAAGCGTTTATTATTTTCCGGTTACGATCCTACAACCGGAATGTCAGAAACGAATTAAAGAAAAGCCGGAAGATCTATTTTTACGACAATGGCTTGAGGAATGCCATACTGGGGAACTATGTCTCTATCTCCTCCCGTCAGGATGCAGGTGCTTTATGGGAGAATTTTTTTATTGCCGAACGAATGAAATATCTGCACTATAACAGGATTTATGCAAAGCAATATTTCTGGCGAACTACACAGCAACAGGAAATAGACTATCTTGAAGAAACAAACGGACAATTATCGGCTTTTGAAATCAAATGGAATCCAAATAAAAAAGTGAGTTTTCCTTTGACGTTTACAAGGAATTATCCCGATGCCATAACACAGGCAATTTCACAGGATAATATCTGGGATTTTACGGGTGTTTAATCTTCTCCTTTATCCTGCTGACAAACCCCCAGTCTTCCCGGCTGAATCTCAGAATCTTTTTTACCGGATAACCGCTGATTTTTGAATAAACCATCATATAAACCACTGCACCCAGGGTATAACTGAGGTTGGTCGCCATTACCGCTCCGGTGGCGCCATAGGTCGGGATCCACAGATAATTCAGTACCACATTTAAAACCAGTGCGGGAATAAATGCCCTGAGTGCTGCATCGGGACGGCCCATGCCCGAAAGCTGCCCGCTCAGAATCCTGAACATGATCACCATCAGAATCCCGGGAAGTATGGTCTGCATCACCAGGATACTTGACCTGAACTTCTCCCCGAAAACCAACGGTACCACCCAGGGTGACAGCACAACGACAAAGAAAGATATCACCACGCCAAAGACCAGCGAAACCCGCAACAACCGGGCAGTATTCACATTCATGGCATCAAGGTCGGCCGTATTGGCTGTGCGGCTCATCACCACAATGCTGATGGCCATAGGAACCTGCCACAGCAGCTCGGCCACCGAAACCCCCAGTGAATAAATGCCGACCTCAGCCGGGGTTGACAAGGCTTTCAGCAGCAGTACATCAATGCGGTAATTGAGCTGGATCACCAGAAACGAGAGCGCGTAAACCACTCCGGTTTTCAGCAGCTCTCCCATCACCGGGTTTCTGAATGAAATCCTGACAGAAAACCTCCGGAACAACCTGAGCAGGGCAACCATTGCCACCACCGCGTTGGAGGCCAGCAGCGAAACCAGGGCCCCGTTCAGTCCGAGCCGGAATACAAAAACAAGCACAAAGGCGAAAACCAGCATCAGCAAACCGGCCAGCCAGTTCATCAGATTGGCCTCCGGAATCTCCTCCTTGCCCAGAAATATCCCGCCGGCATACACGGTCGTGAGCCGCATTGGAATGGTAAGCAGCGCCAGTCCCATCAACAGCAGGGTATAGCCCGAGGTGTTGACGAAGAAATAGGCAAGCCCGCTGAACAAGATGCCGCCGGCGGAGGTGAGTAAAAGAATGCTTAATATCGCCGAAACAATGACGTCGTCGCTGTGCCGGCCCGACCCGATCAGGTACACCGAACTCGCACGGATTCCCATCTGGAAAAAACTGACCACCAGCATGGGCACCACCAGTACCGAGGTGTATAGCCCATATCCGGAAGGACCGAGTGCCCTGACCAGTAAAATAACCAGCAACAGGTTAGAAACCAGGTTAAACACATTGGTGCTGAACACGCTGGCAATGTCGCGTAAATAACTTCTTCCGGCCAATAGAATTATTTTATAAATTCAGGTTGAGCAAAAGTAAGTAAATGGGGTGAGAAGGGAATATCGAATTTCCAATTTCCAATTTCCAATTCCCAATTCCCAATTCCCAATATCCAATATCCAATATCCAATTCCCAATATCCAATTCCCAATATCCAATATCAAATATCTAATATCTAATATCTAATATCTATTACCCGATATCTGGAAATGCCGGGGTAGTTTCAGACCCATGCCCTAAGCAATTTGCCCTGCGTCTTTAAAACAGAATCAAAGGCCTTCTTCTATCTTTGCAAATGCACGCTCACTCAGCTCCTTCACCGTGATCTTGTCGAAAAACACATACGGCGGAACATTCACCCCATACCGGTCGAGCACATCCTGCTGAAGCTGAACGGCTTTCATCGAATTGAGCCCATAAACTGAAATGGGTTTCAACAGATCTATGCGGTCGAAAGGAACCTTCAGGTTGATGTGAATCCAGGCCATCAGCCATGCCTGCAGCGAGGTGAGGCTGGGTGTTGATGGCTCAGCCAAACGACTGTCAGCAAGCGGTTTTGCCACCGACTCGCCGACGATCTGCAGCGATTTTTCCAAAAATCCTTTCTTACAGGCTTTCCGCTGTATTTTACCGCTCGAAGTTTTCAGAATGGCCGCCGTACGAATCAACTGTATGGCATAAACCTCCTGTTCAAATTCTTCAGCAATCTGCTGACGGATGGCATTACAAACGGCTTCCACATCCAGATCGCGGATCGCGGAACGTTCCACTTCGGCAACAATCACCAGCCTTTCCTCATTGTCAACATCTACCGGAAATGCGGCACTGGCATTGGTACGAAGGGCAGCATGGCTGGTTTCTGCTGCAAATTCAATATCCTGTGGGTAGTAATTGCGGCCATGCAGAATAATCACATCCTTCAGCCTGCCGGTAATGTAGAGTTCGCCTTTGTGAAAAAAGCCAAGGTCGCCCGTCCGCAGGTATTTTACTTCAGAACCATTTTTTATCTGAGCAGAAAAAGTTTCTTCCGTCTCTTTGATTTTTTTCCAGTATCCGGCCGTAACTATTGATCCGCTCACCCAGATCTCTCCCACCTCATCATCGCTGCATGGAAGCATCGTATCGGGATTTACAATTTCAACACTGGTATCAATCCACGGGAAACCCACACCCACCAGGTACCGGGCATCCGGTTCTTTGTCAGAAACAGGAACCACGCGGTTTTGCTCCAGTGCGCTGCCTGAAACGCTCAGATAAACGGGTCCGCGCCCAGCTTCAGGGCCGGCAATTATCAGCGTGGTCTCGGCCATACCATAGCAGGGATAGAGCATCGCAGGTTTAAATCCAAAACTGCCGAATATCTCCACAAAGCGGTCGAACGTTGGTTTACGGATAGGTTCCGCCCCGCAATACAGGGTATCAAGAGAGGTAAGATCTAACCCGGCCTTTTCATCTACCGGAATGCCTTCCACACAATGATCGAACGCAAAGTTGGGCCCTCCGGCATGCGTTCCCTTGTATTTTGTGATGGCCTTCAGCCAGCGGACTGGTTTCTGGATAAACGCTACCGGTGGTATCAACACGCCCGGATATCCGTTATATACCGGACCGATTACACCATCGATCAACCCCATATCGTGAAAACTGGGCAGCCAGGTTACCGAAACACTCTTGCGCGAGAGGCTGAAACTTCGCCGGATAAATTCAAGGTTTCGGGTAATATTCTGATGTGTTACCATTACCCCTTTCGGCTGACCGGTTGAACCGGAAGTGTATTGAAGCAGGGCAAGATCTCCGGGCTGAGGAAGAACCGCATCTTTCAACTCCTTCTCTGATCCTTCCAGGGGCTGGTCGATGCATACCCATTTCATCTGTTTCAACTCCTCAAGATCAGAAAACGAGCGTTCGAACGAGTGGAAAATATCGGTGGTAGTGAGTACAATTTCTGAGCCCGAATCGAGCACCAGGGTTTTAATGCGGTCGAGCGAGCGGTTTTTTCGTGGCGGATAGGCCGGTACGGCAATCACACCGGCATAAAAACAACCGTAAAGCGATTTTACAAACTCCAGCCCCGGTGCAAACAACATCAGTGCAAGGCTGCCCCGCTTGCCCGAAGCTAAAAGCTGACCGGCTATGATTAAGGCTGACCGGTATAGTTCCCCGCAGGTAATCCGTTCCTCATCCTCATCCCCGTCGCGCAAAAAAATATACGCTGTTTCGTCAGGTGTATGCAGCGCCCGGTACTGCAAAATATGCGGAATGGTATAGTTAAAAGAGTCAGCTTCGGTAATCTGGTCATTCAGGAAATTTTCCAGGCCCATAGAGAGTTGGTTTTAGTATGGTGCAAAAATAGAAAAGACGGAGGAATTGCGGATTGCGGATTGTGGATTGCGGAATTTCCCCAAAAGACGCCATTTAAAAAATTTATATCGTAGGCGTGTGACTGCTGACGCGGGCTTTCCCGGTATTGAAATCCGACATCACTTCAACGGTTTCACCTTCCTTTTGTTCAGCATCCAGTAAACCTTCAGGAAAGTCCCCAGAAACCGGCCCAGCGAATTCCTCAGGCGGTAAGGCAGGTGGTCGCCCAACAACAGCATCCGGTACATAATCCAGCCATACACCTGCATAGGCAGTGTCTGCAGCCAGATACCCTTATGAAATCCCGGGTATTGCGGTGCATAACCCGCCAGCTTCCCCACTTTTCCGGCCACGGCATCGGCCAAGCGTATCTGCCTCAGGCTCATCTCTGTTTTCCACAGGTTCATCCGTGATGTTGAGATCGGATTGAGCAGGCTTTTATGTATAACCCCGATCTCGCCGGAACCGGCATAAGCCTTTTCAACTTCTGATTTCTTCTCGTAAAAATTCATCACCGAGGGGTCAAAATCAATCCCGAGAAAATCGCAGAGTTTGCCGAATTCCGGTTCGGGATTGGCGGCCAGGTCTTCATACCTCAACGAATAAACCTGATCAGGAATTTCCCTTTTGAGTTTGTGCGCCAGTCGCCAGGCAAACTTCCAACGGTACACCACCAGCGGCACAATGGGTACTTCAAAATTCACATTGGTGAGCGAGAGGTAATTGTCGCGGTAATCGCGTGTAAGATGGATGATTTTCGCTTCCGGGAAAAGCCTGTGGATACGGCGGATGTAAAGCGAATAATAAGGGTTTTTATCTCCGATCAGGTGTATCTGTTGTTTGTCAAATACCGATTTATAGGCCAGGCAAACCTGCTTTACCATGGTTTGAAAGGTACATTCTCCCTTTATTTTCAAGAGATGCGCCTTGAGGTCTTCTGCAGAAACCAGCCACTTATCAAAATAACGCTGTTTCATCAGATCGTTCGTAAACGATTGAATAACAACATCATCCCAAAATATAATTTTCCCGTATTTCTTGTAAAGGCTGATAATAAAGGGACTTTCAGGGGGTATGATTACATTCGGGTGTGCTTCAAACAGCATCCTCAGCATGGTGGTACCTGAGCGTGGACGGCCGATGATAAAGAACATCGGAACATCATTGGTTGCTTGTTTCAGGCCTGGTTGTGTCATCAGCACTGTGGGTGTGTATTGCTGACGCAAAGGTAGAAAATATATGACAGGGGGGGGATGATGGGCTTTACGACCAAAGAAACGGCCAGGTAAAAAATTACACGGAATTCAGATAAACCAATCCAAACAATCGTTACCAGCTTGGGGATGGTGAATGATAAAGAATATCGGAACAGCCGATAATGGATGACAGGGCAAATCACGCTGCATGGTCCACCATTTAAAGCGCTGGCAAATTCAGGAATAATCCTTCTTCAGGAAGGGGGCCCTGTAGGTTCAGCAAATCAACTTTTCCAACAACTGCAGTATTAATTCCTTATCGCAGATTGTCTTTCAGAAATTGTTTTTGTGCTTCGCGAATGCGATCCTGAACCATTTTTAAAGTCAGCGATGGTTCTGCTACAACCCGTGGCCAGACTGCTGCATCGATATCTTCAAAAAAAGTAAGACTTTTAAGCGCGTGAAAGGTATTCTGCTGAGCGTATTTGGTAGTGTAAAAGCCAAGAATCTCACTCATTGAAAACTCATTTAACAGAAAATAGAGATCAACGAAGTCTTTTGCCCTTGTTCCGTTTCCTGAAATCGCATTTACCTTCATGGCAGCAATATCCTGCTTCGACAGTAGGGAAATATTTTCTTCTGTAACGGGCTGGGCTACCAGCGGGTAAGGATGAGTCAGAATGTCAACAAAAACATCCTCAATAAAGCCTTTCAGCGTATTCCTGTGAATGTATTGCAATGAAAACCTGTAATTCTGTTCTAAATAAGCTGATAAAGCGGCAGCATCAAATTCATTCTGCGAGAACAGATCAATGTCAATGGATATACGATGTCCGATGAATAGCGCAAGCGCAGTGCCACCGGCCATGCTGAATCCATCAAGCTCCGGATCAGTCTGAAGTTTCCGGATCAGATCCAGTGTGGTTGGTTCAACCGTCTCTTTGTGTAGCATTGCATTTCTTCTTTCCGGATGTTAAAGAAACCGGTAATAAATGAAACTGTTTTAGGATCAAAATATCCGGCTTGTTTAATGGATTCTTTAACCTGGTTGATACCATAAAAATCAATAATCAGTCTGAACTCTTCCATGTTGCCATAGCTCAGAACCTGCTGCACAATATAATTTCTGTGCTTTTGCTCATCCAACTGATCAACATCAACATCCCAGAACAATCCCCGCCGGATAGGCAATTTCATGTGTTTTTGCTTTTGTGTAAGACAAAGATACGAAATACCAGGTTATGTACTTCGGATAACAATTATATTGACCATAATCAAAAATTTACGCCTGATTTTTCGTTTATGATCGGAATATTCGGCCTGAATTTTGGGATTGAGACTTGAAAACTTATCTATTCAGCAGGATAGCAGGTTGTGAAATGCTGAATTATTCTGGCTGTGGTATATAATCATGCATTACATATTTTGATATAGCTTTTCACTAGTGTCCACTAAAAGTTAATTGACGTTCTTTGAAATCCTTGTAATCCTTGCCTTTCAGCTCATTTTACCTGCGTGACGATTTGAATTGGTATGTTCGTGGAGTAATAAACTTCACGAACATGAACACTGGCAAAT
>JAEUTG010000020.1 GCA_016788045.1 Bacteroidales bacterium
TGAACCGGATATTGTTACAGGTTCCACGACACGGACAAGGCATTTAAAAATGGGGCTCTTTTTAATTCGACCCCTCAGGAGTCGTGCATTTCATTTCTGGTTCATGTTTCCATCAACATTTGACTCCTCCGGAGTCAGGTGAAGTTGTTCTGAAATGTGGTTTCCGGGCCCTTCGGGCTTTAAACGCTCAGTTTATTCCCGCTTTTTATCATCTTTTGGCTTCTCCGGAGTCCGGATATTTGCTCTGAAGAAAAGTCTCCGACCCCGGAGGGGTCGCATGTTTATAGAAATAGCGATTCCGGATAGGTTGGCGACCCCGGCGGGGTCGGACAAGCTATTGTGAACCGGATATTGTCACAGGTTCCACGACACGGACAAGGCATTTAAAAATGGGGCCCTTTTTAATTCGACCCCTCAGGGGTCGTGCATTTCAATTCTGGATCATGTTTCTATCAACATTTGACTCCTCCGGAGTCAGGTGAAGTTGTTCTGAAATGTGGTTACCGGGCCATTCGGGCTTTAAACGCTCAGTTTATTTCCGACTTTTATCATCATTTGGCTTCTCTGGAGTCCGGATATTTGCTCTGAAGAATAGTTTCCGACCCCGGAGGGGTCGCATGTATATAGAAATAGCGATTCCGGATAGGTTGGCGACCCCGGCGGGGTCGAATGTAATCCAAAGCCCGATTTTGGAAGATCAACAGGAGCAAAATTGCATCCAAATCAATGTCTGCCAGCCTGACATTCGGTTTGCATGCAGGTAGAATCTGGCCATTTTCATGAATTAATTGTGGTCTGTGAAAGGTACAGTGCCAGCGTGGCTTATCTGCCTTGCTGAGTCGGCTGGGAGTATAGCCCCATATTTTTAGGCAGGGAAACAAAATATCAACACCATGCCTTTTCTTGCCAGCATGTCACCTTGTCTGACAAAGTGTTGATTATCAGCTGTAATGGATACCAGATGATGGATTCTTATTGTTCAGGAAGCCCGTTTGCGGGAATAATTATACATAAGAATCCCGATACCTGTGAGGATAAAGGGAACGCTTAGCCACTGTCCCATATTAAGTGCCATGGTCTGTTCAAACGCTACCTGAGGTTCTTTTACAAATTCTATCAGGAAGCGTATGCCGAACAGCGCAATCAGAAAAACAGAGAAGATAGTTCCCTGCTGCATGGTTTTGTATTTTCTTACATAGAAGGCCAGTAGCGAAAAGAATAAGATGAGGTAGGAGAGGGCTTCATAGATCTGGGTTGGATGCCGGGGTTCTGTCTGTCCATCCCTCACATAGATAAATCCCCAGGGAAGGGAGGTGTAGTGTCCGTAGATCTCACTGTTCATCAGGTTGCCCATTCTGATAAAAAAGCCACCCAGAGCTACCACAATCACCAGCCGGTCGAGGGTCCAGAGGTAGGTTTTCCCTGAATTTCTGACAAACAGAATCAGTGCCAGCAGGATGCCCACCGCAGCGCCGTGGCTGGCCAGACCACCTTCCCAGATTTTCAGAATGCTGATGGGGTCGCTCAGGTAGGATTGTGGTTCATAGAAGAACACATGACCCAGCCTCGCACCCACAATCGTGCCGATGACCACATACATGGCAAGCTTGTCGAGCAGCTCAGTCTTCAGGCCTTCACGCTTAAACACTTGTTTCTCAAGAATTATGTATCCGAAATAGAATGCCATGGCGAAGAACAATCCGTACCACCTGATCTGCAGGCCGCCAAGTTTCACGATAATGGGGCTGACATCCCAGGTAATCTGCTGTAACATCATAATGAAGGAGATTTAGTGATACAAAAGTAACAAATTCAGCCGATTCTTCTTCAGGCTTTGTTTTGTAGTTGGCCTTGCGCTGATTGAAGAAAACTACGCACAGCGGCCGGATAAAGAAGATGGTATGACGCAATCTTTTCAACAGGGTTACATTCCAGCCGTTCAAGTGCCTTTTCCAGGTTCATGTCCTTTTGCTTCTGGGCAACGTAATAACCTTTACTGTCAAGCATAGCCGCGAGGTATTCCTGCTCAGTCTGCCCCGGTGTCGGAATGAGAATGGCCAGGTTTCCGGTAAAGGCAATGTCCATGAGGGTAGAATACCCGGCACGGCAGATCACCACCGGTTTTTTCAGGAGTATTTTGTGCAACTGCCGTGAATTCTGATGATCGGCGATGTCAAGATTCTTTCTTATATTGGTAATTTCATTTTTGCCGGGTAGTCCCCTGAGGATCAGGCATCGCAGATCGCGCAACGGCAATTGGGCCAGCAGCTTGTTTTCAAAGATGGTACGCTGCGGCTCGGGCCCTGAAACAAGGGCAACCAGATCATATTTGTTACCGTTCCCGTTCCCGTTTTCAAATGTCAGGTCAAACCGGCTCAACAGGCCGATAAACCGGGTGTTTGAAGGCAGTTTATATCCATGGGAGAGCTTGCCCGAAAGGTTTTCCTGACTGGCTGAATCCGGAATCCAGCATTCATCAAACTGACGGGCAAAGAACCGGACAGCCCATCTGAGCAAAAGACCGGAAATGCTGAATATACCCGGAGCTATCAGATTAAGCTGATGGGTGATGAAAATGGTTTTCACCTGTTTGTTCCACAAACCATAGCGATTGTCGGATATTACCCCCGAGATTCTGTATTCCCTGATGATTTTTTTCAGCCTGATGTGTTCCTGCAATACCTTAAAGGCGATCCGCGGTATTTCAAACAGTATTTTTAAGGCTGCCCCGGTGCTGTGGCTGTATTTAACGTTATAACCCCTGAGCCTGATAAATTCTGTATCCGGAAATTCTTCCCTGAGCAGCGCCAACTGAAGACCATCCGAAGCGATCACAACTTCAGCTCCTGAATATTTCAGTTCCCTGATTAGTGGAATACATCGTGTAGCATGTCCGAGTCCCCAGTCGAGCGGGCAGATCAGAATTCTCTGAGGCAGCATTCTGGCAGTATTTTGTGCAAATATACTACCATGATCTGCTCTGCCAATCGGGGTTCTGAGAATTAACAAAAAGTTTATAATTTAGCAACATGACCTTAACCGATGACAGAACTTTACATTTTTGTATTGCACTGACACTTCTGCCAGGGGTAGGCGATATCAATGCCCGGAAGCTGGTTGCTGTTACCGGAAGTGCAGAAGCCCTGTTCACAGAAAAGAGGTCTGCTTTGCTACGGATTCCGGGGATGAACAGGAGTATCCTCAGCAACATCACCAACAACAGGGAGATTCTTGAAAGAGCCTCTAAAGAAGTTGAGTTCATCAGAAGATTCAGAATCACACCGCTTTTTTATACCGAAACCGGGTATCCCGAAAGGCTGAAACAATGCATCGACAGTCCGGTTTTGCTTTTCACCCTTGGCAACGCTGACCTGAATAAACCGCGCATTGTGAGTGTGGTTGGTACACGCAGGGCTACCGAGTACGGCAAAGAGATCTGCCAGCGGCTGATCAGCGGGATGGCTGAGCTCGGTGTACTGGTTGTAAGCGGACTGGCCTACGGGATTGACACCTGCGCCCATAAATCGGCCCTGGATACCGGGCTTCAGACAGCCGGGGTTCTGGCCCATGGATTGGACAGGATTTATCCGCCGCTCAACAAACAGCTGGCGCTGAGAATGACAGAGCAGGGCGGGCTGGTTACCGAATTTCTGAGTGAGACCAACCCCGACCGCGAGAATTTCCCCAAACGCAACAGAATTATCGCTGGACTGGCTGATGCCACCATCGTGGTTGAAGCCGGGGTGAAAGGGGGCGCGCTGATAACTGCTGATATTGCCAATTCATACAACCGCGATGTTTTTGCTGTGCCTGGCAGGATCGGCGATCCTGTTTCTGAGGGCTGTAACAACCTGATTAAAACCAACAGGGCAGCTTTGGTTCAGTCTGCTGCAGACATCAGTTATATAATGGGATGGGACAAAGAGAAACCGTCACAGAAAGGGGTTCAGCGCAGCCTGTTTATCCATCTTGAGCCTGATCAGGAAGCCGTGGTGTCAATTCTCACGGAGTATGGTGATTGCAGCCTCGACAAACTCTGCATTGCTTCAGGGCTGCAGACCAGCAAAGTAGCCTCAGCCCTCTTAAACCTCGAATTTGAAGGATTGATCAAATGTTTGCCAGGTAAGATTTACCGCTTAGTATAGTTCACTTTCCAGATGCCTGCTTTTGTAGATCAGGATTCCTGAGACAAACAGGGTCCCCAGTGCAAACAACCCAAAAATAGTGATGTCTCCGGTAAGCAGTGTAAAACGGTATATACCGTGAAAGAAAATTGTCGCACCCAGTCCGGTCATGGAGTCAATAAAAAGGTTTCCCCTGTGCTTGCCCATGCCGGTGAAGAACCCGAGTATCAGGCCCAGAATGGCGTTCATGGGGCCGATGGACAGCAGGAAAATATGATCGGCACCACTCCTGTCGGAAAAATAGATATAATAAGCAGAGTACACTGTAGCCAGACCCAGGGAAACAGCCATCGACACAGGAATACCCTGCAAGGGCCCTGCAACGGCAATTTTCCTGAGCAATGAGAACCTCAGGGGGATGAACTTTGAAACTTCAGAAACAAAAGCAATGGCCACAAAGGAAAAGACAATCATTCTGCGGATACTGCGGGCTCCGTCGATGTGAAGCTGGTGTGCCAGCTGATCGGCCAGGATAACCGGCAGGGTTACAATACAGCCCCAGATAAACGCCTTCAGCAGGAGTTGAAAGGTTACGGTTTTTGCAATGATCCGGATGTAAAGGATCAGTAAAATAAACAATACTGGGGGAATAAGGATTCCGGTTATGTTGATCATACTCTTACTTTTTAGGTAGTTATCATGATGAAAGAAACCCCGGGTTACTATAGGCAGCCTGGTATTCTGAAAGGGAGTATGACAAGTCGTGAAAGGGAATTCAAATCTATGAATTATTTGTAGTTTTACAAACTGCTACAGATTAAATAATCCTTAAATAGCATGATAGAAATAAATCAGCTTCCCGAACAGGAGCTTTTGACGAAGGGCGTCCGCACCTGGCCGGTGTGGAAAAAGGAGGTTTCAAGGTTCTCCTGGACTTATGAAGAAGAAGAATGGTGTTATTTTCTTGAAGGAGAGGTGCTGATTGAAACAGATACCGGTAACTATGAAATCAGACCGGGAGATTTTGTTGTTTTCCCAAAAGGGCTGAAATGCGTATGGGACATCCGCAAACCGGTCCGCAAGCACTACAATTTTCTCTGAAAATGGGAAGCAACCAGGGTGTAGTCATCCGTTCCACTGGAAGCTGGTGTACCATTCTTTCTGAAGATGGTAAAATAACTGAATGTAAACTCAAGGGTAATTTCAGGATCAAAGGGATACGGTCCACCAATCCCGTGGCTGTTGGTGACAAGGTCGGATTCAGTTTTCAGATGGACAAGGAATACGGGCTTATCCATGAGATTTTTCCCAGATCGAATTACATTATCCGGAAAGCCACCCGTTTGTCAGCGCAATCTCACATCATTGCCGCCAACATTGATCAGGCCATTGTGATGGTAACGCTTTCAAGACCAAGAACTTCCACCGGTTTCATCGACCGCTTTCTCGTAACCGCCGAGGCATACCACATTCCGGCTTTTCTTATCTTTAACAAGTGCGATCAGTATTCAGCAGACGAGAACCGGCAACTTGACGACCTGATCAGCCTCTATGAATCGCTCGGATATCCCTGTTTCAGGACTTCAGCGCTGATGCATGAGGGCATTGAGGCGGTGAATCTGCTGCTCAGGGGTAAAGTCAGTCTGGTGAGCGGCCATTCAGGCGTGGGGAAAACAGCCCTGATCAATGCCATTGAACCCGGATCCATGAGAAAGGTCGGGGATATTTCCGATTATCACCTGAAGGGTAAACACACCACAACTTTCGCTGAGATGATTTTGCTATCAAATGGTGGATTCGTTATCGATACGCCCGGTATCAAAGAGTTTGGGCTTGTTGATTTTGATAAACAGGAAGTGGCAGAGCGGTTTCCTGAAATGAGGGAGCTTATGCACAACTGTCAGTTCAGCAACTGTACGCATGTGCATGAACCGGGGTGTGCCGTTAAGTCAGCCCTGTCAGAAGGAAAGCTGAGCAAATCACGGTATGCCAATTACATCAGCATTCTGGGTGATGAGTATTTTGAAGAAACTGACTGGGATTAAAAACAGGGTCTTATGCGGGTAGTTATTCAGCGGGTCAGCCGTGCATCGGTCTCCAGCGCGGAGTGGGGCAGGAACTCTATTGGGGTGGGCTTGCTGGTATTGCTTGGTATTGAAGAAGATGACAATACTGAAGACATTGCATGGCTCACCGGAAAAATCAGCCGGCTGAGGGTGTTTGCCGACGAATCGGGGGTGATGAACCGCTCGGTTGTGGATGTTGAGGGGGAAATTCTGGTAATCAGTCAGTTTACCCTTCATGCCAGTACACGCAAAGGCAACAGACCATCCTACATCAAAGCTGCCCGGCCTGAGATTGCCATCCCGCTCTACGGTCAGTTTATTGACACCCTGAGATCTGAATCCGGATTAAAGGTCAGCAGTGGCTGGTTTGGTGCACACATGCAGGTTGAACTCATCAACGATGGGCCGGTGACCATTCTGATGGATTCAAAAAACAAGGAGTAAGTGAGTGTCAGAAACTCATACTCAGGCCAAAACTCGGCATCAGCGGTAGCTGATACACCCTTTCACCGGTGATGCGGTTGACATAGAAGATGTTCTCCCGGTTGTAGATGTTGGTAACACTCAGGTTTATCTCGAGCATACCCTCTTCACCAATCCTGAAGCGACGCATCAGGCTCAGGTCAAGGCGATGATAGTAAGGGAGCCTGGCTTTGTTGTATTCGCCGTAAAGTACCCCCAGATCTCCGTTGGAAATGATATAGGAGGTGCCGGCGCCCTGTTCGAAATTGAGTTTTTCATATTCACCCTGTGTCTGGGTAAACGGGAATCCCGAACCGAGGTTCCAGCGGGCATTGAATTCCCACATCAGCTCTTCACCAAAGCGATACGAACCCACAAGGTTTACATTGTGCCGGCGGTCGTAATGCGGTACATACGAAATGCTGTCGTCGTTCCGGTTGACGTAAGCCAGTGAATAAACCGCCCAGAGGTAAATCTTCCGTTTTTCGTACTTCACAGAAACGTCAAAACCGTTGGCATTGCCCTGTTCGATGACGAAATCCTTGCGATAATAATCTGATTTGTAATTCGGATCAGACGGGTTGTTGTAGGGGTCCTCATCGGGGAATACCTTGTTGCGGTTGACATTGGTCAGCTGTGAGAAATTCTTGTAGTAAACTTCCATATTCACCGTCATCGAAGGCAGGGGGTCAAGCTCAACACCGGCAATAATGTGTTCCGCTTTCTGAAGTTTGTGTTTCACCTCCTTGCCGTTGAAAGTTTCCTGAAGGTTATCAGGTCCTGAAAGGAAGCCATAAAACAGGTTCACCACGTCGCGGTCGGAAGTCGCACTGATAAGGTTCTGTGAATACAGGCCGGCTGCCATTTTCAGCCTTACTTTCTCGCTCAGGTTGTATTTAAAGGCAAGCCTTGGTTCCGGTGAGAAGTTTGCGAGCGAGGCATAATACTGTAGCCGGAGTCCCGGTTCAAACAGCACCTTGCCCCGTGCCATTTTGTATTTGATAAATCCGGCCAGTTCGGTAGTATTCTCGGTCTGATCGATAGATCTTCCCACAGAATTGGTAAAATCGAAAATTGTTTTAAAGCCCAGCATTTCGATGCCGTACTTGATTTCATCCTTTCCAAGGAAATAGGTAAACCCGAGGCCCAGGTTGAACCCGTTGATGGTACTCGACCGGGTTGGCAGGGAGCCTTCTTCCATGTTTATTTTATAAGTGGAATAGGCGAAATTGCCTTCCAGCAGCACAGGGTTGTTTCCCGGAATGACAAGAAAATTCATACCCCCGCCCGATGATTTCCAGTTATAGCTCGCCAGGCCGGTATAATCGACCTTGTCGTTAAAATTGAATCCGTAGAGGTTCACTTTTGAACCGTTTCCCCCGTTGATGGACACTTTCCCGTAAACATCGGTATAATTGAACGGCAGTCCCGCGCTGTCGATGTATTCGTACAGAAACTTTGAGGTCTCTTTCAGGTAGGAGTTTTTTGCTGAGATGATGAACGAAGCGCTTCCGCCCCCCGATTCATTCTGTTTTTTGATGGGGCCTTCCACCATCAGTTTGGCGCCGAAGGTGCTGGCTCCTGCTTTCCCGGCGATTCTTTTCTTGTTTCCGTCGCGGGTGGTGAGGTCCATTACTGAAGAAATCCTGCCTCCATGCTGAGCGTTGAATCCGCCGGTAAAGATGTCGGCATTTCTGAGGATATCGGTATCGAAAACAGAGAACAATCCGATGGAGTGAAACGGGTTGTAAACGATCATTCCATCCAGGATTACCTTGTTCTGAATGGGAGAACCACCCCTGATATACAGCTGTCCGCCCTGATCTCCGGTAAAAATAACCCCTGGCAGCACCTGAAGGTACTGGGCCAGGTCGGGCTGCCCGCCAATGGTCGGTATCCGGCTGATCTGCTTGGGCGTCAGTTTGATAACAGAGGTGCGGGTGTCGCTGCGTGCCTCCTCGCGTTCTGCCGTGATCTGCACCGCATCAAGGTTGAAGGCCGCCTTCTCAATGAAAAGCTTTTTGGTCAGCACTGTTGAACCTTTGATACTGACCTTCTCACGGAGGGTGTCATAGCCAAGGTAGGTGACCATCAGGGTATATTCACCATCTGGAATTTTGGATATGGTAAAATACCCGTTTACATCAGTGGCTGCTCCGTAACTTGTGCGGAAAAGGTAAACATTGGTGAAGATGATGGGTTCACCGGTTTCTTTTTCATAAACAAATCCCCTGATGGTGCCATTCTGGGCATAAACAGCCGGAAGCTGCAGTTGGAAAGACCAAAGTACGACAAGTGCAAAGCCAAGAAATTTTTTCATTGAATTGAATGTAAGTAGTTGATTCAGAGATGCCATCCTTTCTGTCTGCGGAAAGCCACATCGGGTCAGGGCATTGAAGTCACAAAGTTAGTCAAAAGATTATTATCTGCTGAAAGTAAATACCCGGGGATATCCCTGATTTTCAAAGGAAAAATCTGCTGCGCTCATCAGGGGCTGGAATGAAACAATGTTGTGATCTTCCGAACCAGCGGTACCGGTTTCGGGCTACAATCCTGTATAGCCGTTTTCTGATGGGTTCAGGAAGCAGATAGCTGATCAGTCTGGCCGGAATCGCCATTCCGCATTTTTTCAGAATTTCCAGTATGGCTTCGGCTTCTGTGTACAACCCGGTATGGTCGATGAAGACCACACTTTCGGGCTGCGGGAACGCGATTCCCTGCTGCTTCAGCTTGCTGAAAAGGGTCGAATTACTGCCTGTGAAATATAGCTTCTTTTTCCTGTCAGTTTTAAGCAGGAATCTGACTGTTTTACTGCATAAAATGCAGTTGCTGTCGAATACCACCAACCCGGAGCCGGAGGGGATCGATTGCTGAATCAGGGAAAAACCGGCAGCATTCATAACAGAGGGGTAAAATTATGAGATTATGTTCATAATATTTTTCTCATCGGTTCGCAAAACGTTAGAAATCCAAACAATTTTCTTCAACTTTTGTTAGTTTTACAGGGTTTTGTAAGGATGCTTTTTTATCTTTGCTTGCAGATTTATATCAACACATCGACATAATTACTAAACAACATATCTGATGTCTGACAACAAAATTTCAATCTCACAAGGGAAGCTGGTAGTACCAGATGAACCGGTAATTCCGTTTATCGAAGGCGATGGAACAGGGCCTGATATCTGGGCTGCATCACAAAAGGTTATTGATGCAGCCGTAGAAAAGGCCTATTCCGGCAAGAAGAAAATTATCTGGAAAGAGGTGCTGGCCGGCGAAAAGGCCTTTAATCAGACCGGTAACTGGCTGCCGGAAGAGACCCTGGAAGCTTTCAGGGAATATAAAGTGGGCATCAAAGGCCCCCTCACCACTCCTGTTGGTGGTGGTATCCGTTCGCTGAATGTAGCGTTGAGGCAGCAGCTTGACCTGTATGTTTGTTTGCGGCCGGTACGTTGGTTCAGTGGTGTACCGAGTCCTGTGAAAGATCCGGGTAGTGTTGATATGCATATTTTCCGTGAGAATACTGAAGATATTTATGCCGGAATAGAATATATGAATGGCACCCCGGAAGCCGAAAAGGTAAAGAAGTTCCTTATGGAAGAGATGGGGGTTACCAAGATCCGTTTTCCTGAATCAAGTTCCATCGGAATCAAGCCGGTATCAAAAGAAGGAACAGAGCGTCTGGTAAGGGCTGCCCTGAATTATACCATCGAACGCGGATTACCTTCCCTTTCGCTGGTTCACAAAGGGAATATCATGAAGTTTACCGAAGGGGCCTTCAAGAACTGGGGATATGAACTTGCCCGCCGCGAATTTGGCGACAAAACCTTTACCTGGGCTGAGTATGATGAAATAGCTGCAGCCAGCGGGAAGGAAGCAGCAGATCAGGCCCAGCAGGCAGCCCTTAAATCGGGCAAGGTTCTGGTGAAGGATGTGATAGCCGATGCTTTTCTGCAACAGATACTGCTCCGTCCGGCCGAGTACTCGGTTATAGCCACCCTTAACCTGAACGGCGACTACATTTCCGATGCACTGGCTGCCATCGTCGGTGGCATTGGCATCGCACCAGGAGCAAACATCAACTATGTTTCGGGTCATGCCATTTTTGAAGCGACCCATGGAACGGCCCCGAAATACGCAGGTCTTGATATGGTGAATCCCGGTTCAGTAATCCTTTCAGGAGCCATGATGCTCGAATACATGGGCTGGAAAGAAGCTGCTGATCTGATCTATTCGGGTATCGGCAAAACTATTCAGTCGAAAAAAGTAACCTACGATTTCCACCGTCTGATGGAAAATGCCACAAAACTTAAAACTTCAGAGTTTGGAACCGAAGTGGTCAACACAATCATGAATCAGTAATACTTTGTACAACCATTATAATTCACTGCAATGGCAAAAAAACTAAAGGATACCCTGTATGAAAAAATACAGGATTGGAGACCACGCACCGAGCGTCTGATGAAAGAATACGGCAATGTTGTTGTCGATAAAATTACCATCAGCCAGATACTCGGAGGAATGAGGGGGATCAAATCGCTCGTGAGTGATATTTCTTACCTTGATCCTCTGGAAGGCATTCGTTACCGGGGTTATACCCTTCCTGAGGTTTTTGAGAAGCTTCCCAAAGCTAAAAATTCTGAAATGCCGCTGGTTGAAGGGCTTTACTACCTTTTACTCACCGGTGATATGCCCACCGAGGAGCAGGCTGCAGGGATGGTTGAAGAATTCAGTCAGCGCAGGATACTGCCACGGTATATTTATGAAGTGATTGATGGCATGCCCTGCTGCAGCCATCCGATGACAATTTTTTCCACGGCCATCCTTACCATGCACCGTGAATCGTTTTTTACCAAGAAATACCATGCCGGACTTAACAAGGCCGACTACTGGGATCCGACCTACGAGGATTCGCTGAACCTGCTGGCCAAGTTACCGGAGATTGCCACTTACATTTATGCCAAGCTTTACCGCGATGGCAAGCGCATTCAGTCGAACCCGAATCTTGATTTCGGTGGGAATTTTGCCCACATGATGGGCATTGGCCGTCCGTACGACGATGTGTCAAGAATGCACTTCATTGTACATGCCGACCACGAAGCCGGAAATGTAAGCGCACATACCGGGCATCTCGTTGCCAGCTCGCTGTCGGATGTGTACCTTTCGATCAGCGCAATGGTGAACGGCCTGGCCGGTCCACTGCACGGACTGGCCAATCAGGAAGTGCTGCGCTGGCTGCACGACCTCATGGAGAAAATGAATGGTGAGGTACCTACGGAGAACGACCTGAAACAGTTCGTATGGAACACCCTCAAATCAGGGCAGGTAATTCCGGGCTTCGGACATGCAGTGTTGCGCAAAACAGACCCCCGGTATATGCTTCAGCGTGAATTCAGTCTCAAGAACCTGGCCGATGATCCCCTCTTTAAAGTGGTTGACATGCTGTATCATGTGGTTCCGCCCATCCTCCTCGAGCAGGGAAAAGCCAAAAACCCGTGGCCCAATGTCGATGCCCAGTCAGGGGTTATCCAATGGCACTATGGTGTCAAAGAGTATGACTTTTACACAGTTCTCTTCGGCATTGGCAGGGCCATCGGAATCTGCGCAAACATCATCTGGGACAGGGCACTGGGTTATCCGCTGGAAAGACCCAAATCACTGACTACCGCTATTCTTGAAGATATTGCTGCAGGTAAAGAGGTGATTATCGAAGACTAGAATCAGGGTTGAACTGGGGCCTCTGTGTACCCGAAAAACAAAGCAGGGATACGTATTTTCGTATCCCTGTTTTGTTCTTTCTGATACGGGATCAGAAGCGGTTGCCGACCGTGCACCATTGACAATTCTTCTCAAACCAACCGATGATATGATACAACAGATTGAGATTTTGCTGCCTGAATTTCAGAGAGGTTTTCACCTGATAACCGGACTTGTTGTTGCAGAGTTGCCTCGACTTCCCGAAACCGGACTGCTGCACCTGTTTCTGAAACATACTTCGGCTGGCCTATGCATCAACGAGAATGCTGATCCTACAGTACTGAAGGATTTTGAGAGTACATTCAACCGTTTAATTCCGGAGAATCAACCCTTTTATACGCATATTTCTGAAGGCAGCGATGATATGCCGGCGCACCTCAAGTCGGTGATGAGCGGCACAAGCCTGGTGATTCCTGTTACGCGAAGCAGGTTAAATCTCGGTACATGGCAGGGAATTTACCTTTGTGAATTCCGGAATCATGGCGGACGAAGGCAGGTGGTAGCTACAATTTACAGCTGAAAGGTAATGTTCTGCCATATCAGCGATGTTACCGGCAGAGGTACTCATAATACCATTGAATGGCCTGTTTCAGCCCGGCCCTCAGGTTGTAGGCAGGCTGGTACCCGAGCAGTGTTCTGGCTTTCTCGATGGAGGCAAGAGAGTGCAGTACATCACCTTGCCTTACCGGACCATAAACGGGTTTAATGTTGGCGATTTCAGGTCTGAATTCAGAAAGAAACTCTGTGAGCAGCCCATAGAGTTCATTCAGGCTGGTGTTTTCACCGAAAGCCACATTGTAAACCGTATTCAGGGCTGCCGGGTTTTGCGTAAGCAGGGCCAGCTGATTGATCTGAACCACGTTCTCAACATAGGTAAAATCACGGGAGTGATTGCCTTCGCCGTTGATTACCGGCGGCACCCCGTCGATCAGCGACCGGATGAATTTTGGAATCACAGCTGCATAGGCTCCGTCGGGATCCTGGCGTTTACCAAATACATTGAAATAGCGCAGCCCGATGGTTTCCATTCCGTAGAGGTCGGCAAAGACATTGGCATAAAGTTCGTTCACGTATTTTGTGATGGCATAGGGCGACAATGGTTTGCCGATGTTTTCCTCAATCTTTGGAAGGGCTGGATGATCACCATAAGTGGATGAACTGGCAGCATACACAAACCGTTTGACATTGGCATTGCGCGCTGCAACCAGCATGTTGACGAATCCTCCGATGTTAACATTGTTGGTGGTTGCCGGATCGTTGATTGATCGTGGTACTGAACCCAAAGCAGCCTGATGCAGCACATATTCAACCCCTTCCACCGCTTTGGCGCAATCCTCAGGATTCCGGATATCTCCCTCAATCAGCCTAAATCCGGGATGATCGGCAAACGGACGGATGTTTTCGTGCTTACCGGTAGAGAAATTGTCCAGACATACTATCTGGTTTCCCTGATTCAGCAGGGCTTCTGCCAGGTTTGAACCGATGAATCCTGCACCACCGGTGATGAGTACTTTTGACGATGATAATATTGGCATGGAACTGTTGTCAGTGCTTTTTGTAGAACCTTTATTGTGATTGATTGCCGAAATAGGATAAAGGTAACAGGATTTTATCAAAAACAAAAAACTGCACCATCACAAAGTCCTTGTTATTGTTAATCAGTGCGTACATTCTGTCGCGGTCATGGGTTACAGTTGAGCCATCAAAAACATCAATTTCCGGCACAGGAAGCTTGCGGCCGAATGTGCGGGCGGTTTGACTGCTGCCATCTTTAAGGTCTAGGGTTATAACATGCAGCGGCAGTGAGTTCATAATGGAGTCTTTCTTCTGCGGTTCCATATCGTTGAGCAGGGCTTCGTAGCGGATGTTCCTGAATGAGTTAACGAACGACATGAGCTGGAGCGTGTCGAATTGCGAAACCGGCGCATTTTCTTTAAGGCGGAACAGACTGAGGCTCTGATCGTTGTTGTTGACCACCCTGAATGATTCTTCTGGTTTTTCGATGAACTCAACTGTAATCTGTTTGATTTCGGGCAGTTTTTTGTTAAATACAGTATGGACACGCCAGTCGGTTTCAAGGGCTGAAAACCGGGTACCGACATAGCCCCTTAACCCAGGCATATAAATAACAACCGGATAATCAGCGCCATCCATCAAAGCATAGGTTCCGAAGTTATCCATGGTTGCATCCCCAACAAAATAGGTTTTGCTCAGTTTTTCGTAGGGAAACAACTTCAGGTTACCCAGTTTAATGCGGTATGAATGCTGATAGATCTCCACTTTCACAGATTTGGTCGAGAGCAGTTTCAGAATGTTGTTGTGGGCAGCCCTTGCTACGGGCTCCCTCACCTGCAGGCTGCTGATGGTTTGCAAAAACGTATTGAGGTTTTCCACATGGGCTTCATACTTCCCGTTGAGCAACCAGCTGCCGTTGGCTTGCCTTTCCAGTAGAATCTTGTTGTCTGATTTGTCAGCCAGGAATATTTTACTTACAGAGGCCGTATCGGAAACGGCAAACTCGCTGATCTGTTCATCCAGGGTTTTGTTAGATCTGTTGAAAATCAGGAATAAAGCGGCCAGGGCCAGTACAATGGCCACAATGAGTATATTCCGGTTTTTCTTCATGTTGAGATGTTTTTTGTTGTTGTAGTATGCTTAGCGGCTATACCTGCGCCGGCGGAGGGTTGATTGAACAATCCCGAATCCGATGATCAGCAGCACGGGACCCGCGATGTTGATCAGCTGCCAGCCGATCAGGTTTGCACGGGCTTTGGTAACATCCAGTGCCCTGAGCCTGAGTTCGCGTGATCTGACCGACATGAGCCCGGTATCGTCGCACAGGTAGTTGATGCAGTTCATGATAAAGTCACGGTTGCCGAAAGTCTGGCCGGTATGACGGTCATAACCCAGCGGCAGGGGCTCCAGACTGCCATTGTTCATCCTCACCTGATTCTTAATGATATCTCCATCACTGATAACAATCATGCGGTTGTTATCAACGTTTTCGGTAAAGCCGATCTCCGGAGCTTCGGTAATCTCGGGGGTCAGCCGGTTTTTGAACAGGGATTCAAAATGACCCTCATTCAGCACTGCCACCGGCTGGGGCGCATCGGTATAATCTGCAGGGTCAGGATCTTTGCGAAGGATGTCGAGTGAAATAATCACCGGGGTAGGGGCAATGCGGGTGTATTGTGATGTTTTCAGCAGTATGGTTTTGCGGATAGCAGGGCTTCCTACGGTATCAAGACTGCTAACGAACTCAGTCCTTACAGCGTTGAGGTTATTCACCACCGGGTGCCTCGAGGTGGAAGTAAGTACCGGGAAGTAATTCCATGGGAAGAAAGTGAATTGCGGCTGGTTTCCTGTACGGCCGGTTACCATGGGTATTGGAAGTGCATTGATGTCGAGCAGCAGGTTGCTGTTAAGCCTTACCCCGTATTTGAATAGCTGGTCATTCAGGTTGATATCAAGGGTAATCCCC
Organism: Bacteroidales bacterium; assembly: GCA_016788045.1. Lineage (GTDB taxonomy): Bacteria > Bacteroidota > Bacteroidia > Bacteroidales > Lentimicrobiaceae > Lentimicrobium. Next base: position 15,888 of record JAEUTG010000020.1, read on the forward strand.
ATGGTTTTGTCTGTGGTCATCAGGCTGTCCATGGTGGCAAACACCGGGTCTGCCAGCCAGAGGATTCTGCCGCCTTTCATCACAAACTGATCGATGATGAATTTGTCTTTTTCACTGAACACCGAATCGGGCTTGGCAATCACGATAGCCCTGTATTTGTTAACGGTAGTGAAAGTGCCATCGCCATTGTCTTTTCTTTCGGTGAGTGCGTTGATATTCTCTGCGATTTTTACCCTTTCCACGGTATAGAAATCACTGAGGGCAAAACGGATGTCGGCCGTTTCAATGGGTGTGAGCTCCCCATGACCGTAAGTAAAGGCAATTTTCGGTTTAACCGAGGTGCTGAGTTTTCTGATGGCATTTGAGATATTGTACTCCAGTGCCTGAATGGAATTGTTGATGATGGCTTCGGGCTGGGCTCCCAGCTGATCGGCCATGAGGTTGAGCGGTATCTCGCGGCTTTTGTATGATACGATGGCACCGGGGAAAATGCGTTGCTGTTCCTGTCCCTGCTTTTTTCTGACATTGATATCGGTTGGCTCCAGCCCCTGCTGAACAAGCCGTTCGTAAATCGCTTCCCTGGTTTTTACATTCTCTGCAGCCGAAGGGTTGATAAACTCATACTCAATGTTGTCGCTGTAGGCCCTGAATTCATCCAGCATTTCACGGGTGGTGCGCGACAGCAGCTTGAATCCGGCAGGGAAATCCCCTTCGAGGTAAACCTTGAAGTAGATGATGTCGTCGGTTTCGCGCAGCAGTTTTTTGGTGGATTCAGAAAGTGAATAGCGCTTTTCTGAAGTCAGATCGAATCGCGTAAACACATAGGAGCCGATTACATTGATCAGGACTATGATTGCCAGGGCAAGTACAAACTGTATCAGATTGTCTTTCCGGATGTTCACCTGTTTACTGGTTGTTTTTTCCATTGAAGAACCTGTATTTCAGTTTGAAGGCTGATGGTTGGTTTTCTTTTCTTCCTTTTCCCATTTGCGGCTCTCGAGCACAATACGGGTGGAAAGAACAAAAACGGAGATCAGGCTGAGAAAATAGATGACATCCCTGGTATCAATCACCCCACGGCTCATGCTGGCATAATGGGCCTGAATGCCCAGCGACATGATGAAAAGATCCGCTTTCCCGAACAATGCAAGATCGGCAAGGGCATCAAAACCGATGTAGGAAAATCCGCTGAGTGTAAGGGCCAGAATAAAGGCAATGATCTGGTTATCAGTTAGTGAGGAGACGAAAATTCCGATGGCAACAAAGGCCGATCCGAGAAAAACCAGACCCAGGTACGAGCCCCACATGCCACCCAGGTCCATGTTTCCTGATGGCAGCCCCAGGATATAAACTGAAACTGCGTACACAAGGGTTGGAATCAGTGAAAACAACACCAGTGTAACTCCGGCGGCGAACTTGGCCAGAATAAGCTGCAGGTCAGTGATGGGTTTGGTCAGCAGCATTTCAATTGTCCCGCTGCGTTTTTCATCGGCAAACGAACGCATGGTGATGGCAGGGATCAGGAACAGAAACACGAAAGGCGCAATCATGAAGAGGTTATCGAGACTGGCATAACCATTGTCGACTATGTTGAACCCCAAAGGGAACACCCACAGAAACAAGCCATTGATCACCAAAAATACCACGATGGCGAGGTACCCGATCAATGAGTTGAGAAAACTCATGATTTCCTTGCGGAAAAGTGTAAATATCATAACCGGAAATGCTTTTTCAGTGCGCTAAATTACTTAAAATAGGCATTTCGGGAATCAGGGTCCGGTAATATTTAAATAAAGGGCTGATCCTGCGAAAAATTGCGTACTGCAGCTGCGTTGATTAACGGAATTCAATCAGGATAATGTCATCAACCCTGATGCCGAGCAGGCTGGCTGCATTTCCTTTGTTGATGGCGATCTCAAGATAACCGGTTGTGCTGAATATCACAGCAATTTCACTTTCCGGCACGGCGCTGTATGCTTCCCTTACCGTACTCACTGCATGTGATTTGCCTTTGATTACCAGATTGAACCGGCGGTTCTTGCCGGTTTCTGTAAATTCACCGGCACTGATGTTGAGAAATACATTCTCGTAATTGTCGATGTAGATCACCCTGCCGCTGATGCTGTTGGCATTGATCTGCGGTTTCATGGTGAACAGGAGCTTCAGGTCTGTACGGATATCCCCCAGTTCTTCAATACTGTTGCCGTTGGCCAGGTGCACAGCTGCCTTAACAAACCGGTCGCGGCTAGAGAAAACGAAATAGCCGGTGTCCTGCATTATGGTTAACTCCACAATCTTCTCCGGCTGCTCATCGAAAAGCAAAGAGAAAAGACCGTTGTCGGCCCCGATGAAATATTGGCCCTTATACAGAATGGCAAGGTGCGGTGTTGTTTCCGATTCTTCGGTATTGATGGCAACGATGTGAATGGTGCCTTCAGGGAAATCAGCAAAGGCATTGCGCAGGATAAACGAAGCTTTTTTAACATCAAAGGGTGGAATATCATGGGTGATGTCAACAATACGTGCTTCGGGCAATTTGCTGAAAATGGTTCCTTTAACAGCCCCTGCATAATGGTCGCGCGTGCCCCAGTCGGATGTTAAGGTGATTAAAGGAACCATTTTTCTCTTTTTTTCCTGCTTGTGCAAAAATACATTATCCACTGATGTCAGCAATAAAATTGAGGTGTTATTGCACAAAAGTGTTGAATTGCAGCCTCAACTGCTTTCTTGCTTCTTTTTGTCTGAACTTGCTACTTTTGCAGGAAATCAGGATTATGATACGCCACATAGTTTTTTTCAGGATTTCAGAGCAGGCTGAAGCCTTCAATCGCGATGAACTGCTTATTCAGGTAAAGGAGGAACTCGGGAAACTGCCTGCGCTCATCCCTGACATCATCAGCTTTGAGGTTGGGATCAACAGTGCCGGAGCCCGGGGTACTGCCGATCTCTCCCTTTTGAGTGTGTTCTCATCCTTCGAAAGTCTGGCAGCCTATCAGAATCATCCTGCCCACAGGGCTTTCGTTGAATGGAACCGCAAACGGTGCCCCAAAATAGCAGTGGTCGATTATGAAATCCTGCCTCCGGAAGTGGCAGGATAATTGTGCAGTTTGAACCAAAAATTATCGTTTATGCGCAGATCAATTCCGGCATTGGTAGCATTACTGATGCTTTCTCTCAATTCCTGCAAGCTCGAAGGTGATCGTTATGAAAAGTATACCGGTACTCTCGGAATTGTGGATATTAGCCTTCCCGACACCGCCTTTACAGGTCAGGAGGTACCCGTTTATGCAAGTACTGCAGCGTATAACGGTTGCTGGTCGCAACTTACACTTTACCTCCTTAGGGCAGTAGATGCTGATACCCTGCTCGCGGTAACGGCCAATGGTCTTTACGAATCTTACAATGGTCTTTGTACGGAAATTCTGGTAACGGATGATACCACCTTCAGGTTCAAACCCGACAGATCCGGGACTTATTTTTTTACATCGGTGTCGCCAGAACTTGTGACCCGGGTGGATACCCTTGTGGTGGTTGATTCTGCCGCAGTTAATCCCATTCCGGTAAGGTAACCGGCAACATTATCTGAGATGGGAATCCAGCGGTTTGAGGGTGTCAGGCTGATTGCATTCAACCGTGGAGCATTCCGTGAGGGTGCTGCGGTCTGTATTCCCGGAGTGGGTATTGTAGCCTCACCATCCAGTCTGCGTTCTGTTTCACTGCTGAGGCATGAGTTCGGTCATATCCTGCAATACCGGCGCTGGGGTTTCTTTGTTTTTTGGTTTCTCATAGCCCCCGTTAGCCTGATCAGCGCCCGAAAATCGAGGAAATACAAGGGCCACAATCACATGCACCGCTGGACAGAATGGTCAGCCAACCAGTTGAGTTTTCACTATTTTTCAAAGCCAGCTGACTGGGACCTCAGCCGTTATCCGTTAGGCCCGCCTTCCTCAGGGTTTCATGTTCCGCCGATCCTTCGGTCATCCTTTGACCCTGAAGGAAAAATCCTTCCGGCCAGCTAAGCTTTTTTTCATTGTTTTCGCCAGCCATTCCGTGAGAATCCCAAAAGGTCCGTGTGAAGGATGCTGACACAGATTTGCACAACACTCAGGTTAAAATTTCAGTCAACTCATTCGTTTTACCGGATTTTCATGTAGGTTTGTAGTTGAATGATGTTCCAAAACAATCGTGTGCCTTATGAAACGAACCGTCACCAGCCCGTTATTTTCAATAATACCCTTTATTCTGTTGTTAACTGCCGGAATCTTCCTGACCGGAAGGTTCGGAAACGACAGGAAACTTCCTGATCAATGGATGGCTGAGCGGGTGAATACGCCCCAAGGGCCAGGCTATCTGCCTTCCGACTGGATGGACCGTCAGCGCAGTTTTCCCCATGGCGGAATAAAAACGGAAGCATATCTGGAAGCCCTGGAGAAGGTGCGTCAATTGAATGCAGCGGCCGGCCGTTCTGCACTGGAATGGAGTTTCACCGGCCCCACCAACATCGGCGGACGAATTACCGATATTGAGATTCCGGGGGAGTCGTTCACCAATGTGTATGTTGCCACAGCTTCGGGTGGAATTCTGAAAACAACCAACAATGGAGCATCCTGGGTGAACATTTTCAAGGACCAGCCAAGCATCCCGGTAGGGGATATTGCCATCGACCGCAGCAATACCAACCTGATGTATGCCGGAACCGGTGAAGCCAATTCATCGAGCCAGAGCTTCAGGGGCGACGGGATCTATAAATCAACCGATGGCGGCACCACCTGGACCCATGCGGGACTTGAACTTTCGGCTTATATCGGCAGAATTGTGATCGACCATTCAAATCCTGAGCGTGTATTTGTTGCTGCCTGCGGCAATCTTTTTACGCCCGACGAACACCGGGGAGTTTATCGTACGACCGACGGCGGCAACAGCTGGGAAAGGGTTCTTTTTGTGAACGATTCTACTTCAGCCATTGATATAGTGCAGCACCCCACAAATCCCGACATCCTGTATGCAGCCATGTGGGAAAGAATGCGTGGTTTAAACTACCGGCGCTCTTTCGGGCCAGGTTCGGGTATCTGGAAATCGACTGATGGTGGAGATACCTGGGCTGAGCTCAGCAGCGGGCTTCCCCAGGGTGATGAAACCGGAAGGATAGGGCTAGCCATTGCTGAATCTTCACCATCAACCCTTTACGCTTTCTATGACAATCAGTTTGAGGTGGCAGTATACAAAACCCAGAACAGCGGGCAAAGCTGGACCAGAACCAACGACGGGAACCTTCAGGGGATGAACAGCACATTTGGATGGTATTTCGGACAGATCAGGGTGCATCCGGATGATCCGCAGAAACTCTTCGTCATGGGTGTTTACCTGTATACAAGTGATAACGGAGGCAATACATGGTACGAAACCGGGTACGAAATGCACGTGGACCATCATGCCATGACCTTTCATCCGGTTACAAACCGCATTTACGAAGGGAATGACGGGGGGCTTTATTTCAGTGATAACAACGGTTCCGGCTGGCTTTATATGAACAATCTTCCGATTACCCAGTTCTACGACATCGAGATCGACCGGCTGAACCCCTCAAGAATCTATGGCGGGACCCAGGACAACAACACCATACGCACATGGACCGGACAGACCGGCAACTGGGAGGCAATCCTCGGCGGGGATGGCTTCTACAGCATCGTTGACTATACAAATTCAAACATCATTTATGCTGAGTATCAATGGGGGGCACTTCACAAGTCTACCAACGGCGGTAGCTGGATGACCGGCATTTATGATGCCTGGTCATCCGACAGGGTTAACTGGTCGGCACCTGTAATCATGCATCCCACCAATCCGCAGGTGTTGTATTTCGGTACTTATCGTGTATGGCGGACCAGCAACGGCGGCAATTCGTGGAGTGCGGTCAGCGGAGATCTTACCCAAGGTGATGATGGCAGTACGTTCCACACCATCAGTACCCTGGCTGTGTCTTCACTCGAACCTGACATCCTGCTGGCCGGCAGTGACGATGGACGCGTTCACCTATCGGTCAATGGCGGATCTGCCTGGAGTGACATCAGTGAAGGCCTTCCCGAACGCTGGGTTACAAGAGTAGCTACTGATCCTTTCGATGTCAATACAATTTATGTAACCCTTTCAGGGTTCCGTTGGGATGAACCGCTGGCACATGTTTACAAATCAACTGATCTTGGTCAGCACTGGCAGGCAATCAGCGACGGCCTCCCCGGCCTGCCGGTTAACGCTTTTGTGGCAGATCCCGGAACGAGGAACCGCTTTTTTATCGGCACCGATGCAGGGATCTTCATGTCTCAGAACGGTGGTGAATCGTGGGAGATTATCAGTCAGGAGATTGGTAATGTGCCGGTTACATCCCTGAAAATACATGCTGAAGAAAACTTCCTGGTGGCCGGCACCTATGGTTTGTCGTCATACAAGCTGGATCTGAATCAGCTGAATGTCGGTGTTTCAGAGCGCATTATCCCTTCTTCAGGCCTCAGGGCTGTATTGGTTTATCCCTCTCCATTTGTGGCTGAAAGCGATGAATTTGTCAGCTTTCGAATTGCTGCGGGCAGCGAAACCCTTGCACAGGTGCGGATCACCGGAATAAGCGGATCGGTGGTTTATCAGCATGCAAACATCCGGTTGGATTCAGGCATGAACGACTACCGGTGGAACGGAAGAGACCTGCGCGGCAACAGGTTAACCCCCGGGGTCTACTTTCTGGAAGTGAACGACGGTAGGGAATCATCGGTGATCAGATTCCTGATGCTTTGATTACCAGGTTATTGGGATGTAGATTCGCCGGGAATCAGGCTTTAACTATTCGGAAACAGGCTTGTTGACACTGGGTTGTGTCGATGCCACCAACTCACGGTTAGATTTCAGGATATTGTCGATAAACAAGGTGAGGTTTTTGATCTCTGCCAGGATATTCAGGTAAAGGACACTGTTGCGGGTGCCGGTTTCATTGTTCTTGATCCGCTTAATCTGTTTCTTGCGGGTTTCCTCGATAAGCCTCAGAATGTCTTTTTGTCTTTCCTCGATAATGTCAATATCCGGATATTCTTTTTTCTGAATGATGCGGATGGCATCCTTGAATAGTACCGATATTTCCCCGTTGAGCCGTGAAATCTCCTCAACCTGTGAAGGAATCAGTGGTTTGTGGTTGTTTTCAACATGCTCGAAGCAAGGGTTAACAATATAGGTCAGGCTGTGATTTACCTCTCTCAGGTAGTCGATGGCCTGCACATAATAATGGCCTGAATCAATGGAATCCTCTTTAAGATGCAGCAGTGTGGCACTGATATGATTCTTGAGTCTTTTGGTAGAAAGGTTCAGGTTTTCGGCGTTCGTTTTTGCATTTCTGAGCAGTTTCCGGTCCTCATCCACCAACCCCATGATGGTTTCGTCAAGGATGGAAAGCCCCTCGGTGAGCACTTGCTGAAAAGTAACGGAGCAGCGGTCGATGATGTTATCACTGTTGAGTTCATCATCAATTTTGTCGAGAGAATCATTGATCTTGCGCTCTTCTGCCCGGCGCAGGTGGATCCTGTGGGTACGATACACCAGGAATCCGACGAGGGTAATCAATGCGATGGTAGCGATTAAACCACCGAATGAAAGCAATGTAACTGCAATGAGGGAAACAGTAAATGCAGCCAGTGCGGTAAAGAACCATCCACCGATGACAGAAAGAACACCGGTAATCCGGTAAACGGCGCTTTCACGGCCCCAGGCTCTGTCGCTCAGCGAGGTACCCATGGCTACCATAAAAGTAACGTAAGTCGTCGACAGAGGCAGTTTCAATGAGGTTCCCAGAGCTATCAGTATGGAAGCAACCACAAGGTTAACACTGGCCCTGAGCATATCGAAAGCGGCGCCATCGGGTGTTTCTCTGATGGTGACTTCGTCGGGAGGGGCAAAACGGCTTTCAATCCAGTGTTTCGCTTTATCGGGCAGATATCCGCTGATGGCTGAGGCAAAATTACGGGTTCCCCTTACCAGGTTTCTCGACAGAATGGAGGAGTTGAATCTTTCTGAGCCTTCGGATTGCCGGCTGAGGTCAACGGAGGTTTCGATGACTGTTCTTGCTTTTCTGGAAGTCCACAAAGTAATGGCCATAACGGCTCCGGCAATCAGCAGCATCCAGGTGTCAATCGTAACATCGTCGTTGAGGGCGCCCATCAAGAAACTGTGAGGGTCAACACCAGGATTGGCCAGGTAAACCTGAAAGGCTTTCAATCCGGCCAGGGGTACGCCGATAAAATTCACCAGATCGTTGCCGGCAAAGGCAAGAGCCAACGCGAAAGTTCCGGTCAGTACAATCAGCTTCAATACATTGAATCTGAACAGCAGGATTAGTAACTGAAGAATTGCTGAGATTCCGATAAAGCTTACGGTGAGGATGGTGGCAGAATGGGCGTTTATAAAATCAACGGTGCTGTCGGACATAAACGATGATCCTTTGGCACCTTTGATCACAATAAAATAGAGGATTCCGGTAATGGCAAATCCTCCCCAGATGGCAGCGTAATACTTCAGGTTAAACCTGAGGTTGAAGGTAAAAAGCAACCGGGTAATGTATTGCACAAGGGCTCCGAGACTAAACGCCAGGGCTACCGAAACAAGGATGGCTGTGATGATGGCCAATGCTTTTGCGGCGTTGATGTATTGTCCGATCTCCTGCAATCCCTGGTCGGAGCCGGTAAGCTTGATGATGGCAATCCCAACGGATGCCCCGAGAAGTTCAAATACGATTGAAACGGTTGTGGAGGTAGGTAGTCCGAAGGTATTGAATAGGTCGAGCAGAATTACATCGGTGATCATAACCGCCAGAAAGATAATCATCACCTCATGAAAGCTGAACATCGCAGGAAAGAACAAGCCCTTTCTTGCAATTTCCATCAGGCCGCTAGAAAACGTGGCACCGATCAGAACACCCAATGCGGCTACAATCATCACCGTTCTGAAGGAGGCAGCCCTTGCACCTACTGCCGAATTCAGAAAGTTAACAGCATCATTGCTAACGCCAACCACCAGATCAGAGATGGCCAGTACGAAAAGAATGATTACAAAAAATAAATAAACACTGTCCATTCCGGATTCAGATGAGTTGCAGTTAAAATGTGCACAAAGTTAAAGAGGCCGTTTCTATGGTCACCATGCCCAATATTAAATTAATGTTAAATCGGCGATTACCTGACATTGCTTGCGATGGCCTGGTTAACATTGATGATATGATCGGCAAGTTTCTCACAATGAACAACAAGGCCGGAGAAGAATGACGCATACTGGTAGGAATATTCGCCTTTCTCTAACCGCTCGTTGTGTCTGAAGAGTAATTGATCTCTGAGTTCATTGATTTTAAGTTCAAGTTCTGACGATTTGGCAAGAATGCCTGGCCGGTATTCACGCGACAGGTTTTCATTCATGTTTTCAAGGGCTGCATTAATCAGGAAGAACAGCTCATTCAGATCACTGCGCATTTCTTGTGTAAACCAGGCTTTTTCCTGGTTTTTCCTGGTGATGGTCCTTTCCATCTGAATGCATTCATCTGCGATGCTTTCCAGGTCATCAATGATTTTGAGCATTGAACTGATCTTTCTGGAACCCGATTCAGTCAGGTCATTTTCCGCAGTGCGGGTGAGGTACAAGCGGATGCCTTCTTCCATATCATCAGCCTGCTCTTCTGATTTGTACAATCGCTTCTGAATTTTCAGATATTTATTTTCACGTTTTTCAATCAGGTATTCAGGGATCAGGCTGAACATATAGGTTACATGTTTGCCGAAAATCAGAATCTCTTCCCTTGCCTGCAACATACTGATTTCGCTCATTGACATTAGTGCAGGGCTGAAATATTTTAACCTGAAGTTCTTTTTTTCATTTTGCCTCAGCGGGATGATCGATTCGAGAAGATATCTGAACTGAGGAATTACCCAGGCGAGGATGAGGGTATTAAGAATATTGAATCCGGAATGAAAGACAGAAAGACCAGCTGGTACGGCTTCGGCATTGCTGTAAGGAGAGAAGCCGGTGATCAGTTCTGCAGCTTTGGCTGATAAGCTGGTGAAGAATGAAAAGAAGGCAAGCATCCAGATAACGCCGAAGATGTTGAACAATGAATGCCCGACCGCCAGTCTCCTGGCAGCCCGGTTGGCAACAATGGCAGCAATATTGGCCGTTATGGTGGTTCCGATGTTTTCGCCCAGGACCATGGCAGCAGCAGCATCATAACTGATCCAGCCATTGTGGCACATCACCATCGTGAGGGCAATGGTTGCACTGGACGATTGAATGATCAATGTTATTGCAAGCCCAATGCCGGTAAATAAAAGCAGGGAGAGGGTGCCGTTATCTGACAATCCGCTGATATAGGTGACCATCGCCGAATCAGCAGTCACCTCAGGAAGGGCATTTTTCATAAACTGCAATCCGAGAAACAGCATGACGAAGCCCAGAATAAACTCCCCAACAGCTTTATTGCGGGTGGATCTCAGAAAGAGGAGGGGGAGCGACAATCCTGCCACTGGAATCAGTATCAGACTGAACTCAAGGTGAAACCCGAAATAGGTAACCAGCCAGGCAGTTACCGTTGTGCCGATATTAGCACCCATCATTATCCCCAGCGCCTGAGATAAAGTGAACAGGCCGGCATTCACAAAACTTACCAGCATCACAGTAACAGCTGAGGATGACTGTATAATACCGGTAACAAGGGTTCCGGAAATGATTGCCCGCGCCGGGTTGGAAGCTATGGAGGCAAAGATGGTACGCAGCCGGTCTCCGCTTAATCGCTGCAGTGACTCACTCATCAGCTTCATTCCGTATAGAAACAAGGCTAAGGAACCTAAAATGGTAAACACCAGTACTATTATATCTGTAAACGGCATACCTGTTGATGGTTGTTGGAATGAATTACGAAAGCAAAATTACTTACAATAAGACTTCGCATTGAGAATCCGGATGATTTTCCCGATCAGCTTTTCGGTCATCAACGGAACAAAACCTTTTCTATGGAAAAATCCGGTGAAAAGTTAACAATAAATTAACATTGGCCGACACACCCTTTGTGCTATCACATTACTTTTGCAAATATTTTAACATTGCTGACCGATGATGGCAGCTACCCTGAATTCAAGTCTTATGAAACTCGATAAAATTTTCCAATTTCTTCTCCCGAAAGACACCAAGTTTTTCCCTTTGTTCAGCGAAGCATCTGCCAACCTGGTAAACTGCAGTATTGAGTTCCAGAAGTTGCTCAAGTGTTCAGATGAGGAAGAGCGGAACGAACTTGTCCGGAACGTCAAGAAGTTAGAAAAAACCGGCGACAGGATTACAGAAACAATATTCGATGAGCTGAATTCAACCTTCATTACGCCGTTCGACAGGGAAGATATTCAGAAACTGGCCAACCGGATTGACAATGTGGTTGATCTCGTGAATACTTCTGCCAAAAGAATTCAGTTGTACAAACTGGTTGATATTCCCCCCGTTTTTCACAAAATGGCAGAACTGGTTACTGAAGCTTCCGGAGAAATTGATATAGTGGTAAAGGGCCTCAATAAGATTCATGATATTGCAAGCTACAAGAAGCATTGTCTCAGAATTGCCGAACTTGAAAATGAATCGGATGCATTGAATTTCTCTTATCTTTCAGAAATATTTGATACCGAAACCAATGCCATCAGTCTGATTAAGAAGCGCGATGTGCTGAATTCACTGGAAAAAGCCATGGACAGGTGCGAAGATGTGGCTGACATCCTGAATACAATTCTGGTGAAGTATGCCTAAACGCTGAAACTATGGACTTTAATTTTGTTTTACTCATCGTAATCGTTGTTCTGGCATTTGGGTTTGACCTCATCAACGGTTTTCATGATGCGGCCAATTCCATCGCCACGGTTGTTTCTACAAAAGTTCTCACTCCGTTTCAGGCAGTGCTCTGGGCTGCTTTCTTCAATTTTGTAGCCTATCTTGTTTTTAATCTTCATGTTGCTGATACCATTGCCAAAACGGTAGACACCAGCGCCATTACGCTTGAAGTGATCCTCTCAGGCCTGATTGCTTCGATCCTCTGGAACCTGCTCACCTGGTACCTGGGCATTCCTTCGAGTTCTTCCCACACCCTTGTCGGTGGATTTGCCGGTGCCGCCATTGCCCATACTGGTGGTTTTGATGTGGTTCATACCGGTAAGGTTCTAAAGATTGTTGCATTCATCTTCCTGGCACCTTTCCTTGGTATGGTGATGTCGTATTTTTTGTCAGTGGCTATTCTGCATATCACCCGATGGGGAAAACCGGCAAAGCTGCACAAATGGTTTAAAAGCCTGCAATTGTTGTCTTCGGCTCTTTTCAGTCTGGGCCATGGTGGCAACGATGCCCAGAAAGTAATGGGAATTATTGCTGCCGCTATGTTGGTGTATTTTAATGGTGTTGATCCGGCCCTTGTACCTGAATGGGCAAGAATAGAGATGGTAGATGGTAAAATACATGATATTCCCCACTGGATTATCCTCGGATGCTACACCGCCATCAGCGCCGGAACGCTCATGGGTGGGTGGAGGATCGTAAAAACCATGGGAAGTAAGATTACCAAAATCACACCGTTTGAGGGTGTGGCTGCAGAAGGGGCTGGTGCAATGCTGCTGTTCGGAACCGAAGCTTTCGGCATTCCTGTCAGTACAACCCATACCATCACCGGTGCCATCATGGGTGTTGGCCTCACCAAAAGGGTAAGTGCTGTCCGCTGGGGCATTACCATCAACCTGCTGTGGGCCTGGATTCTCACCATTCCTGTATCCATGGTGCTTGCAGCATTGGTTTATTACCTGATGAACCTTTTTATCTGAGCCTGTACCTGAACCGGTCTCAGTTTTCTGATGTATCCTGCCTGATACTTTAATTCTGCCTGATGTCCCTGAAACAGGGTTGCCTGCTCATGGATTAACTGTACCTTTACCAGCCAAACTCAATTCATGATTCAGTTATTCCTCAGCCGTCTGGGCATCAGCCAGCTAAACCCCATGCAACAGGCTGCTTCCGCTGCAATTCAGGAAGGCAGGAATGTAGTACTATTGTCACCCACAGGTTCCGGAAAAACCCTGGCCTTCCTGTTGCCCTTGCTGGAAATGTTTGACAAGGACAGGAGAGGTGTTCAGGCGTTGATTCTGGCTCCATCGCGCGAACTGGTGCTCCAGATTGAACAGGTTTTTAAAAAGCTGCAGACCGGATTCAAGGTAAACAGCTGCTATGGCGGGCATCCTGTTTCCACCGAGCGTAACAACCTGAAGGAACCTCCGGTCCTGCTGATTGGAACCCCAGGCCGCATAGCCGACCATATCCGCCGGGAGCATGTAGACCTTACCGGGGTCCATACCCTGGTACTCGACGAGTTCGATAAATCCCTTGAACTCGGTTTTCAGAAAGAGATGGAATTTATCACCGGACGGCTGGATAACTTATCAACCCGCATCCTGACTTCTGCAACAAACATCGGTGTTATTCCCGGATTTACAGGGGTTATCAATCCTGAGATTCTTGATTTTACCATGAATACCGGACCCGCACAACTGCAGCTTAAAGCAGTCAGATCAGCGGGTACTGACAAACTGGAAACCCTTTTTAACCTTGTCTGTTCTCTGAAAGAAGAGGCAAGCCTCATTTTCTGCAATCACCGCGAGGCCGTTGATCGCATCAGCGGGCACCTGCAGAAAGCGGGCCTCACCCATGGTGCTTATCATGGAGGCATGGAACAGGAAGACCGCGAATTGGCCCTCATCAGGTTCAGAAACGGAACACACCATATTCTGCTCACTACCGATCTCGCATCGCGTGGACTCGATATACCTGAAATAAGGCATGTAATTCATTATCAGTTTCCTGTTACTGAAACTTCATGGACGCACCGTAACGGACGCACAGCAAGAATGCATGCCTCCGGCGTTGCCTGGCTGGTAATGGCCGGGGATGAAAGGATGCCCGCCTTTATAAAGGATGAACCGCAATTTGTGGATGTTTCCCCCTCACCAACACTTCCTGAACCCTCCCGTTGGGAAACCATTTATATCGGATTGGGCAAAAAGGATAAACTGAGCAGGAGTGATGTTGCCGGCTTTTTGATGCAGAAGGGAGGTCTTGACAAGGATGAACTCGGCAGGATTGAGATTCTCGATTATGCTTCCTTTGCAGCGGTGAGCAGTGAGAAAGTGAACCGTTTACTGAACCGCGTTGCCGGAGAGCAGATTAAGAAGAAGACAGCCAGAATCGCTGTTGCCCGAAAATAAAGGAGCCACCGCAATGGGTGGCCCGATATGTTCTGCTTATTGTCAGTAAAGTGCACTCCGGAAGGCTTACGGCATTTTATAAACCATGGCATTTACATGCATTCCGGCACCAACGGAGGCAAAAACAAAATGGTCGCCCGGATTGAGCGGATGATTGTCCACTTTTTTGTTCACAATCAGATCGAAAAGTATGGGAAGGGTAGCCACGGAGTTATTGCCCAGCCACGAAATGGTCATCGGCATGGAAAATTCAGGACGATCCTTAATGCCATACAATTCATAAAGCCTGTTTACAATGGCGTCGTCCATTTTTTCATTGGCCTGATGGATCAGTATCCTTTCAATATCAGTGATGGGGATTCCACTCTTGTCAATCGCCGTTTTAATGGCAGTCGGTACAGTTTTGAGGGCATATTCATAAAGCTTCCTGCCGTTCATTTTCAGGTAAAGATCATCCCCTTTCTCAGGATTGAAAGACTTGCCCATCTGAAGCAGGAAGACCTGTTCAGCGGTATCGGTGCGGGTAACATGGGTGAGAATGCCCACCGGTTCCTCACTTTCAACAGCACTTACCACTACTGCGCCTGCGCCATCGGAATAGATCATACTGTCGCGGTCGTGGGGGTCACTTACCCTTGAGAGCGTTTCAGAGCCAATCACCAGTATGTTTCTGGCATCGCCGGAACGGATATAATAATCAGCCTGGATCAGTGCCTGCAGCCATCCCGGACATCCGAATGGTACATCATAAGCGACTGTGAATGGATTAAGAATGCCCAGTTTGTATTTTACCCTTGAGGCAAGGGCCGGAACAATGTCAACGCGAGTGCTGCCATACTTTACATCGCCGAAATTGTGTGCAACGATGATATAATCCAGCGCTTCCCTGTCGATCCCTGCGCTGGCAAGGGCTTTCTCACCGGCGAAAAATGCAATATCAGAGTTCACATACTCATCTTCGATGTAACGGCGTTCATCGATACCGGTAATCTGCTGAAATTTCGAGATGATCTCTTCATTCGGCCTCTTAATGGGTTCTCCATTTGATTCCAGAAAGGTATTGGTCAGGAAATCCTGGTTCCTGACCAGCTTTATAGGAAGGTAACTACCTGTTCCTGTTATGACTGAGTATATTTTTTTTGACATTTTTAATCTGCGTTAAACAAAAAAAACGGTTTATCACGGCAGTTGCGCTTGATAAACCCTGAATTGGAAAGATGAAAAGACTGACAAAAAGCTTGACTTTTGAACGTGCAAAAATAGGTAATTTAGCGATTGAACAGACAATTTCCCTTTTTTAAATGACAGATTGGGCTATATTAATTTGGATATCAGCTACATATTCAGGATTTTGTGTTTATTGGTAAATTCGTCAAAGCTGAGGTATGATTTCAAGTGAGATTGGTAATATAATCCTTCGGCAAAGATTATACAGGTTTTTGTTTCCTTAAGTCTCAGGAAATCAGGGTTCAGGTCATCGGTTCCCAGCCGAATACGGTCGAGGGCATCAGCATCTTTGAGAATGGCCACCGTCAGGTAATCGGGATCATTTGTATCCAGTTCAGCGTTGGTTGAATGTAAGGTTACAGCCTTCCCTATCAGCCTGAAGTCATCTTCCGATGCGCCGTTCTCCCTGAAAAGCCCAAGGTATAAGGGTAATTTACGGGTAGCAGCATCGGCGCCATGGTGGGTGCAATAACCATCGTGCTGGCGCGACATATCATGGATGTAGGCAGCAAAAAAAGCCGTTCTTGCTTCATGGATATGACCTGTAAGCAAACCCAGGTTGAGGGTGTGGTACATCACCCTGTAGGTATGCAGAATGCCGTGCAGGGTGCTGTGGTGGTCAAACTGCTGCTCTGACAGTTGAAAGCTGCCGGAATGAATGCTGTATTTTTCGTCAAACGGATTCAAGACAGATAGATATTTGAACAAAAACCGGGCGGTCGGGAAACGGATACATTGTTGTGCGCGGTTCAGGAAGGAACGATGTTAAAGATAGATTGCAGTATGGGTTTCAGTCCGGCAAAGAAGAACTCAACTGCGATTACCATCATGATGAGACCCATCAGTTTCATCATGATTTTGTTACCGGTTTCGCCCAGCAAAGGAATAATCTTACTGGCGCCCAGCAGGAAAAAGAGGGTGGTAAGCAGGGTGGCCACAATTGCAAGGAGCAGAACGAGTTTGAGTGGAAGGGTAGGGCTGTCTTCCATTAGCACAATGGCATTGGTGATGGCACCGGGACCGGCAATGATGGGGATCCCCAACGGGGTAACAGAAATATCGTCAACATATTTTTTTACCAGTTCTTCATCTACTTTAATACGGCTGATGCGTGCATGAAGCATTTCATAACCCATGATGAAGAAAATAATCCCGCCGACAACCCTGAAGCTGTTGACAGAGATGCCGAAGAATTTAAACAGCAGCTGACCGCCGAGTGCAAAAAGCATCAGGGTGATGAACGCTGTAATCACGGCTTTGACGGCTGTTCTTTTTCGCTGTGCTTCTGAGATATCAGCGGTCATGGTCATGAAAACAGGCATTACCCCCAGGGGGTTAATGATGGCAAAGAAAGAGGTAAAAAACAGCAGGGCTGTGGTAAACAGTTCGTGTGACATAGGCGTTTTTTCCGGCTCTGCGCGGGAAAGCAGAATGACGGTTGATTAATCAGGCAGATCATTACAAATCCGGAAGCAATGACAGGCCTGGTGAGGGCTGCATTGCTTCCGGATTTCCATCGGTTTATTTGATTTTGGCGTTAACGGTTTTCAGGATTCTTTCTTCGGCAATACAGGCTTGTTTTTCGAGTTCTGCACCTTCTGCGAGTACTTTTTCAACGTAGCTTTTATCGCTGAGTCCTGAAGCATTGATTTTTACATTCAGGTAAGCGCCCATAACGGCAGAGCGTGCTGCCAGGGCACCGACACCGGCGTCGGAAACGGAATTCGGGTTTCCGGTTTCAGCCATTGCTTCAATAATTTCCATGGCTTCAAACGACTTCCGCATAACGCGGAGGGGTATTTCAATGGCATAACGGGTGGCTTCTTCGATGGCTTCAGCCCTTGCAGCTTTTTCCAGATCGTTGCCTTTCGGAAGCCCGAAAGCATTCATGATTTTGTTAAAGGCATTGGTGTCTTCATCCACAAGAAAGAGCAATTCATCTTTCAATGCCTGTCCTTTTTCGGCCCACTGTGAAAACTCCTCCCAGCGCTCATCCCAGCCAGGTTTGTGCGACGACAGGTTGGCCACCATGGTGCCCAGTGAAATGCCCAGTACGCCCATATAGGCGGAAATGGACCCTCCGCCGGGGGCAGGTGATTCAGAGGCTGTTTCATCGGCAAAAGCACGGCAGGTCTTGTCCATGAGCAGATGCCCGGTTTTTTCCTCCAGTACAAATTCAATGATTTTTTCAGCCGGGTTGAAGGGTTTGAGATCGTCGAGCCCCAGCGACTTCACAGCAATTTTAATCAGCTCATCCTGCGAAACGCCCACCGATCTCTGTTGTTTTTTCAGGAAATATTTACCGGCATCAGTAAATACTTTCAGGGGGGCGAGTCCGACCAGTTCTGAGCCAGTCACCCTCATTCCGCGTTCAGCGGCTTTTTTACAGGCTTCCTCAAAAGCAACATGTACCGGGGTGATGCTGATGTTTGTCAGGTTGATGGATACCTGGGCAATTCCATACTCTTCGATGAACCAGCCAATGGCTTTGCAGGCCTTCAGGGTGCCCGGAATATCGATCTGCTTCCCGTTTTCATCCTTCATGATTTTCCCGGTAACCGGATTGCCTTCGCGCATCGGCCTGCCCTTTTCGCGGATATCGAAAGCAACAGCATTGGCACGGCGGGTGCTGGTGGAGTTGAGGTTAACATTGTAGGCAACCAGAAAGTCGCGGGCTCCGACAGCGATAGCCCCGGTCCGGGGAAGAAATTCAGCAGGTCCGAAATCCGGTTTCCAGCCAGCCTCGCTCAGTTTCTTTGAAAGTCCTTCGTATTCTCCTGAACGGCAATAAGCAAGGTTCCGGCGTTCCGGCTGAAGTGCCGCTTCTTCATAACAGTAGACAGGAATCCCCAGCTCTTTGCCAATCCTCTCAGCCAGCCTGTGGGCATATTTCACGGTCTCCTCCATCGTGATGTTGGAAATGGGAACCAACGGGCAGACGTCTGTGGCACCAAACCGGGGGTGTGCACCGCTATGTTTCGACATGTCGATGAGTTCCATGGCTTTTCTTACTGCCTGAAAAGCAGCTTCAATCACCTGTTCCGGTTCGCCGGCAATGGTGACCACCGTTCTGTTGGTTGCAGCACCCGGATCCACATCGAGCAGTTTGACTCCTTCCACGGATTTTATCTGATCGGTAATCTGTCCGATGATCTCCATATTTCGTCCCTCGCTGAAATTGGGGACACATTCAATAATCTGTTTCATTTAGCCTCTGAAATTTTATGTTTTTGTAATTTTTAAGCTTGATTGAGTTTATACCAGGCGAAAGGTTAAAAGCACTCCTGTTAGGTAAGCCGTGAACGCAGAATCTGGATAGAGCAGTGGAAAAAATCTGCATGGAGCATGGAGCATGGAGCATGGAGCCTGTCTGACTGCTATCAGAGCAGGCAGGCATGTCCGGTTTGCCTGTAGCGGAAAGAGCATGCTGGCTTTCGTCATAGCAGGCAGGAATGGACATGATATTTCAAGATTGCTTTCAGAAACTGGTATTTTGCTCATGCATTGATTTTAGTTTGTTGGGTTCAGGAGAGCTCTTCTGAAATTGGTAATTTTTCTGCTTAATGCAGTTAAATCAGGAAAAATCTCTGAACGTATTTCCTGGTTTATAATTTTTCTTCTTTCAAAAATATACAGAATGTTTGCGCATTCAAAGATTGATCTTCGTGCGGTATTCAGAAAATTGGCAAAATCCTTGTCTGAATATGATCCTGAACCTTCTGCAATATTGTTCGTAATGCTCATGCATGCCGATCGGAACTGCTCAGCAAATTTAAAAAGTCTTTTGTTTTCAGCACTGTCTGCTATATCAAACAGTTTATCAGAGAGAGAAATCCCATCTTTCCAGATATCCATTTCTTCAAATCTGAAATCGCTCATTTATTTCGATTTTACGTATGTAGAACCAATCAATAAAATTCAGAATTTTTTTAATTTTTCAGGCACCCCATGCCCCATGCTCCATGCTCCAAGCCGCATGCTCCAAGCCGCATGCTCCAAGCCGCATGCTCCAAGCCCCATGCCAGTTTCAGAGTTTAACAATACTGCCATTTAAAATGACTGTTGCCACTTTATTACTGCCATAGGCATAAGGCATATATTCAACTGAGGGAATCGGATGTGTGATGAAGACATTGGCCGTTTTCCCGATGGCGATGCTTCCCAGTTCGTCGCTGACCCCCATGGCATAGGCACCGTTGATGGTACAGGCATTGATGGCTTCTTCGGGCGTCATTCTGAACATGATGCTTCCCATGGAAAGGATGAGCTGCATATTGCCCGATGGGGATGATCCCGGATTAAAGTCACTGGCCAGGGCGATGGGCAAACCCGCATCGATCATTTTGCGGGCCGGGGCATGAACCATGTTAAGGAAAAATGCAGCACCGGGAAGCAGGGTCGGCATGGTTTCACTCCCCAGCAGGGCTTCGATTTCTTCATCACCGGTATATTCGAGATGGTCAACCGATAGGGCATCGTATTTAACACCCACCTGAATGCCTCCTGAGTAATCCAGTTCATTGGCATGTATCTTCGGACGCAATCCGTGCTTAATGCCTGCCATAAGAATGCGTTCGGTCTGATCTGGCGTAAAGAAACCCCGATCGCAGAAAACATCGATAAAATCGGCGAGGTAGCCTGATGAAACCACGGGTATCATTTCATTGATAATCAGGTCAACATAATCATCCTGGCGGCCTTTGTATTCTTCGGGGACAGCATGGGCCCCCAGAAATGTTGCTTTTATAGTAAGCGGGCTCAGGGCCTGAAGCCTTCTGATTACCCTGAGCATCTTCAGCTCATCTTCGGTATTCAGTCCATAGCCACTTTTGATCTCTACCGCACCGGTTCCATAGGCCATAATTTCGTTGAGCCTGGCAAGGGCCTGCTCGGTCAGTTCGTCTTCATCCGCTTCATGAAGCCGTTTCGAGGAGTTCAGAATCCCACCACCCCGTTTGGCGATCTCCTCATACGAGAGCCCTTTGATCTTGTCAACGTATTCAATCTCCCGGCTTCCGGCGTATACAAGGTGTGTATGCGAGTCGCAGAAAGAAGGGAATACCATACCTCCGCGGGCATTTAATGTCTGGCAGTCATCTGTTTCGTCTGTCAGAAACCTGAGCTCCTGTTTCTTCCCGAAGGCTTTGATTTTTCCGTCATCAATGAGTAAAAAGGCATCATCGATAACATCGAGCCTTGACATGTCAGCTCCGGCCTTAAGCAGTTTTAACTCCTGGTCTGTTCCAACGAGCCTGCCTATGTTTGTAATTAATAGTTTTCCTGCCATAATGAACTGATTATTATGCATCAAAAATGACGACTCATCTTTTTCTATGCCTGGCAAAGTTAATAAATCGCATCATGTGGCCCTGATTTTGGTTGTTGATTCACCCATAAATAATTCAGCAATCTTATAATGCTGGTGTTGAGGTGTTTAGCCATGGATGCGGGAAAATATTACAGCCAGCTGAATATATAGCTTACGCCTTGCTGAAATCAGGGCAGAAAAAGTGATATTGTTGCAGACAAAATCTGTTCTCAACTGTTATTGATCTTAACCATAATACAATTCTGACATGAAAAAATACTCTCCCTACTCGCTGCGGTTGCGTTCTGCTGTCATCCTGATAATAATTTCAGTAGTTCTTACTGCCGGTTCTTCCATTGCCCAGACGGTTTATTCAGCATACCATGATGGAAGGATTTATTTCAAATTCAGGGACAATCAGGCAGTGAATTTTACGGCCGATGAGAACAATATTGTTGACATCAGTGAAATTCCTTTTGTTTCAGCCCTCAGCAGTGAATTCAGCCTGAAAGAACTGTCACGCCCTTTTTACCTCAACAACGACTCTAAGCTGATCAGAACCCTGATGCTTGAGTTTAACGACATTGATAAAGTTGATCAGATCATAGCACGGCTCAAGATGGTTCCTGAGCTCGAATATGTTGAAAGGGTGCCCTACGACAGGATTTATTATACACCGAATGATTCGCTTTACAATCTTTATAACGGGCCGCAGAACTGGAACTGGCATCTCGAGAGAATTCAGGCAGATCAGGCCTGGGATATTTCGAAGGGCTCATCCGACATTAAAGTTGCCATTGTTGACAATGCTGTTTGGGCCGAACATCCCGATCTGGCCGGAAAGATTGTTGCTCAGCGTGATACCTATTACAACACCAACAGCTCAAATCCACCCAACTCCGGCGACCCCATGGAGTGGTCGCACGGAACCCATTGTGCAGGACTGGCAGCCGGAATCAGTGACAACAATATCGGTATAGCATCGGTGGGCTTCAATGTTTCAATCATTGCAGTGAAAGCCTCAGCCAACAACAACTCAAACAGTATCTACGGCTATACTGGAATTCAGTGGGCTGCCAACAATGGTGCGGATGTCATCAATATGTCATGGGGAGGAACCGGCTTTTCGCAGACCAACCAGAATCTTATCAATTCCATTGCCAATATGGGGATTGTACTGGTGGCTGCAGCGGGTAACGACAACGTAACAACCCCTCATTATCCGTCGGCCTATGCCAATGTGATTTCAGTTGCTTCCACCGATTTTGATGATGTGAAAAGCGATTTTTCAAATTATGCCACTTCGGTTGACGTGAGTGCTCCGGGGGGCAGCTGTCCTAGCGGACCAGCGGGATTGCTGAGTACAACCTTCAATTCTGCAACTTTTGGCAACTATGACCTGATGGAAGGCACCAGTATGGCTGCTCCTGTAGTCTCAGGCCTTTGCGGCCTGCTGCTTTCGATCAATCCGCAGCTTACCATTGCAGAAGTTGAAAGCATCCTGGAATCGACTGCCGACGATATTTATGATGTCAACCCGAATTATACCGGGTTGCTGGGCGCCGGGCGCATCAATGCCTACCAGGCAGCGCTGAACACTCCCTTTGAACCCACAGCCGGTCTGATGGCCGAAGTCACTACCATTCTTCCAGGTGGTAATGGCCTGCAGTTCTATGATCGTTCAACAGGTGTACCCTCAACCTGGGCCTGGACATTTGAAGGCGGTAATCCGGCATCCTCAACCAGCCAGGAACCTCTGCCTGTCAGGTACGCCAACCCCGGTGTGTATGATGTGTCACTGACTGTAACCAATGACTATGGAACCAACACCATAGTTATGGAGGATTACATTACTGTAACCACAACACCCGTTCCCTATGTCATGATCAGTGCTTCTGATACCCTTCCCTGCATCAGCAGCCAGACAGTTTTGTCGGATGAGTCGCTCTATACCCCCAACGCATGGGAATGGAGCATCAGTCCGTCGTCGTATGAACTGCTGAACGGAACAACCCTGAGCTCTCAGAATCCTGAGGTGAAATTCATGGTACCCGGTGCTTATACCATCGGTCTTACTGCCTGGAACAGCAATGGATCAGCATCTCAGAGTTTTGCCGATTTTATCAGAGTGCAGGGGGCTGTCCCTTCGTATTCAATAGATATGGAAGATGGTACTGCTGGATTTTTTACACTCTGGGATACCATTAAATCACAATCGGCTGTGGATGGCCGCTCGGCTTCTGAAAGTCTGAAAAGCATCCATTTTCACGGTGATCCTGTTCCTACCGGATGGAAGGGGAGCCCGACCGCCGGAACCCCAGCTCAGGCCTGGGTTGAGAACCGTCAGTTTCACGGAGAAGCCAACATCTGTGGTGTGGATGCAACCGGTATGGAGAATGTTGCCCTCGAACTCGACCTGCGTCAGACCTATAGCCTCGGTCCCCGCTACTCCTGGTTCAGGGTTTTGGTGAATGGTGAGCAGGTGGCCAATGATGAAGGAGTTTCTGATTTTAATCCGGTAACCGCCGGTGACGACCCTTGGACCAGACACACATTTGACCTGACCGCTTATGCCGGTGGTATTTTTGATATCACGCTGCAAGCCTGCAACCGCTTCTCCTATCATGTTCAGGGAGAAGGAGATAACGTATTTATTGACAACATCAGCATCCTGAATACCACATCCGTTGCAAAAGTACCGGAAAGCAGGGAATCAGTTCAGGTCTATCCGAACCCTTCTGAAGGTCGCTTTAATGTCGCAGTCAATGGACCAAAAGGCGAAATTAACCTGAAGGTCTATTCCTTGCTGGGAAATGTTGTTTACAGTTCGTTCAGGAACCAGTCCGGTGGAAATTTTACCAGACAGTTAGACCTCTCAGGAATTCCATCAGGAATGTACATTCTTTCTGTTGAAACCGGCAACAAGACTACAAATCAGCGTATTCTGATCCGGTAGAATTCAAAAAAAAAATCCTCCAATGCCTTAATATTTTTCATGTTAAGGCATTTTTTTTTCTATTTTTGACCCCTTACTCAATTCTTTAACTCAAAAAAAACCGACTATGAAATCCGGAAAATTACCTGTTTTGTTTCTTTTCATCCTTCTGGCAGCCAATGTTTTCGCCGGAATCGTTCCTCTGGATAATGCCATGAAAGTTGCTAAGAACTTTGTTTATGAACAGGCTGTAAGCGATGGACAATCAATCAGCATGGATGACATTGACCTGCAGTTGGCTGCCGTTCGTGAGATGAACGGACAACCGGTATTTTATGCATGGAATGTCAGTTCAGGCGGATTTGTAATTGTTTCTGCCGATGATATTTACACGCCCGTTATCGGTTATAATACCGTTGGCAGGTTCCCGGAAAAAGGCATAAACAGAACGTTTGACAGTTTTATCCAGACCTATGCCGACCAGATAGCATTCGGACGTGAAAATCAGGTAACCGCAACCTCAGAAGTTGAGCAATCGTGGGATTATTATTCAACCATGACTACTCCCAGACTCAGCATCGAAGGCGATCGCGATGTAGAGCCGCTGCTTTCCATTATGTGGAACCAGGATTATCCGTATAATGCCTACTGTCCTGAAGATGAAGACGGTCCTGGCGGACATGTTTATGCTGGTTGTGTTGCTACTGCCATGTCGATGATCATGACCTACTACCGCTATCCGCTTCATGGCACTGGCAGCCACTCGTACTATGCATCCGGATATGGCACCCAGACTGCCAATTTCGGCCAGACCTATTACAACTGGGATGCCATGCTCAATTCAATCACAGCCGGAAACGGAATGGCTGTTAATGCCATTGCTGAACTTCAATACCATTGCGGTGTTGCAGTCGAAATGGGTTATGCCCCGGATGGGTCCGGAGCTTACAGCACCGATGTTCCTCCTGCCATTAAGAACTATTTTGGCTATTCCACTACAGCACAGTACATCATGAAAATGTCGTATACCACCACTACCTGGGAAACCATGATCATGCAGAGTATCGATGAGAAGGAACCACTCTATTATTCAGGACAGGGGTCAGATGGAGGCCATGCCTTTGTACTTGATGGATACCAGGTTACCGGAACCGGCAAAATGTTCCACTTTAACTTTGGCTGGAGCGGTAGCGAAAACGGATATTACTCGATCACAGATGTTAACGGATTCAGCAGCCAGCAGGGCATGGTCAGGAATTTTATCCCGAATCCGGCCAATTATCCTTACGGTCATGGCACCCATACGATTACCTCACCCATGGGTATCTTCGAGGATGGCAGCGGACCACTTGCTCAGTACACCGCCAGCGGAACCAGCACCTGGTTGATTGCACCAACCGATTCTGTTACTTCCATTACCCTCAACTTCAACACTTTCAGTCTTGGCACCGGAGATGTTGTGAATGTTTACAACGGAGAAGACAACAGTGCTCCTTTAATGGCAAGTTTCACCTCTACTTCCGGAACTTCAGCAGTAACCATTACTGCCGACAGGATGTTTGTTGAGTTTATCACCGATGGAACCGGTCAGGGCGATGGGTTTCAGGCAGAATTCAATTCAACATTCCCGGTTTATTGCAGCAGTGGTGTTACCACCCTTACCGATCCGGTCGGAACAATTTCAGATGGCAGCGGTGCCCATAACTACAACAATACCACCGTTTGTAAATGGAAAATCAACCCGGGTGAAAGCGCACAGGACCTTACCCTTTCCTTTACATCCTTCGACCTTGAAGATGGGAAAGACTTCCTGAAGGTTTATGCCATTCCTACCAATCAGTTGCTGGGCAACTTTACCGGAACCACAATTCCTGATCCCATTGTTTCTCCGACAGGTCAGTTTTATATTCTCTTCTCATCCAATGGCTTTAACAATGCCCAGGGTTTCGAAGCTGAATACTTTATTTCAAATGTCGGAACAAGCGAACAGGATTTTGTCAGGAACCTGGCGATATACCCGAATCCTGCAAAAGGTTATACCGAAGTTAAATTCAACCTTGAAACCGCTGCAAAGGTTAATTTCAGTCTCTACAACCTGCTGGGAGGAAAAGTATACAACGAGTCGGTTGAATCTGCAGCTGGTCTTGTCAGTAAGACCCTTCAGTTAGGCGACCTGGCCAAAGGTGTTTACATGCTCCGTATCAGCAGCAATCAGGGTAGTGTAACCCGCAAGTTAATTGTTGATTGATCAGAAAATATCATGATTTGAAGAGGCTTTCGTTTCTGAAGGCCTCTTTTTTTAAACGTTGTTCGCTGAAATTCAGCCGCTTCAAAATAAACTAACAATGATCAAAAGAACTACCCTGGTTTTGGCTGTTATGTGCCTGATGTCGCAGGTATATACCCAGAATATCAACCGCGCAGAGGCAGAGAAAATCGCTGCTGCCTTCATGCATTCAAGGATTAATCTGATTTCACAGGTTGCCTTTGAGGAACTGAGTACCGGAAGTGTACTGGATATTCCGGCTGGCAGTACCTCTATTTATGCTGTTAATTTTGTATCCGGCGGATTTGTGCTGGTAGCAGGCAACAGGGCTTCAGTTCCTGTATTGGGTTATGCATTCGAAGGGGAGTATTCGGGCAATCAGCAGCCTGAAGCTTTTGCTTCGTGGATGGAGGGCTATAAACAGCAGCTTAACCAGATTGCTGCTGAACAGATTCCTTCAACCCAGGCAATTACTGAGCAATGGGAAATGCTTGACAATTATACGCCCGCGATGATGCTTCAGCCTGGCAGCATCATGCAGGTGTCACCCCTGTTACCCTCAACCTGGGATCAGGGTAGCCGTTACAATGAGTTGTGCCCGGAAGATGAGAATGGTCCGGGCGGGCATGTCTGGGCAGGGTGTGTGGCAACCGCCATGTCGCAGGTGATCAATTACTGGCGGTATCCTCTGCAGGGCAGTGGTTCACACGGTTATTACTCTGATTATGGTTATCTCTCCGTTGATTTTGGAAGTGCAAGCTATGATTACAACCAGATGAACAACAGCATCATGGCAGAGAATAATTATGAAATGGCGGAGATTCAGTATCACTGCGGAGTTGCGGTTGACATGATGTACTCACCCGATGGATCAGGAGCTTACAGCGATGATGCAGCCTCTGCACTGCGCAATTATTTCGGGTACAACAGCACCCTTAATCTGGAATACAAAGACGATTATTC
This sequence comes from Bacteroidales bacterium, assembly GCA_016788045.1. GTDB lineage: Bacteria > Bacteroidota > Bacteroidia > Bacteroidales > Lentimicrobiaceae > Lentimicrobium. The sequence goes on from JAEUTG010000020.1 coordinate 42,884, forward strand.
CGATACTGAATGGGCTTCACTGCTGATGGACAACCTAAACAATGGCTGGCCAATGTATTACCATGGGTTTGGCTCCGGTGGGCATGCCTTCAACGTGGATGGTTACCAGGGATCGGACTATTTCCACTTCAACTGGGGATGGAGCGGCTCCTACAATGGCTATTATTATCTCGATAACCTGAATCCCGGAGGCAATAACTTTACCTACGGTCAGGGAGCCATTGTGAATTTCTACCCCGGTGACAATTATCCTTATTACTGCAACGGAGTCACCACCCTTACCCGCCACAATGGTACCCTTGAAGACGGCAGCGGCCCGGTTGATCCCTATGTTTCAGGACTGTCGTGTGGCTGGCTGATTGCACCGGAAGATTCGATTTCGGGACTGACCCTTACCTTTGATAAGTTTGATGTTACCGCCGGCATTGATGCACTGAATGTCTATGATGGCCCGGATGCCAGCTATCCCCTGCTGGGTACATACACCGGCAGCGCCCTGCCACCTGCAATTGCTGCAAGCGGCAATACCCTGTATATTGAGTTTATGACCTCAGGAAACACCGGCAGTGGCTGGAGGGCCCATTATACCAGCAGCATCGTCAATTATTGTTCCGGTCTCACCACCCTCACTGAACCCCAGGGAACCATCACCGATGGTAGTGGTAACAGGGAATACCACAACAACACCATCTGCAAGTATAAAATTACTCCTGAGAACGCTGGCGCCATTTCCATTTCATTCAACAGTCTTGATACAGAACCTGGCAACGATGTCATCAAAATTTATGATTACATTTCTCAGAATCTGATCGGGACCTATTCGGGCAGTGAACTCCCCGGAGAGATTATCGTTAGTTCCCCCAAAGCCTATGTACTTTTCACCACCAACGGCGATGTTCAGGGTCAGGGCTGGGAACTTACCTACACCGGACTGACTACTGGCATCGGAGAGGTTGCTCCCGATGCAGGCAAACTGAAGGCCGGCATCATCAGCAATCCTGTGAACGAATGGCTTCGTATTGAATTTACCGGTACTTCAAAAACTCAGGTGAACCTTAGCCTCATGGCAGCCGATGGCAGAAATGTGATTGAGCCCTTAGTGCATCACCTCAACGCTAACCGGATGGTCATGATCAGTACTGCCGGACTTCCCGATGGTGTTTATTTCCTGCGGTATCGTTCTGAAGCCGGATCAGGGACAGAAAAGATTCTGGTAAAGCATCAGTAAACATTTTTCTTAAAAATTGAGAGCGGTCACCCATAAAGTGGCCGCTCTCAGTTCCTGTAATACCGGGCGCCTGCTTTCACCGGGGCAGGGGACTATGTCTGTTCGTTCTCCCTGTCGTAGGCCTTGATTATTTTTGAAACCAGTTTGTGGCGTAAAACATCTGTTTCATCCAGGGTAATGATGTCAATCCCTTTGATATCCTTCAGGATTGTGGTCGCCTGTATAAGTCCGGATTTCTGATTTCGGGGCAGGTCGATCTGAGTGACATCGCCGGTAATGAAGAATTTGGCGGATCGCCCCATCCGGGTGAGGAACATCTTTAACTGGGCTGAGGTTGCATTCTGCGCTTCATCAAGGATGGCAAAAACATTGTCAAGGGTTCTTCCGCGCATAAAGGCGAGGGGCGCAATTTCAATGGTTCCGTCTTCAATATAGGTGAGCAGTTTCTGCGGCGGCAGCATATCGCGGAGGGCATCGTAGAGCGGCTGCATGTAGGGGTCAAGCTTTTCTTTCATGTCGCCGGGAAGAAATCCCAGATTCTCTCCGGCTTCAACCGCAGGCCGGGTAAGAATGATCCGTTTGACTTCGTGGTTTTTTAAAGCCCTCACCGCCAGGGCGACAGCGGTGTAGGTCTTTCCGGTTCCGGCAGGGCCGATAGCAAAGATCATGTCGTTTGCCTCAATGCTCTGAACAATGCGCATCTGATTGGCTGTCCGTGCTTTGATCAGGGTGCCGTTGCGTCCGTGCACCAGTACGTCGGGCGGGCTGTCTTTAAGTATTCCGTTCTGGGAGCCAGGTCCGGCAAGCTGCCGGATGTCGTTTTCGGTGATGCTGCCGAAGCGTTCAAAATGAATCAGGATCAGCCTGAACAGCTCTTCGAAGACAGAAATTTCTGCCGGTTCGCCGATAACCTTCAGATACTCGCCCCGGGCTATGATTTTAACTTTTGGGTTTACTTCCCTGATTGCGTTCAGGTTGCGGTCACCTGCGCCAAAAAAATCAAGCGGACTGTAGGATTCTATACTGAAGACTTTTTCGCTCATAATATTAATGGCGTAGTGCCAATTGTACCTTTTCCGGTTTTAACCCCAAAATTAGATAAAAATCAGGCAGATGAACATTTGCTTGGTTGAAATATCCGTGTTTATTGGTCTTAAAGTAACGCAGCGGATGGTCTCGCTCCGCTGGACCACCGGGGCTTCGTCTGTTCAATTTTCGGATGGTCTCGGCTCCGCTCGACCACCGGGGCTTCGCCCCATAAATGGGAGTACTCCTGGTGGTCGAGCGGAGTCGAGACCACCACCCCTCCGAAGCGGAGTCGAGACCACCTATGCCAGGAGACAGACAGAAATTCCAGTTAAATGAATTTTACTTCTTTTTGTACATATAGTGTGTCAAATTTAAGCATGTAGCCAGTTTGTGCAATTCTTCCAGATTAGCTGAAATCAATGCCTCCTTTTTACTTCTTGACCATCTCTGAATCTGTTTTTCACGAGAAAAGGCTTTGTCAATTCTACTGTATTCTTCAAAATACACAAGCATAACAGGTAGTCTGTTTTTTGTAAAATTAGAGCCATTCCCAGATTGATGTTCCTCTATTCTCCTGTGAAGGTCAACAGTGCTGCCAGTATATAAGCGTTCATCCGAACATCGCAGAATGTACATGAAACCTTTCATAATAAGCGTGATTATTGAATAAAAATACGAAATATGAGGTGGAGTTTCTAAGTTTCATCGAGATAAGTATATATAAGGTTTTCCTATCGCCTGATTACGCCCGACCACCAGGGCTTCGTCTGTTCATTTTCGGATGTTCTCGGCTCCGCTCAACCACCGGGGCTTCGCCCCATAAATGGGAGTATTCCTGGTGGTCGAGCGGAGTCGAGAACACCACCTCTCCGAAGCGGAGTCGAGACCACCACCTCTCCGAAGCGGAGCCGGGATCACCACCCCTCCGAAGTATAGGTGAAACCACTATGCTCCTGAATCTGAGCCCGGATACTAAAATCCTATGAGAACTCAATTTGCCGTAAAAAGCGAAATCAGAGAATTCTCTTATAATTGATTCAATTGTTCTCTGCTGAAAATACTAAAAAATGCTACTTTTGAAGCATGCAACAAAGAACAGAAACCGATTCTCTCGGCAGCCGGCAGGTTCCTGAGGATGCCCTTTATGGAATTCATGCCATCCGGGCCAGAGAGAACTTTCCTGACTTTACCCCTTTTCACATAGAGTGGTATCAAGCCATGGGACTGGTTAAACAGGCGTGTTTTCTGGCCGCCGGCTCCTATTTCAGGGCACTCGGAAAAAAGTTCAGCAATCAGCCACTGCCTGTGAGGACCATTCCACAGCCTGTTATCGATTCCATGATCCTGGCTGCGTCGGAAGTGGCCCGGGGAAAATTCTTCGATCACTTCATCGTTCCCGCTGTCAGCGGAGGTGCCGGTACCAGCATCAACATGAATGTGAATGAAATTATTGCCAATGCAGCCTTGCGCTCGCTGGGCAACAAGCCGGGAGATTACCGGCTGATTGATCCGACCGAAGATGCCAATGTTTACCAGAGTACCAACGATGTAGTGCCGACTGCACTGAAGGTTGCCCTGATGCTGTTGCTCAATGAGCTTGAATCTGCCATCAACAGACTTCGCGAAGAATTTGAGGAGCTTGAAGGCCGGTACAGGGACTCTCTGAGGGTTGGTTATACACAAATGCAGGAAGCCGTCCCCTCTTCTTACGGAAAGCTGTTCTCCAATTACAGTGATGCGCTTTCCCGTGACTGGTGGCGGGTCTCCAAATGCTTTGAACGGATTAAGGTGGTCAATCTTGGCGGCAGCGCTATAGGAACCTCGGCTGCTGTCCCCAGGTATTTCGTGATGGAAGTGGTTCAGCATCTGCAGCAGATCACAGGCCTGCCGGTCACCAGAGGAGAAAACCTGACCGATACCACGAGCAACCTGGATGCACTCGTAGAGGTTCATGCTACGATCAAAGCCCATGCTGTAAATCTGGAGAAAATGGTGAATGACCTCAGGCTGCTGGCATCAGACATTGGTGGTGCCGGTATCTGCATTCCACAGCAACAGGTTGGAAGTTCCATCATGCCGGGTAAGGTTAATCCGGTGATTCCTGAGTTTGTGATCAGCTCTGCGCATCAGGTTTATGCCAACGATCAACTGGTTTCAGCATTAAGTGCGCAGGGTTGCCTTGAACTGAATGCCTATCTGCCGTTAATCGGATATGCCATGATTCAGAGTGTTAAACTGTTGATTGGATCATGCAACACCATGGCTGAAAATCTGGTGAAAGGTCTGGAAGTGAACACAGAGGCAAGCCTCCGGCAACTTATGCACAGTCCGGCCATCACGACCATGCTGAGTCCGTATATCGGCTACCACAAAGCCGCTGAAGCAGCGAAACTGATGAAATCTGCAGGAAAAAGCATACAGGATGTGAACCGTGAACTGAACTTGATTCCCGCTGAAAAGCTGGATGAATTGTTAAAACCTGCGAACCTTCTGAAAACAGGCTACACGGTAAATGATCTCTGAAAACGCGACTTTCAGTTGCCGGCTTATTTCAGAAATGTTCGCCCGGAAAAGAAAGTTTAATTTTTTTCTTATACATGCAGGACTGAATCTTTGAATCTTTGAACCGACCGAAGGGAGCCTGCCTGACTGCGTCAGACAGACAGGCTCAGCAGTTTACCCCCCCCGCTGAAAAAGCGGGGCAAGCTGCCAACGGCGGTGGAAATAAATCCCAGCGCCTCTTCTTCACCACAACAGGCACAACAGGACACAATAGGATAACATCAGCTAAGTTATCAGGGTCTGACTTCTGACTTCTTTGAATTTTTGAATTTTTGAATCTTTGAATTTTTAAATCGATATGTCGAAAGGGAAAGACGCCAAACCACACATCGGAATATTCGGCCGCAGAAACAACGGCAAGAGTTCGCTGATCAATTATATTTCGGGACAGGAACTGGCCATTGTTTCTGAGATTGCCGGCACCACCACCGACCCGGTGAAGAAATCTATGGAGATTCCCGGCATAGGGCCGGTTATCATGATTGATACGGCGGGCATTGACGATGAGGGCGACCTGGGAAACAAGCGCGTTGCCAAATCCCGTGAGATACTGAAGATCATTGACTCTGCTATCCTCGTGATTACCGGTAATCAATTTGGTGACTTTGAAGAAAAACTGATTGAATCATTCGAAGATCAGGCTGTTACCTACCTGATTGTTCACAACAAAAGTGATATTGAGCCGCTTGACCCTAAGCTCCGCAATCATCTCGAAACTACCTTTAAGGTTCCTTTGATTGACTTAAGTGCCAGAACCGGTGCCGACATCCAAGAACTGATCAGTGCTGTCAGGAGCCGGATTCCGGAATCGGCTTACCGGAGTACGTCGTTGCTGGGCGACCTGATTTCGTATGGGGATTCTGTGTTGTTTATTACACCGATTGATATTGAAGCCCCGGAAGGCCGGCTCATCCTGCCGCAGGTTCAGGCCATACGTGATGTGCTTGACAACGATGGCATCGCGGTGGTATGCAAGGAAAGGGAGGTGGATGGTTTTATAAAAAGAATGAGTCCCCGGCCTTCCCTGGTGGTTACCGACAGCCAGGCCTTTCTGAAAGCCGATGCCGCTGTTCCGAAAGAAATACCTCTGACCAGTTTCAGCATTCTCCTGGCCCGGCAGCGCGGCGATTTTCAGAATTACCTGAAAGGCACTCCCCAGCTTGCCCATCTTAAAGATGGCAACAGAATTCTTATTCTTGAGTCATGCACCCATCATGTTTCGTGCGATGATATCGGGAGGGTAAAAATTCCCCGCTGGCTTGGAAACTATTCGGGCAGGAAACTGGAGTATGATTTTGTGGGCGGGCTGGCTGCCGTTCCCCGTCCGATCACTGATTATGCCATGGTCATTCAATGCGGCGGGTGTATGATTACCCGCAAGCAGATTATCAACAGATTAAAGCCGGCTGTTGAAGCCGGCATTCCGGTAACCAACTACGGAATGGCCATTGCCTGGGTTCATGGAATTTACAACAGGGCCATTCAGCCTTTTACCGGGGAACTTTCGGGCCCGGAAATTTACCTCTGAGCCCGGTCCAAAGAATAATTCATGCTCAAACGCGGGCTATTAAAATCAGATTGCACGAATTCAACACTTTAAAAATCAATTACATGAACATAGTCATAACTGGGGCATCCTCTGGCGTTGGGCGTGAAACCGCCCGGGTGCTGGCAGCCGTTTCGGGCAACAGGCTGCTGGTCGTCGCCAGAAACCTGATGAAAATTCAGGCCCTGGCCGGAGAATGTAACCTGAAGAAACAGGAAACCGTTGTTCAACCCTTGCAGTTTGATCTTGGCAATGGCAGTTTTGAAGAACTGGCACTCCAGGTCAATCGTCAGCTGGGCAAAATCGATATTCTTATCAACAATGCCGGATTATTGCTGAATAAGCCTTTCGGAAGTATCTCAGCATCAGAATTTGATGGGATATTCAATGTAAATGTCAGGGCTCCGTTTATGCTCACCCAGGCCTTACTCCCTTTGCTGAAAGAAGGGTCGCATGTGTTGAACATCGGCAGCATGGGTGGTGTACAGGGTAGCGTAAAATTTCCAGGCCTCTCGGTATACAGCGCCAGTAAAGGTGCCCTTTCGGTGCTGACAGAATGCCTTGCTGCAGAACTGGAAGAGAGAAAGATTGCTGTGAATTGTCTGGCTTTTGGTTCCGTACAAACAGAGATGCTGGCTAAGGCATTCCCGGGCTATGAAGCCTTGACTACAGCCACCGCCATGGGAGAATTTGTCGCCGATTTCGCCATGAAAGGTCACAAACTTTTTAATGGCAAAGTTTTACCTGTATCTTTGTCAACCCCATAAACAAAGAAACAAGGTGTTGCCATCTTCAGCAGAATGTATTGCAAAAACAGGCATTGTTGAGCGCATCGACAACGATAGGATTTATGTCACCATCACTGCTGTGAGCGCCTGTGCCTCCTGTCAGGTGAATGGCTACTGCAATTCAGGGGATACTTCGGCAAAGGTGATCGAAATTCCCAGAGCTGAAGCTCCGGAAGTGAAACCCGGACAGTTTGTTAATGTTAGTATGAAAGCATCCAATGGAAACCTGGCAGTTTTTTTTGGTTATGTGCTTCCGTTGCTGATATTGATTGCCTCATTGCTGATTTTAATTAATTTTACCACCGAAGGTTTCGCCGGTTTGTTATCGCTGGCGATGTTAATTCCTTATTATGCCGGACTTTACGCGTTCAGAAAACACCTGGACCGTCGTTTCCGGTTTTCGGTTGAACCCTAATTATCACACAAATTCACACACACACTCACCATGATCATGAAGTTACTATTCTCAACACTTATCCTGTTGCTTGGATTTGGCTTGCTTGGTTCAGCACAGCAGGAGGTTTACTCCCCGGCTGAAGTATCGCAGGCTGTTTATTTCGATGTTTCACCACCCTTGCGCGACATGCCTGTTCTTCCATCGGGAAAACGCGATGGTAGCTGGAAAGACGGCGTTGTAAAGAACAAACTCAACATGCCTGAACACAGAAATCTGCCATTGCCCGAAGCCACAGAGGAAGATTTCAGGGGTGCACAGACTTTGCAGGGCAACCGCTCCAGTGAGTTGCTGCTGAGTGTCAATGGTGTGGGCAATGTTGATTTCGTTTTGCCGCCTGATACCCAGGGTGATGTTGGGCCTAACCACTACATGCAGATGGTGAACCTCTCTTTTGCCATCTGGAACAAGTCAGGTACCCTCCTTTACGGACCGGTCGATAACAAAACACTGTGGAACGGATTTCCGGGTCCATGGTCAGGCTCCAACGACGGAGATCCCATTGTGCTCTACGATGAGCAGGCCGACCGCTGGATTGCCAGCCAGTTTGCCCTGCCGAACTATCCCAATGGCCCTTTTTATGAACTGATTGCTGTTTCTCAGACTCCCGATCCCCTGGGAGCGTGGTACAGGTATGCTTTTACCTTCACCAACATGCCTGATTATCCAAAACTTGGCGTTTGGCACGATGGCTATTACCTGGCTGTCAATTCATTTTCATCGGGTAGCCTCAACTGGGCAGGAACCGGTGTAGCCGCGCTCGATCGTACGAAAATGCTCGCGGGAGATCCAACCGCATCCATGATTTTCTTCACTACCCCCTCAGGCGGTGATCCATCGACTTTCCAGCCGGCTGACTGTGACGGAATGCCTGCCCCTGAAGGCAGCCCGGCATTGTTCGGATATGTCAGGGATGGCAGCCCCGACAGGTTTGTCTTGTATACCCTCGATGCAGACTGGACCACCCCTTCAAATTCAACCTTTTCGCAACTGGTTACCATACCGGTTCAGTCATACAGTTCAAACATCTCCGGTATCCCTCAGCAAGGGACTTCCACCACCCTGCAAGCAATCAGCGACCGGCTTATGTACCGGTTACAATACAGGAACTTCGGATCCTACCAGTCAATGGTTACCAATCATACCGTGAATGTCTCCGGACACGCCGGTGTGCGCTGGTATGAGTTCCGGAATTCAGGTTCAGGCTGGCAGATTTACCAGCAGGGAACCTACTCCCCCGATAACTCTTCCCGCTGGATGGGTTCCATTGCCATGAACAGCTACGGGGACATCGCACTGGGTTATTCAATCTCTTCATCAAGTATGTACCCGTCAATCCGGTATACCGGGCGCAGGGCCTCAGATCCTCTGGGAACCATGACCTTTGCTGAACAGGAGATAATTGCCGGCGGGGGAGCCCAAACCTCTTTCTACCAGCGATGGGGAGATTACAGCATGATGTCGGTGGACCCTGCAGCTGATACAGTTTTCTGGTACACCCAGGAGTATTATACCAGTACCAGCGATCAGAACTGGAAAACCCGGATCGGTTCCTTCACTTTTGGTCAGCCACTGGTGGCTGTCGCATCTGCATTTCCCAACACCATCTGTGCCGGTTCGCCGGTTCAGCTGAATGTTCAGGTAACCGGTGGCGGATCTGGCGATACCTATTCATGGGTTTCTGAACCTGCCGGGTTCACCAGCGATATCCGCAATCCACAGGTTTCCCCTGAAGTTACAACCGTTTACACTGTAACCATTACCAGCGGCGGAGCCTCAACTTCATCCTCGGTAACAGTGAATGTACATCCCCTGCCTTCGGTAGTTGCACCCGGCGACCTCACCATCTGTGCCGGATCTGACGTTACACTTAACTCGTTTGCCCAGAATCAGGATTCGCTGCAATGGGTAACCGCCGGTGATGGTACTTTTGAAGATCAGAACGCAGCACGGTCAGATTATTATCCTGGTCCTCAGGATATCGCCAACGGAAGTGTGCTGCTCACCGTAACCGCTTTCAGCGATTTTGGTTGTCCTGAATCTTCCGATGAAGTGATGCTTACCATTGCATCGCCGGCTACTGTTGAGGCAGGTGAACCAATTGAAACCTGCAATGCTGAACCTATCCTGCTTTCGGCCTCTGCATCGGGTTTCAGCAGCCTATTATGGACAACTTCAGGAACTGGGACTTTTGACAACAATTCCATCCTTGATGCTTCCTACACTCCCAGCACCGCCGACATTGAGTCTGGTACTGTTGAAATCACCCTGAATGTTTCGGGCGTTGCTCCCTGTTCAGATGTTGCCGATGCCCTTACTCTGACATTCCATCAACCGGCTCAGGTGAATGCCGGTGAAGACTTCAGCATCTGCAGCGGACAGACCATCAGCCTCAATGCAGCCGGATCGGGCTACGAAACGATTGAATGGAGCTCAGGCGGGGATGGACAGTTTTCTGCAACAAACACCCTCGTCACAACCTACACCCCGGGGGCTGATGATCTGGCAGCCGGCGGAGTCAGTTTTGTCATTACAGCGGAAGGAAACCCGCTTTGTGCAGAAACATCCGACGAACTTGCAGTTGAAATTTATCCTTTGTCACAGGCTTCTGCCGGCAATGATACCACCATCTGTAAAACTGCCTCCCTGCAGGTCGGGGGAAGTGCGACCCATGCATCTTCCGTGTTGTGGACAACTTCCGGAAACGGGACCTTTGACAATGCCAACCTTTACAACACACGTTATCTTCCGGGTACACAGGATACCATTCAGGGTACTGTAACCCTCACCTTCACCGTGGTCAATGAATACGGCTGCGGCAATACCGTGGCCAACAGAAACATTACGTTTGCTCCCTGTGTCGGAATTGAAGATCCGGGAAAACCTTCCATCAGGGTTATCCCGAATCCGACTGACGGAAAGTTTGTGGTGGAAGTAAGTGGCATGAATGCAGGTGAAAACATCAGACTGCAGGTTGCCGACTTCAGGGGATCCAAAGTTATTGATCAGGAATACCTGAATGTACCTGCTGTTTTCAGGACTACCCTGGATTTGTCGGGCAGAACAAAAGGAGTGTACATGATGAAGATCCTCTTTGGTAATCAGACTGCAGAAACCAAGGTGGTACTTCAATAGCATTTTTCAGCTGCAAACAGAAAGCCGGCATGTGAATGCCGGTTTTTTTTTACCCTGAATCCAAACTATTTATATTGCTTCTAAATAAAATTCTTAAATATTGATTTTCAGGGTTTAGTATTTTTAGTATCTAGTTATTTGTATTTTAAAAATTCGTAGTGTATTGATAAACAGCAGATTATACTAATGTCTTTTTTTACGGTTATTGAAACAGCTTTTTTTATTTGTTGCTACATTTGTCACGTTCTGAAGCTATCAGAATGAGACAGGGGAATATCAAATTATAAAAGGAGCCAGCCGTGGACAATACCTTGTTATTTGCAGTAATTTCATTAAGTGCAATCGGAGTGATTTCAGCGATAATTCTCTATTTCGTTGCACAGAAATTCAGGGTAATAGAAGATCCCAGAATCGATATTGTAGCTGAACTGTTGCCCGGTGCCAATTGCGGAGGATGCGGATTGGCCGGATGCCGTGCTTTCGCAGAGGAGGTAGTACGTACGGAAGACCTGTCAAAACTTAATTGCCCGGTGAGCAGCAGTGAAGCCATGAAACAGATAGCGGCTGCCATGGGTCTTGAAGCTGCGGAGAAGGATCCTTTGATTGCAGTTGTCCGCTGTAATGGCAGCAGGGCAAACGCCCCGCAGAAAGTGATTTACGACAGTGCAGGTTCGTGTGCCTTTGCCCATTCACTTTCGTCCGGCGAGAGCGGCTGTCCGAACGGTTGCCTGGGTTATGGCGATTGTGTGGTTTCCTGCAAGTTTGATGCGATTTATATCGATGCTGTTACCGGTTTGCCCGTTGTCAGCGATGAGCATTGTGTTGCCTGCGGAGCCTGTGTAACCGCCTGTCCGAGAAGCATCATCGAATTAAGGTCCAAAGGGAAGAAAGACAGGCGTATTTATGTCTCCTGTGTCAATACGGAGAAAGGTGGTCCTGCGAAGAAAAATTGTTCGGTAGCCTGTATCGGTTGCGGCAAATGCGTGAAGGAGTGTCCTTATGAAGCCATTACCCTTGTAAATAACCTCGCATACATTGATTACAATAAATGCCGGTTATGCCGGAAGTGTGAACCTGTTTGTCCGACGGGCGCTATTCTTGAGACCAATTTCCCGCCCAGGAAGGAAAAACCTGCTGAACCTGCAAGCGTAGCTGATACGGCAGAAGCCTGATTCATCATCCGACTACCGAAATTAATCCATGGAGGATCTTACTATTGAAGACATTTAAATTAGGCGGAGTTCATCCGGAAGAGAATAAGCTCTCAGCGGGCGCTGCTATTGAGATCCTGCCCCTGCCGGAAAAGGTGTTTATTCCGGTTTCGCAGAGCCTCGGTGCCCCCTCAAAACTGATCGTGGAAAAGGGCGCTGTTGTAAAAACCGGACAGTTGATAGCCAAAGGAGAAGCCTTTATTTCAGCCAATGTTCATTCTTCGGTTTCCGGCAAGGTGTCGAGGATTGAAGAAGTAACGGATACATCCGGTTACAGAAGAACCGCCGTTGTGATTGATGTTGAAGGTGATGAATGGGATGAGCAGATCGATTGCAGCAAGGAGGTTAAAGCTGAGATAACGCATTCGCGCGAAGAAATTGTTCGAAAGATCAGTGAGATGGGTGTGGTCGGCCTCGGTGGAGCAACCTTTCCGTCACATGTAAAGCTGATGGTTCCTGAAGGGAAAAAAGCCGAGAACCTGCTGATCAATGGCGTGGAATGCGAGCCTTACCTCACTTCCGATCACCGCCTGATGCTGGAGCGCAGCCGTGAAATGCTCATCGGGATTCAGATTCTCATGAAAGGCCTGGATGTTAAGAAGGCCTACATCGGTATTGAAAAGAACAAGCCTGATGCTATTGATCATCTGGAAAAACTTGTAGCTGAATATCCCGGAATTGAAGTAGTTCCCCTCAAAGTGAAGTATCCCCAGGGTGGAGAAAAACAACTGATCAAAGCCATCACCGGCCGCGAAGTCCCTTCGGGGAAGCTCCCCATAGAAGTAGGCTGCGTCGTGAACAATGTAGGCACGGCTCTGGCAGTATATGAGGCGGTTCAAAAGAACAAACCCCTGGTTGAACGCGTCGTCACTGTCACCGGGAAATCATTGGAGAAGCCCTCCAATCTGCTGGTCCGGATCGGTACACCGGTAAGTAAACTCATTGAATTTGCGGGAGGCCTGCCAGCGGATACCGGTAAAGTGATCAACGGCGGACCCATGATGGGGAAGGCCCTGACGTCGCTTGAAGTGCCGGTGGTTAAAGGAACTTCGGGATTACTGATTATGCCGGAAAAAGAGAGCAGGAGGATGCCGGTTGTCAACTGCATCCGGTGTGCCAGGTGTATATCTGTCTGTCCCATGGGTTTAGAGCCGGTATTACTGGCACAGCTTTCTGAAAATCAGATGTTTGAAACCGCTGAGAAAGAGCGGATTCTGGATTGTATTGAGTGCGGTTCCTGCCATTTCACCTGTCCTGCCGGCCGGCCACTGCTCGATTACCTGAGGCTCGGGAAAAACAAAGTTGGAATCATCATCAGAAATAGGGGAAAGAAATAATATGAGCATACTCACCGTTTCGGGTTCACCCCATGTGCATGGCCATCAGAACGTGAAATCCATTATGTATGGGGTTGTGGTTGCCATGATCCCGGCCATCTTTGTTTCGGTTTACTTTTTTGGCCTGGATGCCGCCCGGGTAATCTTTATCTCGGTGGCTGCCTGTTTGTTTTTTGAATGGATCATTCAGAAATACCTGCTGAAAGGCCCCCTCACGATCAACGACGGAAGTGCCCTGGTTACCGGCGTGCTGCTGGCATTCAACGTACCATCAAACCTTCCGGCCTGGATGATCGTTGCCGGAGCCCTGGTATCCATCGGAATCGCCAAAATGTCGTTCGGTGGCCTGGGCAAAAACCCGTTTAATCCGGCCCTGATCGGCAGGGTGTTTCTGCTGATCTCGTTCCCGGTGCAAATGACTTCATGGCCAGTGCCCAAGGCTTTGTTTGCTCCGGGTGTCACCGATGCCATCACCGGACCAACCACCCTTGGTATCCTGAAAGAAGGAATCAGTGCCGGCAAAACAGTACAGGAACTGATGGGAAGTGCCGGTTTCCCTGGTTACATGAACGATCTGGTCGGGGCTCAGGGTGGTTCTCTGGGTGAAATTTCTGCCATTGCCCTGTTGCTGGGAGCTGCTTATATGTTTTTCAGAAGAATCATCACCTGGCATATTCCTGCAGCTTACATCGGCTCGGCTTTTGTTTTTTCAGGAATTCTCTGGCTGGTTAATCCGGCCATCTATATCGATCCTGTGATGCACATGCTGGCTGGCGGTATGATCCTGGGCGTCTTTTACATGGCAACCGATATGGTTTCTTCACCCATGTCGCCACGGGGGCAGCTCGTATTTGGTGTCGGAGCCGGGTTGCTCACCATCCTCATCAGGGTTTGGGGGGCCTATCCCGAAGGTGTTTCGTTTGCCATTCTTATCATGAACGCATTCACTCCGCTGATCAACAAAGCATTTAAACCTCGTCGTTTCGGGGAAGCGTTGCCCGTTAAAAAAGGCTGAGCAAGCGCACAGTTCTTCAATCTTTTAAATGCATGATTGAATGGTTTTGAATGAGTTGAAAATTTTAACATAAAAGGAAATGGCTAAAACTGAATCTTCCTTTAAAAATATGGTTCTGACGCTGCTGGTTATCTCGCTCGTGGCTTCCTTTTCACTGGGCGCCGTTTATAACCTCACCAAAGAACCCATTGCCAAAGCCCAGCAGCAGAAAAAGGAAAACGCAATCAAACAGGTAGTCCCTGAATTCGACAGGCTGGAACAGGTTTCTGTTGTTCCTGACGAAGGGGGAGAAGCCGTAATCGTAAACAAAGCGTTTAAGGCAGATTCCATCGTGGGGTTCGCTGTTGAAACTTACACAGACAAGGGCTTTGGCGGACAGGTACTGCTGATGGTAGGTTTCAGGCCCGATGGAACCATCGTCAACACCGCAGTGCTCAAGCATACCGAAACTCCCGGACTGGGTGATAAAATGGATGCTTCAAAGTCTGATTTCCCGAACCAGTTCAGGGATAAGAGTCCGGAGAGTTTTAAACTATCCGTGAAGAAAGATGGGGGCGATGTGGATGCCATCACCGCAGCAACCATCAGTTCAAGAGCTTTCTGCGACGCTGTGCAGAGGGCCTATAAAGCAGTAAGAAAGGAAGGAGGCCAGCAATGAACCAGATGCAGAATTTTACCAAAGGCTTACTTGCCAGCAACCCGACATTAGTCCTGCTGCTGGGTATGTGCCCCACCCTCGGGGTAACCACTTCGGCCATCAACGGGATGGGCATGGGCCTTGCCACCACCTTCGTGCTTGTAGCCTCAAACGTGGTGATTGCCCTCATCAAGAACCTGATTCCCGATAAGGTGCGGATTCCTTCCTTTATCGTGGTTATCGCCTCTTTTGTGACCATTGTCGATCTGGTGATGGCCGGATTTGCCCCCGCGCTCCATGCACAGCTTGGCCTTTTTATTCCACTGATTGTGGTTAACTGCATAGTCCTGGGTCGCGCTGAAGCCTTTGCCTCTAAAAACGGGGTGCTGTCTTCACTGATTGACGGCCTTGGTATGGGAATCGGTTTTACCCTGGCACTGATGGTACTTGGTTCAATCCGTGAACTGCTGGGCTCCGGTGCAGTGTTCGGCATTAAACTGATTGCCGGGGATGCCATCCTAGTCTTCGTACTGGCGCCCGGAGCTTTTATAGCCCTCGGATACCTTATTGCACTGGTCAATAAAATCAGAAAGGCCTGATTAAAATGGTTCACTCTTAACGTCGAACAGTTATGGAATACATCATCATCATCATTTCCGCCATTTTTGTCAACAACATCGTATTCGCCCAGTTCCTCGGCATCTGCCCTTTTCTGGGGGTATCCAACAAACTCTCTACCTCCGTGGGGATGGGCGGCGCGGTGATCTTTGTCATGACCCTCGCAACCCTGGTAACCTACCTCATCTATCAGTTCATTCTTGTACCTCTGGGCCTGGGCTTTCTTCAGACCATCAGCTACATTCTGGTAATCGCTGCACTCGTGCAGATGGTAGAAATTATCCTCAAAAAGGTGAGCCCGGCTCTATACCAGGCCCTTGGCATTTTTCTGCCGCTCATAACCACCAATTGTGCTGTATTAGGGGTGGCAATTCTGGTTATTCAAAAGAAGTATAACCTGGTCGAAAGCATCCTGTTTACCATGGCTACTGCCGCAGGATTCTTGCTGGCGCTGGTCATATTTGCCGGAATCCGCGAACACCTCGATCTGATGGGAGTTCCGAAGGGGATGCGCGGTATTCCCATTGCCCTCATCGTAGCCGGTTTGCTCTCCCTCGCCTTTATGGGGTTTGCCGGACTCGTCTGATGAATCATACCGTAAGCAACTGCGTTGCTGGCGGCTAATGAGCCGGTAGCAGCGTTTTTTTTGCCCTGATGTATTCATGATGTAATCATTTACCTCTGATTTTCATGGGTTAATTCTATTTTTGTAACAGAAAGCTGCAGTCAGGGCCGCGCTTCTCATTCACTCAACCAACACGTTCAAACACGCTCACATGAAAAAAACTCACTTTTTCCTGTTCTTATTAACACTTTTACTCATTCAGATCCTTCCGGTTTCCGCTCAGGGCTATCTTCACGCTTCCGGTAAATACATCCACAACGGAAACGGGGAAGAAATTATCCTCCGGGGAATAGGCACCGGCAACTGGCTGCTGCAGGAAGGTTATATGATGAAAACCGATGCTTTTGCCGGAACCCAGCATGAATTCAGACAGAAACTCATTGAAACCATAGGCCCTGAAAATACCGATACATTTTACGAGTCGTGGCTGAATAACCATTTTACCCGCACCGATGTGGACTCCATGAAAGCCTGGGGCTTCAACAGCATCCGCGTGGCCATGCATTACAAATGGTTTACCCTGCCCATTGAGGAAGAACCTGTCAGCGGTCAGGATACCTGGCTTGAATCCGGATTTGTCCGCATCGACAGCCTGCTCGACTGGTGTGCCGATAACCAGATGTACCTGATTCTTGACCTACATGCTGCACCGGGCGGACAGGGCAAGGATGCCAACATTTCTGACTATGATCCCACCAAACCATCGCTCTGGGAAAGCGCTGAAAACCGTCGGAAAACTGTAGCCTTATGGGAGCGGCTGGCTGCCCGCTATGCCAACGAACCCTGGATGGGTGGCTACGACCTCATCAATGAGCCCAACTGGGAACTGCCTGGCGGAACCCTGCTCAAACAGCTTTATCAGCAGATCACCACCGCCATCCGCACGGTGGATCAGAACCACATGATCATCATTGAAGGCAATTGGTTTGCCAACGATTATACAGGCCTTACGCCACCCTGGGACAACAACATGGTTTACAGTTTCCACAAATACTGGACCTACAACACCCAGAGCTCCATCGACTGGATGATCAGCCTCCGCAATACCCACAACGTGCCTATCTGGCTTGGCGAAAGCGGCGAAAACTCCAACTCATGGTTTACCGACCTTATTGCACTGTGCGAAGCAAACAAAATTGGCTGGTCGTGGTGGCCGGTGAAAAAAGATGGGATCAACAACGTGCTGAAAGTAACAGCCGGACAGAACTACGATAACCTGATCCGGTACTGGCAGACTGGGAGCCCGGCCTTTACGGCTCAGCAGGCCTTTGATGCCGTAATGGAATTCAGTACCAATCACCGCATTGAGAATTGTACCGTCCAGCGCGATGTGATTGATGCCATGATCAGGCAGCCTTCTTCAACCGAAACACTCCCGTTCCGGATTTACCATCCGGGCGAACCCGTTCATGCCGTGAATTACGATCTGGGCCGGTGTTCAAAGGCATACTGGGACGCCGATACCGCCAACTACCGCCTCAACACCAATGTGTTTGTCAACTGGAACGAGGGTTGGTCGTACCGCAACGATGGTGTTGACATTCAGGAATGCAGCGATTCCGACCCCGGGAGCATTGGTTACAACCTTGGCTGGACCAATCCCGGCGAATGGCTGCAGTACACCATACAGGCCGATACCGCGGCAGCCTATACCCTGCAGCTCCGCTCCGCCTCAGCCGGAAGCCTGGGCTCCATCGTGCGGCTTCAGGTTAACGGCACCGATGTGATCAGCCCGGTTACACTGCCTGTTACCGGAGGCTGGCAGACCTGGAACAACACCACCGTGAACAAAGTGATCCTTCCGGCCGGAACCAGCAAACTCCGGCTCAGATTCGAACGATCGGGCTCCAACTTCAACTTCTTCAGCTTCAACAACCCTCAACCGCTCTCCGCTGCCCCGTTTATTTACAATTTCTCAGAAACATCGGTAAACGGGAAACAGATCATCCTTACCCTCAATAAGGCTGCTGCTGTTACCGGAAGCACGCTCAGCGATTTCAGTGTAACGGTGGCCGGTCAGCCCGGGGTAATTGAGGCGGTTGAAACTGATCCGGCAAATCCACAGAAACTGCTCCTCACACTTCAGACTGCCGTGAGGTACCAGCAGGTGGTTAAGCTCTCCTACAGCGGAAATTCTGTTCAGGCCGGTGATCAGCTTCTGGAAGCTTTCAGCAACAAGGATGTTAAGAACAACCTGCCGGTGCGATATGTGGTGCCGTTACTGATTCAGGCAGAGAACTTCAGCGCCAACAATGGCTTTGAGCTGGAGACCTGCACCGATGCCGGTGGCGGAAAGAACACCGGATTTGCCAACCCGGGTGATTACCTCGATTACTTCATCTACGTGGCCGAAGCCGGGGAATATACCCTTAACCTCCGATATGCTACCCAGTCAAGCACCGGTCGTATGGATGTGCGGACAAACAGTGGAGCAGGATTCAGCAGTCTGGGCAATGTGAGTTTTGCCTCCACCGGTGGCTGGCAAACCTGGCGTAATCACCAGAAGACCATTACACTGCCTGCCGGGGAGCAGACCCTGCGGTTTTATACCCTCGGCGGTGAATTCAACCTCAACTGGTTTGAGATTGCAATCCCCAATGCTGTGGAGGAAAACCTGCTGGCCGGGTCGTTCAGGGTGTTCCCCAATCCGGGTGACGGACTGTTTAAGATATCGGCAACCCTCCCGGTGGGTAAAGATGCCAGGCTGAATGTGCTGGATGCAGGGGGTAACTCTCTGGCTGTCTACAGTTTCAGCGGCACGGATAACCTCGCTGAAGAAATCGACCTGAGACACTTTCGTAAAGGTATCTACTTCTTCAACCTGACATCGGGCGAACAAAGCGCGGGAGCCAAAGTAATCGTACAATAGTTGGCCGCTTTGTCTGCATTGAGCGTGAATGCCGGTGATGGTTGACTCCGAATGCCGGTGCGGTTCATTTGCAATGTGAAACTGTATAAATCAAACATTGAGCTCTGGAGAGACGAAACCATGCTGTGAGCTCACCAGACCACAGTGCTGTGATTGAACCTGGATTTCTCATCGTTCCTCTGCGAAAACTCCACGGTTCTCTTCGTTTATTTCATTTTTATATCCATGAATGATGGCAGCGAAATGAGGGTTTTATGTTGAATAATTCTCTGAATTATAAGCTTTAATATTCAACATTTCGGCCTTCGGTTTGTTGATATTGGTCAGTTACACTTTCTGCCTGAAGTGTGCTTAACAATTAAGCAAACCAAAAATCTGACCGACATGAAGATTCTGAAGATTGTTATTTTTGCACTGATCGGCCTGGTTGCCATCGTGCTGATCACAGCCGCCGTTGTGAAAAAGGAGTACGCCGTTGAGCGTGAAACCACCATCAGCAAGCCGGTTGCGGAAGTATTTGATTATGTGAAATACCTCAAAAACCAGGACAACTACAGCAAATGGGCCAACATGGACCCCGCCATGAAAAAGGAGTATCGGGGTACCGATGGAGCCGTGGGATTTGTTTCGGCCTGGGATAGCGATAACAAGGATGTAGGAAAAGGGGAGCAGGAAATCAAAGCCATTACCGAGGGAGAACGGGTTGATTTTGAAATCCGGTTTTTCGAGCCTTTCGAGAGTACCGATCTGGCGTACATGACTACTGAGGCTGTAAACGACAGTGCCACTCTGGTAAAATGGGGATTCAATGGCAGGATGCCTTACCCCATGAACCTGATGCTGCTGTTTATGGACATGGAGAAAATGCTCGGGGGCGACCTGGAAGAGGGGCTCGCCAACCTGAAAACCGTTATGGAGAAAGAATAGCAGGAAAACTACTGCAAATGAAAAAAGCGATGCCGGGGATCAGTTCACCGGCATCGCTTTTTTTTACAGGCTGCTGTGGCTTAATTGCCTGACGGGTAGTTGTCTGTATTCCAGGTTTCGATTTTGATTTTCAGTGATCCATCGGCCTGCTTTTCCCAGATGGTTACATACTTACCCTTATCGGTCATCGGTTTATCCTGGCCTTTCATCGAGAAAGTAATTTCGAAGGTACCGGTTTCGGTGATGTAGTTGCCGCCGCTGATTACGTTAAGCGTTTTTGAATTGAAGGCAGTTACCGACCACCCGGCTTTCTTCATCTCTTCGTTCGACTTTTTCAGCGCCTCAATGCCCATGAGCATGGGTTGGTATTCAGGGAGCGAGATCACATCTTTGGTGTAAAAACTCAGGCTTTTGTCGCTGTCGCCAGCTACCATGGCCTGAGCCATCTCCTTGTTGAGGCTCTCAATCTGCTTTTTATACACCTCGTTGGTCTGGGCAAAGGAGGCCGTAGCAGTAAACAATAAGAACAGGAAGCCTGAGAAGAAAGCAATCATCTTGTTTTTCATACGGTTTAATTTTTGGTGATTAAATTTGGTTTAGTATTAAATGGTAACGAGATAAACAAACTGAAAATGGTTTTGATTGGGCGAAGCTGAATGAGCCTGGGATAACTACCCAGGCGGGCGGCAATTCTGGAGCGTTCGGATAAATAAATGGCCATGTGTGCTATCCGATCTTTAAGGAAAAGTGGTAAGTTTGTTTTGATATTTACGAGTTATACACCATGGTAAGACAAAAATCTGATAACCATACTTGAAAGTGAAAACAAATTATGAAGGAATTGAATCAACAAGAATATTCAGAATATATATTCAAAGACTTTCAAGATAATTTCCCTGAATTTTTAGACTGCTACAGATTCGAAACAGATGAATTAATTGTTGAATATCCAAGTCATAATGAAAGCTTGACTCTCTGGATTTCAACTCAAGACTGTGAATTAACGGTTGGGTTTGACCAAACTGGACAATGTGTCTGGCACACTCATATGAGCCTTTTCGGAGCCTATGAACCTGAAGACGAATTGAGAGAAGCAGTAAAATTCATAAAAGGCATATTTGCAGGTACCCAGAAAATAGTTTCAAATTCCAAGAATGAAATTTATGTGACTGACACTCCAGAAGAAATCGATGAAACAGAAAATGAGGTTGAAATAAGAACATGGAATGATTTTTAAAAAACCACGGTGCATTATAAAGGCTAAACGCTATCGGGCACATGATTGTAATATGAAAGATTGTACATTTATTGAAAATTGTGTTAGCCGGGTCGATATTTTTTCAAAAATGCCCGCCAGTGTTTAGCCTGGGACGTTACAATGAGATATTATTCAGGTTTTTATTGGTATAGACTTTTAACAATCTAAATACGCTCCCAACATGAAAGATGAAATCATTGTTTATCAGGCTGATGAAATTCCAATCAGACTTGAAGTTAGAATTGAAAATGAAACTGTCTGGCTCAATATTGAACAAATGGTCTGTTATTTGGCAGAGATAGAACAGTTGTTAATCGCCACATCAATAATATCTTTAAAGAAGGAGAATTAATTAAAAAAGAGGTTAGTGCATTTTTTGCACACACCACTCAACATGGTGCAATCAAAGAGAAAACCCAGACAGTTAAACTGGAATATTTCAATCTTGATGTCATAATATCTGTAGGTTATAGGGTAAAATCAAAACAAGGAACTCAATTTAGAATTTGGGCAAATAAAGTTCTTAAAGATTATCTGCTGAAAGGTTATGCTGTTAGTCAACGATTTGAAAGAATCGAAAATGAAGTTCATCACTTGAAATCTAAAGTTGAGAAAATTGACTTTCAGTTACATACAAACCTTCCTGCTCAGGAAGGTATTTTCTTTGATGGACAAATATTTGATGCGTATGCATTTGTAGCTGATTTATTCAGAAAAGCTCAGGAATCAATTATTATTATTGACAATTATATTGATGAGCGTGTGCTTCTTATGTTGGGAAAAAGAGTGAAAGGAGTGAAAGTTGAAATTTATACTGCATCATTGACCAAAGAGACAAAACCTGACTTAAAAAAGTTTCGTTCTTAATATCCAGATCATTGTTGTCCGGGGAAAATAATTGGTTTCCTTTGAACTTATTGATAATACTGGATTACAGCCATTATTCAAAACAGGTACCTTACTTTCTTTTTTTTGACACCAATACACTAAATCCCCAACCTGTCTGCTCAGGCAGACAAGTTGGTGGCTTGGGGTTTTGGTGTCAAGTTTTTTTTTACTTTAACCGGACAATAATGTATCCAGATGTTAAATTAAATGAATTTAATAAGGCACATGACCGGTTCATCATCATTGACAAGAGAATCGCTTATCATATAGGGGCTTCATTGAAAGATTTAGGAAAAAAATGGTTCGCATTTTCGATATTAAATTTTGATGCTCAGACCATTGTAGGTAAACTTAATGAAAATCTATATGAGTGACCACTTCAGGCAACAACATCTGATACAACTGCTAAGCACATGTGGGCCTGCTCCATGTGACAAACGATTAACGAAATAAAAAAAGCAAATATCCGATGGCTAATTTACGCGAATACGCACACGGGGCTTAGCGTCAAACACTCTTCTCTAAACCAAACAAGAAACCATGGACATCCGCAAGGCAGATTTATTGGGAACCATAACCGGTCTGACCATTTTAACCACCAGTATTCTGATTTTTATATTCAGGTTGCTCGGTTACTCAAAAGCCGAGTACTGGGCCGGTATTTTATTCATTCTATCATCCCTGCCAATCCTGTTTTTACTGTTCAAGGCATGTGAGTTTCAAAGACCCACCATCTATTTTGTTCAGCTTGGTGTTATGTTTGCCTTCATATTGGCTGAACTTTTTCTTGACTATATCTTTAAAGTTGATTTCAGACATACCCGATGGATGGTAATTTCTTATGCAACACTGTTTTTTGCCGCTACAGGAGGAATGATTGGGATAGTTTCACAATCTGGAAAGGGATATTCAATAATCGCGGTTATTCTGTTTTTTGTGATGACTTTTTTGGCTTTTTTTCAACGGTTCAAGACCGGGATGTGACAACCAGTTCCGCAATGCACACCGCACTCAGCGCTTAAACGCAGTCCCCGCATCAGATAAATCTGCAGCCAAGCTATGCATGTGGCTGTTCCCGAAAGGCTGGAAGATAAAGGTTTCCAGGTACTTGTAGCCTGCCTGAATCATGATATGTTCAGACATGGAAAACTGGTATCAGAAAATGTAACGTCACTGGATTATTCAAAGGTGTAGTCTTCTCTATTTCCGCTGGTTCAGTGTCTGAACCCACACTTTACACGCAATGTTTCAATCCATCAATACTTCAACAGGAGTATCCGCCCGGGCTATTCCCCGGCTTTTTTTAGCCCGCTTTGCATCCGGCTATGGAGTATTCCCGGCATTCGCCAACAATTCCCGCCGGGGATTGCCCGGGAGTCTTTATCTTTACAGCTCCAAAAACATGGCCTTATGAATCCGGAATCCATCATCCAGCTATCGGACCTCAGTATATATCAGCGCAACATCCTGGTGCTGTCGCAGGTGAACCTCAGCATCGCAAGTGGCGAGTTTGTCTACCTGATCGGGAAAACGGGTACGGGGAAAAGCAGTCTGCTCAAAACCCTTTACGCTGAACTGCAGGTGACCGAAGGGGAAGCTACCGTTGCCGGGTACAACCTCAAAACCATAAAGCGGCGGGAAGTCCCGTTTCTGAGGCGCAAGCTGGGCATCGTATTTCAGGATTTTCAGTTGCTCTCCGATCGCAGCGTGACCGACAACCTGTTGTTTGTGCTCAGGGCTACCGGCTGGGACGATAAGGTGGCCATGGAAGAACGCATCAAGGATGTGCTCGACAAGGTTGGTCTGGGCACCAAGGGGTTTAAAATGCCGCACCAGCTTTCGGGGGGGGAGCAGCAGCGGGTATCCATAGCCCGGGCTCTGCTCAACGATCCCGAACTGATCCTGGCCGATGAGCCCACCGGTAACCTCGACCCAGAAACCTCCAGAGGGATTATGGCGCTGCTGTTCGATATCAGCCGCTCAGGACGCGCTGTGCTGATGGCTACACACAACTATGCACTGATGGAAAAGTTCCCCTCACGTACCCTCAAGTGCGAAGACGGGCGGGTATTAGTCTCCTGAGATAAGCCGGATCATGCGCTCGGCATTCCGGGCGTTGGAGTAATTGTTGCCAAGAATTTCCATCCTTTTTTCCGCTTCGGCACTGTCGAAAGGCAGGTGCTCGAGTTGATCCAGTTTGCGGCGTATTTCTTCGGGTGAGGAGGCGATGTGGCACAGATCATCCAGCCCGGTGCCGTTGAGCATGGGCGGATTCACCAGGCAATGCCGGCCGTTGTAAAGGGTATTCAACAGCTTCAGCTTCAGTCCTGTGGCCTGAAAGGTAACCAGGATGTTAACCCGGGCAGTGCGTATCAGATTGAAAAGTTCCGCATCGCCGGGATTGGGAACAACACGGATATTCGGGTACCTGGATGCCAGACCGGTGATCCTTTTCTGCGGTTTCATGCCCGCAATAACCAGTTGGTGACGGCTGCCGGCAAACACCTGTTTGATCAGAAATACTGCAGCGGCCTCATTCTCCGGAACTTCAAGGTTTCCATGATACAAGGCAAAGCTGCCATCTCCTTCCAGTGTGTTCAGGGTCTCATTTGCGTGGAAACTGGGCAGGTAAACGATTTTCTGTCCCGGGAAATGTCTTTTCAGGTAAGCAGTATCGCATTCCGAAACAACCAGCATGATCCCTGCATGCTTCAGGGTTCGCTGAAACAGCAGCAATTTCAGGCTTTCGATGAGGAAGTAGGCTTTCTTGCCAAGATGATGCTCCGCCTTGAACAGATTGAAGTAGTACTGATGCTCGATGTTGCTCTCGCGGTAGATCAGCAGGCGGTCTTTGAGCCGGGGATCGTCGAGGTAATAGCACGAATGTAAGCCTTCAAACAGAACCGGATGTTTGTCTTTCAGCAGGTTCTGCATCATGGTTTCAGAACGGCGGCTCTTTACGATGTATGGGCTTAGGCTGAATGCCGATTTCCAGCCGGTAATGCGCGGGTAATAGTAAACCTTATCGCAGAACGCTTCCAGTTCCGGGGCTTTATCGCGGCCGGGGTATTCAATGATGTGAAGGTAAAGGTGCACCCCCTGGTTGTGTAATGCCCTGATTTTGTAGTAAACATCGATCACCCCGCCGTAATTGGGCGGGTAGGGGACATCAAAAGAGACAATATGCAGGTGCAGATCAGACATATTTTTGGTAAACTGACTTCAGTACGTTTTCTTCGTTTTCCCAGTTAAGTTCGCGGGCAGCCGTGCGGAGGTTGTCTTTCCACCGGCTGCGGGATGCTTCATCGTGCAGCATGGTGTTGATCAGCCCGGCCAGGATTTCCGGCTGATGGCTGTCGGTAACCAGACCGATGTCGTATCCTTCCACAATACGGCTGACCTCAGGCAAACGGGATGCAAGTACCGGAATTCCTGCGTGAATGTAGTCAAAAAGTTTATTTGGCAGGCTGTAGCGGTAGTTAATGTTGGTGTCTTTGTCGAGGGTAAGCCCGATGTCGGCTGCCCGGGTATGCTGCATCAGTTCGGGATAAGGCATTTTCGGCAGAAAAATCACCTTGTCCACCAGTGCAGGGCTTGCTGCCTGCTGCTTCAGTTGTCCGATTACGTCGCCCGCACCGATGATCAGCAGCACTGCATCGTCAACAAGTTGAATGGCTTCGATGGCTTCTTCGGCCCCCCGTTGTATGTTGATGCCGGCTCCCTGCATCAGTACAATGTATTTATCAGGAGGGAGCCCGAGTGCTGCCCTGCTTTTGGGCTCATCCGATGCGAACGTGGCGGGAATGTTGCGGACAACCTTTGGCGTGATGCCGTATTTTTCGGAATAAAGTCTTGCGATTGATTCATTTACGGTGAATACATCGTGGAGTTTCGGGAAAATCATCCCTTCGATCCGTTCCCAGATGCGCTGAACACGCGGTCGGTTTACCAGCTCGGGTGTTTCGGTGTAAAACTCGTGGCTGTCGTAAACCAATGCAACGCCCTTTAATCTGTGTACCAGAAAATTGGGCAGCAAGGTATCAAGATCATTTGAAACCAGCAGATCGGTTTTCCGGAACAGCAGAAAGAAAAAAAGGCGAAAGTTGTACTCGGCATAAAAGAGCGGGCCCCTGATGAACATCAGTCGCATGCGGTGTGTCTCATAACTTCTGTTCAGCGGTAGGCTTCCGGCGAGTTTCCGTCCTACCAGGCATACCTCAAACCCCATCTTTACGAGGCTTGTGCAGACCTTGCTGACCCTTTGGTCAGTGCTTAAATCATTGGTTACTGAAACGACTACTCTTTTCAAATCAGGCAGGAATCGCGGTGGGCTGCAAAAGTACCTGATTTTTTTTAATTCATGATCATCCGGATGCTTTGCAGCGCTATTTACAGCAGACCGGAGCTAAAATCTGTAATCTTGTGTAATTTTGCAGCATGATTCAACACCCTCCGATTGTCGTCCGTCAGCAGATCAGCCTTAAGCCCTACCATACCTTCGGAATGGAGGTAAAAGCACGCGATTTTGCCGAACTTAGTCATGAGCAGGAACTTCCTGCCATGCTGAAACTGATCAGCCAGTATCAGGGTCCTGTACTGCTGATGGGAGGAGGCAGCAACATGCTGTTTACCAAAGATTTCGAGGGACTGGTAGTTAAGATTTCGACCAGGGGGATTGAGATCGTGGAGGAGGATGAAGACTTTGTTTATGTAAGGGGTATGGCTGGTGAAAACTGGGACGACTTTGTTCAGTTCTGTGTCAGCAGAAACCTGGGGGGACTCGAGAACCTGAGTCTCATCCCGGGCAATGTGGGCAGCAGCCCGATTCAGAACATAGGCGCTTATGGAGTCGAGATCAGGGATTCTTTCTATATGCTCGATGCCATTTCCCTGCGCACCGGAGAGTTTCGTGAATTCTTTGCCGGAGAATGTGATTTCGGCTACCGTCACAGCATTTTTAAAGGTGAGCTGAAGGGGAAATACCTCATATTGTCGGTTACCTTCCGGTTGAAACGGAATCCGGTGCTGAATACCTCTTACGGGGCGATCGCTTCTGAACTTGAAGCCAACGGGGAAACTCCCTCTGTGAAATCAGTAGCCGCTGCGGTCTGCCGCATCAGGCGGAGCAAACTTCCCGATCCGGAAGAAACCGGCAATGCCGGCAGTTTTTTCAAGAATCCGGTGATCGGGGAACAGCAGTTTCTGGAATTGAAACAACAATACCCGGCCATTGCATCCTATCCGGCAGACGGCGGCGTTAAACTGGCTGCCGGTTGGCTGATCGAACAATGCGGCTGGAAAGGGTTCCGTGAAGGCGATGCCGGTGTACATGACAAACAGGCCCTGGTACTGGTGAATTACGGCAATGCCACCGGAACCCGTATTTATTCCCTCGCTTTAAAGATTATTGAATCAGTTAAAGAGAAGTTTGGGGTTCAGTTAGAACCGGAGGTGAATATTTACTGAAGATTCTCTGATAATGTCAGCGGCCCGGCAATTGATACCGGCAATCACTGAACACAGGCTTGTTGTGTGGTTGTTGCGGTAACCATGGTTTTTATTCTGTTCAGCCGCCGTCAGAAGTTGATATTCCTGTATATTAGCATTTCCAACAAGCTCAACCGTTATAATTATGGATGCTACCCTGGCTGGTTTTATTCTTTACCTGTTGGTCATGCTCGTTATTGGCCTGATAACCTACCGCAAAAACGAGTCGAATGCCGACTTCTTTCTTGGCGGGCGTAAAATGAACCCCTGGGTTGTGGCACTTTCAGAGCGTTCAGCCGGTGAATCGGCCTGGCTGTTGCTGGGCCTCCCGGGTGCAGCCTTTGCCCTGGGCTTCATAGAAATCTGGACAGCCCTGGGTTGTCTGCTGGGTATTTTCTTCTACTGGCAGGTGATTGCTTCCAGGATACGGTTGCTCTCTGCAAAGACAAATGCCATCACCTTACCGGATGTTTTTTCAAACCATTTCAGCAGGGGTGGACCCTGGCTCAGAATCACAGCCATGGTGATCATTGTTTTCTTTTTCACCTTTTACCTGGCAGCACAGTTCAACGGTGCGGGTAAGGTGCTGAATGTTACGTTCGGAATGAATCATTTTTATGGAATGATGATCGGCGCCGTTATTATTGTATTGTATACGATGATGGGTGGTTTTCTGGCCGTTGTATGGACGGATGTGATTCAGGGGGTGCTGATGTTTGCTGCCCTGGTTGTTTTACCTGTTGCCGCCATGGTGAAGCTGGCAGAAAACGGTGTTGTGATTCAGGATGTTATGGCGAAGTCTGCTGAAGGGGCCCGGAACCTCACCGGAGGCAGAACCGGCTGGGCAGCGGTAGCTGTTGTGGCAGGGGGCCTCAGCTGGGCATTCGGGTATATGGGACAGCCCCATCTGCTTACCAAGTTTATGTCGATCGGTGACCCGGAGAAAATGAAAATCAGCCGGCGTATTGCCTTTGTATGGGCGGTTCCTGCTTTCGCAGGGGCGATTGCCATCGGTATTCTGGGAACGGCCATGTACGGAAACAATTTCTTTGCTGATACCGAACGCATTATGCCGCAGATGGCTACCGACCTGATGCCTGCCTGGATTGCCGGAATTCTGATCTCAGCAGCCATTGCTGCCATGATGTCAACGGCCGACAGCCTGCTGCTGGTGGTCTCTTCAACTGTGGCTGAAGATTTTTGTCATCATGTGCTCAGGCTCAGGCTTTCGCCGAAAGCCATGGTTAACCTGAGCAGGCTTGTTACACTTTCGGTGGGATTGGCGGCTTTTGTCATCGCAATTACTTCGGAGAAGCTTATTTTCTCGATGGTTTCTTACGCCTGGGCTGGTTTGGGTTCGTCGTTCGGCCCGGCCATACTGCTGATGCTGTGGTGGAAGAAAACCACCTGGCAGGGGGTACTGGCCGGCATGATCACCGGGGCAGTATCAACTGTTGTCTGGACGGAAATCCATTGGCTTGACCAGATGATTTCTGTGCGGTTTGTGTCGTTTATCGTGGCGTTTACGGCTGTAGTGGTTGTGAGTCGGGTGACCCTTGGCCGGCTAGGCTCTGCTGCATCGGTTTGATTACCTGCTCAATACAATTCCAGAGTCTTTCAGCCGATTTATCCCAGGTAAAGACCGCGGCCCTTTGACCACCTTTCGCGGTCAGTAGTTCACGCAGTTCTGTATTGACTGCGATGCTTTTCATGGCAGCTGCGATATCAGCCGGATCGAAAGGGTTAACCAGCAGGGCTGCATCACCGGCAATCTCAGGCATCGATGTTACATTGGAGGTAATCACTGGGGTGCCGCAGCGGAAAGCCTCAACAATGGGGATTCCGAATCCTTCAAAGTATGACACATAGGTAAGCGCAATGGCAGACCCCATTACTGACCTCATATCCCCTGATTCGAGTCTGCCGGCAAACACAACATTCTTGCGGAACTTCATCTGATCATAAACTTCAGCGATTTCCCCGGTCCACCATTTGCGGGCTCCTGCAATCAGCAGAACGGTATCGTTGTGATCGGTTTCCTTAAAAAGGTCGAAAGCCCTGAACAGGTTAACGAGGTTTTTGCGGGGATGAAGTGCCCCCACAAAAAAGAAATAGGGCCTGCCTCCGGTAAACCTGTCCCGTGTGGCAGCTGATGTTTCAGCACTCACCGGTGCATAGCTTTCATTGGCACCATTGTAAACTACGGTTATTTTATTGGGATCAACGGCATACTGTTTAACGATATCTGATTTTGAAAATTCAGAAACGGTGGCAATTCGGCTGGCTTTGCGGGCGTATCTCCGGAAGAAGGTACGGTAATAGAATCTTTCGGTAACCGGCAGATCGGCCGGGTAGTGTTCAAAATTCAGGTCGTGGAAAACGGCGATGGACGGAATCTTTGTCCCCAGGGATAAATAGCCGTCGGGGGACAGAAAAATATCGGCTTTTTCCTTTTTAAGAAGGATTCTTACCGATATCTCAAACCAGATAAAATACAGCAGCGGGTGACGGGCAGGCGGCCAGATCACCACCGGTTTTACATTGTCAGAAAAGACAAACTCAGGATGCCAGGGCCTGTCGAAGATGAAGATAAAGGTATGCTCCGGATGTGACCGGGTGATTCTTTTCAGATTCTCATAACTGAACCAGCCGATACCTTCCAGCCTTCCGTGAAGCAATAACCGTGTATTTACCGCAATCTTCAATTCCTTAAGTTTTGTTTACCTGAACTATTCGGCTGATGAAGGCTTGTAATGATCAGGAATAATGATATTTTTGCGCAAATTTATAATTATTAATCTTCAGTACCGGGATTATTTGCATCCCGTCAACCTGTTAACGAAGCTCTGAAGGAGTTTCATGATTCAATGCAGCGAAAATTTCTGACCAACCTGGGTTTCCTTCTTTTGCTCAATCTGCTGATCAAGCCATTCTGGATTTTTGGCATCGACCGGACGGTTCAGAATGTGGTGGGAGCGCAGGACTTCGGATTCTATTTCGTGGTATTTAATTTTTCATTCCTGTTCAACATCCTGCTCGATTTCGGGATTACCAACTTCAACAACAAGAACATTGCCCAGAATTCACAACTCCTGAATAAACACTTCTCAGGAATCCTGATCATTAAGTTCTTACTGGCCATTGTCTATTTCGTTCTAACTTTCTCGGTCGGTTTGTTATGGGGCTTCCGCGGAAATGAGCTGTGGATGCTGGCTTTGCTGGCACTCAATCAGTTTTTTATTTCCCTGATTCTTTACCTCAGGTCAAATATTTCGGCCTTGCTGTTGTTCAAGACCGACAGCCTGCTCTCGGTACTCGACAGGATGCTGATGATTGCCATCTGCAGTGTGCTGCTGTGGGGCAATATCACTGAACAGCAATTCAGGATTGAGTGGTTTGTTTATACCCAGACATTCTCCTACATCATTACTGC
Source organism: Bacteroidales bacterium (assembly GCA_016788045.1). Taxonomy (GTDB): domain Bacteria; phylum Bacteroidota; class Bacteroidia; order Bacteroidales; family Lentimicrobiaceae; genus Lentimicrobium. The sequence continues at coordinate 73,931 of JAEUTG010000020.1, forward strand.
TTTCATTGCATTTATCATTGTTGTGAAAAAAGCTTCATTCAGAAAACTTAACTGGAATTCAGCTTTTTTTATGATGATTCTGAAACAGAGCCTGCCTTTTGCCTTGTTGTTCCTGCTGATGACATTTTACAACCGTTTTGATACTGTGATGATCAAGCGGATGCTGTCCGGAAATGAGGGTAACATTCAGGCTGGTATCTACGCCCATGCATACCGGCTGCTCGATGCTTCCAACAACATCGCTTACCTGTTTTCAGTGCTGCTTTTACCCCTGTTTGCCCGGTTAATCAAGAAAGGCCCCGGACTTGAGAATCTGGTAAGGTTATCCTTTTCCATCCTTTTTGTTGGTTCTGTGATTCTTGCAACTGGCTCGGTGTTTTACCGGGTTGAACTTATGGACCTTATGTACGAAAACTACGTTCAGGAGTCTGCATCGGTCTTTGCCGTTCTCATGGGTTGTTTTGTGGCGATATCCACTACCTATGTTTTCGGGACCCTGCTTACAGCCAATGGCAGCCTGAAAATGCTAAACCTTGCTGCAGCGCTGGGTATGCTGCTCAACATCGTGATGAACCTGATACTTATACCGGCCTATGGTGCACTCGGTTCAGCATGGGCCAGTCTGGTAACCCAGTTCTCAATGGCAGTTGTTCAGGTGATTCTTGCCCAGATAATCTTCAGGTTCAGGATAAACCCGCGTTACCTTGCTTCCCTGTTTGTTTTTATCATTATGGTTATCCTTTTTAACCTGATCAGCATCTCCCTCAATTTGTTCTGGATCAAGTCCTTCCTGCTGATGGTTGCTATTTCAGTGCTCACAGCCATGGGGTTGAAGCTGCTCGATATCGGGAATTTTATAAAAATTGTGGGTGGAAGCAAAACTCCTGTATAGATATTTCTGCTGAGCCGGTGAATAAGAAGTATTTTTTATACCTTTGACCCTCCAAACCGAACTAACATTCCTATATGTCGGAGAATAAGTTATCAGAGATCAGGGATTTTGACTCGACCAGCCTTGGAATGTTTTTGTACAACTGGCGTAAACACCTGATAATCATTAGTGTAATAGCAGCTGTTCTGGCTTCTGTTTTTTCGTCACCTTTCTTCATCACGCCTCTTTACAAATCAACCGTAGTTTTATTTCCTGTTTCAAGCAATTCTGTTTCGAAAGCCCTGCTTACCGATCAGCCGGCCGCCAAATCCGACATTCTTGAGTTTGGAGAGGATGAACAGACAGAACAGATGCTGCAGATACTCAGTTCGAGTGTAATACGTGACAAGGTTGTGAAGAAGTTTGACCTGATGAAGCACTATGGCATCAGCAACAATTCCAAATACAAATACACCAGCCTTTACAAGGAATACGAAAGCAACATAACTTTCAGGCGCACTGAATTTATGGCAGTGAAGATTACGGTTCTTGACAAAGATCCTCAAATGGCTGCCGATATTGCCAATACCATTTCAGAACTGCTCGATTCCACCAAGAATTCGATGCAGCGCGAAAGGGCCATCAAAGGATTTAAAATTGTTGAGCAGGAATACAACCGTCTTCAGAGTGAGATAGCGCGCATGGAAGATTCGTTGAAAAAAATCAGGGAAGCCGGTGTATTTGATTACGAGTCCCAGTCCGAAATGATAACCCAGCAGCTGGCCATTGAAGTCGCCAGGGGTAACAGCCGTGGAATCAAGGCCCTGGAAGATAAACTGAGTGTGCTGGCTGAATATGGTGGCGCTTATGTTTCTCTTCGTGATCAGCTGGAGCATGAGAAGAAACAGCTGAGTTACCTGAAAGCCAGGTATGAAGAAGCCAAGGTTGATGCCCAGGAGAACCTGCCGCAGAAATTTGTGGTTGAGTCTGCTTTCAAGGCAGAGAAAAAGTCATACCCTGTGCGCTGGATCATTGTGCTCGTAGCAACAATTGCAGCCTTCTTTCTGGCAGTGCTGGTTATTATTGGTCTTGAGAAGTTTGCCAAACCAGACTCATTAAAAAAAAAACTTCATTTCCACCGAAGCAAAGAATCAATTTCCGCGTAATGGACAATATTAAGCCAACCATGGAAAACTACTTCAGTAATATCCATCTGATGAAAATATTTATCAAATGGAGATGGCACCTGATTATTATTGCATCTGTGGCAGCTTTTTTTGCCTTCATATTTTCAGGTTCATTTTTTATCAAACCAAGGTTTAAATCATTTGCACTGATTTATCCTTCAAACATTGCACCTTATTCTGATGAAAGTGAATCGGAACAGATGTTGCAGTGGCTGATGTCGAGAGACATCCGGGACAGTGTCATCAAAAAATTTGACCTTGCCCGTCATTATGAAATTGACAGCAGCTATCGCTACTTCCAGTCAGCCATGGCCAACATTTACAATGAAAATGTAAAGATCAACAAAACCCAGTGGGAGTCCATTGAAATCGAGGTTACCGACACCGATGCCCAGCTGGCCAATGATATGGTGAATGCAATCATTGAATTTTGTAACAAGAAAATCCAGAAAATTCACCGTGATAAGTATTTTGAGGTGGTGTTAAGCATCGGACGCACCCTTCAGGTACAGCGCGCACAGCTCGACAGTGTTGAGAAACAGTTGTCATACCTTCGCCAGAATTACGAACTGATCGATTATGAATCACAGGCAAGGGAAATAACCCGTGGTTATCTGCGCACGGTTGATGGCTCGAACTCAACGAACATCAACATGAAGGATGTGTTGCGCATGAAATCGAATTTCGAACAGAAGGCAGGCGAAATGGCGATTCTCACCCAGCGCCGGAACGATATTCTCCACAATTATGCTGAATTTGAATTGAAGTATGACCAGGCTTTCTATGATGCCCAGAAGGAGTTTACCTATACCAACCTTGTAACCCCTCCCGTGGTAGCCGACAAGAAGGCTTATCCCGTTAGATGGCTCATCGTTCTTTATTCAGTATTTGCCTCACTCTTTTTTGCCGTGGTAGTTATTTCGGTTGCAGAGAACCGCAGGATCAATGATGAACTGAAGAACCTCTCTGCAGGTTGATTTTGATTATTTTCTGTAATCAAAACGATCATGAATTTTACAAACAGCAAAATCAAATGGTTTTATTTGTTAAGCGGATTGTTTATCCTGCTTAACAGCATGCTGCTTGTAAAAGAACTCTACCTTGGTTTTCTGATTCCTGTCGCTATTGTTATCGCGCTGATGTATATTTTCTGGCTCGATAAACTGATGCTGCTGATTGTATTTCTTACCCCGCTGTCAGTAAACTTCGCCGACTCTGAACTCGGCATAGGGATCTCCCTGCCTGCCGAACCGCTCATGGTAGGAGTCATGTTGTTGTTTCTGCTTAAAACATTGTTTAATGGTAAGTTTGATGTCAGAATTTTAAAACATCCGGTTACCATTGTGATTCTCATCAATCTGGTCTGGCTGCTGATCACCAGCATCACCAGTGAAATGCCCCTTGTTTCTTTCAAATTCCTGTTTGCACGACTGTGGTTTGTTGTGCCTTTTTACCTGCTGGGAATCACCTTGTTCAAAGACCCCCGCAACATTACCCGGTTTAACTGGCTTTATGCTGCAGCCCTGGTCATTGTTGTGATTTACACCACCCTGCATCATGCCGAATATGGCTTTGCCGAAAAGCAGGGCCATTGGGTGATGAAACCCTTTTACAACGACCATACGGCCTATGGGGCTATCCTGGCCTTCTTCCTCCCTGTTTTTGTCGGCTATGTCTTCAACAAACACAGAAGCCGCACATACAGGCTCTATGCAATGCTCATATCAATCATTCTTCTGGGGGCCCTGTACCTTTCTTTCAGCCGTGCAGCCTGGGTGAGTCTGATATTCGCCATCGGAGTTATTGTACTGATTGTTTACAGGATCAGGTTCAGGTGGATATTCATGGGTCTGGTCGGCCTGATAGCTGTATTTTACATATTTGAAAATCAGATACTTTACGCGCTTGAAAAGAATAAGCAGGATTCTTCGGCGAACTTTATCGAACACGTTCAGTCAATCTACAATATCTCTTCGGATGCTTCTAACCTGGAACGTATAAACCGCTGGCAGTCTGCCTTCAGGATGTTCAGTGAGCGGCCCTTGCTTGGATGGGGCCCGGGCACGTACCAGTTTATCTATGCCCCATTCCAGCGCTCAAAGGAAAGAACCATTATCAGCACCAATGCCGGAGACCTCGGGAATGCCCACAGTGAATATATCGGACCACTCTCCGAACAGGGTGTTCCCGGTCTGTTGAGCGTTTTTTCACTCATTGTGGTGATCCTGATCTATGGAATCCGGGTTTACCGCAGTGCGAAAGACGCTCAGATAAGGCTGTTCAGTCTTATATCTGTTCTTGCGCTGATCACCTATTTCGTGCACGGCCTTCTGAATAATTTTCTCGATACTGACAAAGCATCCGTACCTTTCTGGGGTTTCTTTGCCATGATTGTGGCCATGGATCTTTATCACAAGGACAAAGAGCAGGTCTACACCGGAATCCCTGAAGACAACCAGGCAGGCAACCTGACTGACTGATTCCTCCCGATACCGATTTCCTTAATTCCTGTAACTTTTACCTGAGAAAAGTGTCTTATTGTGCAATCTTTCCTGCACACCATCCGGCTTTGAACAGTGGGGTGTTCGTTCCTGAACTATTTGTTGGCCGGTTTTGTGGTATTATCTTATAATATACACATTAACAGCAGGATAGAATACGGCACATTGTTTGAAGTGAATCACCGGTAAAATAACAACTATATGAGAATTGACTTAAAAGCCAATGAAGTGGTGATCAAGGCTTCAGATACCCTGCATTCCTCCGGAAGTGACATTACCCGCGGAAAGCTCATACTTACCAACCAGCGTTTGTATTTTAAGCCGGTCGTTAAAGAAGCAGAAAATGGGGGATTTGAACTCATGCCCCACGAAATCAGGGACATTCTGCTCTACAATATCCTTGCCTTCATCCCTGCGGGGATTGAGCTGGTAACCGGTGATGGGTTGAAGCTGCGGTTCCGCCTGAAAAACAGGAACGAATGGTCGAGGCAGATCGCTTTGCTTTGTTAGTCTTTGCTGGTGATGCCGACCGGATTTTCTTTGCCGAGTGTGGAAATTATGCCGGGAAGCTGTCTTAGTGCAGCGAGTTCACGCCATTTTTTGCGGGCTTCATCGGCAGGGTTGCCGAAGTAGGTTTTTCCGCCTTCAAGGCTCTTGTCGACGCCTGATGTTGCAAGCAATACAGCCCCTTTACCTATAACAAGGTCTTTGTTCACCACAACTTTGCCCCAGAGAATTACATCATCTTCAATCCTGGTAACCCCGGCAATGGCACAATGAGAACCGATAAGGCAGTTGTTGCCGATGTAGGTATCGTGGCCCACCTGAACATGATTGTCGAATTTGGTGCCTTTTCCAATGAAAGTATCGCCCGAAACACCCTTGTCGATGGCGCAGAGTGCCCCGATTTCAACATTATCGCTGATTACCACGCGACCGCAGGATTCAAATTTGCGGTATCCTTCAGGTTTTCGCTGAAAATAATAGGCATCGCCTCCTATCACAGAATTTGACTGAATGATTACATTGTCGCCGATCACGGTGTGGTCGTAAATGCTCACATTGGCATGTATGATGCAGTTTTTACCGATGGTAACATGGTTTCCGACAAAAGCATTGGGCTGGATTACGGTTCCTTCGCCGATGATGGCTGAGGGTGCTATGGCTGCCAGGGCAGGTTCAAATGGTCTGAATTTCTTTACCAGTGAAACATAGGCCGCAAAAGGATCCTGATGGAAAATCAGTGCTTTGCCTGCGGGACATTCCACTTCTTTGTTGATAATGATGGTGGTGGCTTTTGAATTAAGCGCTTTGGCATAGTATTTCGGATGATCCACAAAAGTGAGGTCGCCCGCTTCAACCATATGTATTTCATTGAGACCGCTGATCCCGAAATCAGGATCACCTGAATAAGCAGCATCCAGCATAACTGCCAGATCCTGAAGACGAATGGAAGGTGATAATTTCATTGTGAAGATTTATGGTAAAAAAAACCGGGCTTTGTGAACAATGGCCCGGCATTTTGATAATTTGAAACAATCAGGATTTTACCCTTTCGTAATAATCACCGGTACGGGTGTCAACCCTGATCCGTTCACCTTCGGAGATAAACAGCGGAACAAAAACCACTGCACCGGTATCTACGGTAGCCTGTTTCAGGGTGTTGGTAGCGGTATCACCTTTTAGACCCGGTTCTGTATAGGTTACCGTGAGCTCAACAAACGGAGGAAGATCACAGGTTAACGGGGTTTCTGTTTCGGCATGGAACATGATCTCAACACCCTGTCCTTCTTTGAGAAACTGCGGGGCTGTGATCAGGGCTTCTTCAATGCTCACCTGATCGTAGGTCTCGCTGTGCATGAAGTTGTAACCGTTATCGTCTTTATACAGAAACTGGTAAGGCCTGCGTTCAACGCGGGCAACATCAATCTTTACACCGGCACTGAAGGTATTGGGTATAACTTTTCCTGTTTTCAGGTTGCGAAGCTTGGTTCTTACAAAGGCAGCTCCTTTACCTGGCTTAACATGCTGAAATTCAACAATTGAGAATAATTCACCGTTAAATTCAATGCAGAGACCATTTTTAAAATCTGCGGTTGTTGCCATAAAATGGGTTGTTTATTTTTGAGGGTGCAAAGGTATATATTTCTGTTTCAAAGCCAAATACAAATTTCAAATGAATGCTCGTGCAGCCGCTATCAGGAGGCGAGCAATTCTTTCAAAGGCGCCTTTTTGTAATCTTCCAGTTTCACCTGTTGGGAGCAGAAATGGAATTCATCATCAATTGAGTTTGAGCTGACCACCACCAACCGGTTATTGATATTCTTGTTTATCAGCTCTTTGTACCAGTCAATGGCGGCATGATCCAGATTTGACACCGGCTCATCCAGCAACAAAACAGGGGTATCGCTCATAATGGCCAGCGCCAGTTTGATGCGCTGCTTCATCCCCGATGAAAAATACTTCAGGGGCTTGTCAGAATTGTTCTCAAGCTGGCAAACTTTGATCAGTTCAACCGTTGACATGTTTCTCACGAGGGGTTTCAGCCGCCGGTGGAAGCAGATCATTTCTGTTAGGGTGAATTCTTCGATAAGTTCGATGTAGGGGGCGGCGATCGACATCAGCCTGAAGGCATGTTCCGGCCTGATGATGTTGCCTTTGTGCCGGTAAGTGATATTGCCGGCTGTCGGGGCAATGGCAGAGGAGATTACCTGCAGCAGGGTTGATTTTCCTGATCCGTTCGAACCGAGGAGTACCGTAGCACTTCCTGAAATGAGACTCAGGTCGAGATTGCTGAAGATCCAATCGTCGTTGTATTGTTTTCCGGCTTTTTCGAGGTGTATTTCAAGCATGGGTACAGAGTGACCGCAGATGATGCGATGGGGCGTTAATGAGAATAGTAAATACTTACCGCTGATCAGAATTGTTTGGCATAACCTTTCATGATTCCCCGGCTTGATTTGGAGATGAATGAGATGATTTCATCGCGTTCGGATGTTGCAGGAAGGTTCGCTTCGATATACTCCAGCGCCTGACTGACATTGTTGCCACGAAGATAGATATAGCGGTAAATATCCTGTATCTCGTTGATTTTTTCAGCGGTATAACCTCTTCTTCTCAGTCCGATAGAGTTAATGCCAACATAAGAAAGCGGTTCACGGGCAGCTTTGGTAAAAGGCGGCACATCTTTACGGACCAGCGATCCCCCGGAAATCATCACATGGGAACCAATATTCACAAACTGGTGTACGGCTGAAAGTCCGCCGATGATGGCCCAGTCTTCAACGGTTATATGCCCGGCAAGGGTGGCCGCGTTTGCCAGAATCACGTTGTTGCCCACGATACAGTCATGCGCCACATGCACATAGGCCATCAGCAGGCAGTTGTTACCGACCACGGTTTCGTAATTGGCTTTTGTTCCCCGGTTGATGGTGACAAATTCGCGGATTACGGTGTTGTCGCCAATGCGGACAATGCTGTCTTCGTTGTTGAATTTCAGGTCCTGTGGAATGGCGGCAATTACTGCTCCGGGAAAAATCTTGCAGTTTTTGCCGATGCGGGCACCTTCCATAATGGTAACATTGGAACCTATCCAGGTACCTTCACCGATTTCTACATTTTTCTCGATGTTGACAAAAGGTTCTATAACGACGTTTTTGGCCACTTTTGCCTGGGGGTGCACATATGCGAGGGGTTGATTCATCTCAGATGGTTGGTTTTTTAGTAATTTGGGCCATGAGTTCAGCTTCGGTAACGATCTTGTTTCCGACATAGGCTGTTCCGCGCATATGGCTTATTCCGCGTCTGAACGGTGAGATCAGTTCAAGATGAAAAAGAATGGTATCTCCCGGCACTACCTTTTGCCGGAATCGTACATTCTCTATTTTCATAAAATAGGTAATGTAGTTTTCAGGATCCGGAACAGAACTCAGCACAAAAATGCCACCGGTCTGTGCCATGGCTTCCACAATCAGTACTCCGGGCATCACCGGCTCTTCAGGAAAATGTCCTACGAAGAAACCTTCATTCATGGTAACATTTTTCAAGCCGAGCACATCATGGTCGCTCATGCTCAGAATTTTATCAACCAGCAGGAAAGGCGGGCGGTGCGGGAGCAGGCGCCTGATCTGGTTGATGTCGAACAGCGGAGGCCTGGTGGGATCGTATTGGGGAACATCGGGTTGTGCCAGTTCATTCTTTATGTGGTGTTTCAGTATTCTTGCGAAACTGGTATTGGCTGTATGGCCCGGTCTGCTGGCAATTACATGCCCTTTGATCCGGGTCCCTGCCAGACTCAGGTCACCCACAACATCAAGCAGTTTGTGGCGGGCCGGTTCATTGGTGAAGTGCAGTTCAAGGTTGTTGAGTATGCCTTCTTTGAGGACCTCTACCCTGGGCTTGTTGAAAAACCTGGCCAGGCGGTCGAGCTCATCCTGACCGATCAGCCGGTTTACAAAAACGATGGCATTGCTCAGGTCGCCACCCTTAATCAGGTTGTTCTGTATCAGATACTCCAGTTCGTGTAAAAAGACAAAAGTGCGGCAGGCACTGATCTCCCCGGCAAAATCATTGAGGTGGCTCAGGTGCGCATTCTGGGTGCCTAAAACATTGGTATCGTAGTCGATCATGACTGATACCTTGTAGGTTTCATCGGGCAGAATCAATAATTCTACCTTCTTTTCAGGATCAGAGAACCGCAATACTTCAGTGATCCTGAAATACTTCCGTTCAGCGTTCTGCTCAACAATGCCAGCTTTCTGAATGGCTTCAACATAATACCTGGAGCTGCCGTCAAGAATGGGTGTCTCCACACAATCGAGATCAATCAGCACATTGTCGAGATCCATACCTGTGAGGGCAGCAAGGGCATGCTCAACCGTGCTTACCTTGACCCCGTTGTGTTCAAGGCTGGTGCCGCGCGAGGTGTCGGTCACATAATCGGCATCTGCATCAATCACGGGCTGACCCGGCATATCAACACGGCGGAATTTGAATCCATGATTTTCAGGGGCTGGCCTGAAAGTAATGGTTACTTCCTGACCAGTGTGAAGGCCTGCTCCGGAAATCGAAACGGGCTCTTTCAGTGTCTTCTGTTTTTCTGTCATACGGCTGGCAAATTTAGCGTTTTTTTTAATCCGCTAAGTATCTACTAATATACTGATAAATAATGTGTTATATTAGTATTGTAGAAACGGCTGATTAATTTCCGGCTTGCTTCTCGAGTTTACTTACACGATCGTTGAGTTTGTGAAGGTTGCGGAAATGCACGTACGCTTTGCGGTAAGCGGAAATATCGAAAGCCGGACTGCCCATGAGAATAGAATTTGCCGGAACAGAGGTTGAAATCCCGGATTGAGCGGCAATCTTCACATTATCGCCGACTTCAAGATGACCTATGATACCCACCTGTCCGGCGATCATACAGTTTTTCCCGATTTTAGCTGAACCGGCAATGCCCGATTGTGCAGCAATCACTGTGTTTTCGCCGATCTCAACATTGTGGGCAATCTGTATCAGGTTGTCAATCTTCACCCCTTTGCGGATGATGGTCGAGCCAAGGGTTGCCCTGTCAATGGTGGTATTGGCTCCAATTTCAACATTGTCTTCGAGGATAACATTGCCAATCTGGGCCACTTTCTGGTACTGATTGTCGCTTTGCGGGGCAAACCCAAAACCATCGGCTCCGATGACCACTCCGGCATGAAGGGTACATCCGGAACCAATGCTGCAATCGCTGTATATCTTAACACCGGCGTAAATCACGGTGTTGTCTCCGACGGTGGTGTTGTCACCAATCACCGATCCGGGATATATTTTTGCATTGTTCCCTACCACAACATTCTCTCCGATGCTGACAAATTCAGCAATGTAACAGTTTTCGCCTATGGTAGCAGTTTCAGCAATACAGGACTGTTTCGATATCCCTGTTTTGTTTTGTTTTATCTGGTTGTAAGCATCCAGCATCATGGCAAAGGCGGTATAGGCATTCTCCACCCTGATCAGTGTGGATTGAAGTGGCTTTTCGGGCGTAAAATCACTGTTTACAATAATTACCGAAGCATTGGTCTGATAAAGGTATTGGGCATATTTGGGATTGCCGAGGAAGGTGATCGAACCAGGCTCGCCCTGTTCAATTTTTGAAAGTTTGTGAACCTGAGTTTCAGGGTTGCCTTCAACGGTTCCGTTGATCATGGCTGCAATCTGGCCGGCAGTGAATTTCATGTGGATGGTATGATTTTTTTAAAGATGGGTGATGGTTGGTTGCAATGAAGTGTTCAGATTGCTGATTTTTGTTTAAAACACTAAATCAGGTGATTATGTTCTTGGGGTAACAAAGAAAGTATTTGGTAACCGCATGGGTGAGCAATGAAATGTTTAACTGGTCAGATGAAACAGCAATATCTGTAATGCTGCCATCGCGCATCAGTATGCTGATTTTATCGTTTCCGGGGATGTAGGCGTTGTTGGTGATGCTGCCATTACTCAGCAGGTATTCAGCACCGGCGGCATCGGTTTCCGGGTAATTTTTCAGTATCGCCTCTTTTACGGCGAGAATGCTTGCTTGTGAAAATGGCTGATCCTGAAGCTCGATTCTGAAAAGCTGTCTGTTTACCAGGGCATTGCTCAGGATTGACAGAACAGCATCGTGATGGTGAGTCCAGTACTTAATGCTGGTAAAGACATCGTAATCATCCAGCAACACGAAGTTTTCAATCAGTTCAGGCCGGTTCTGAAAATCTTTTTTCTCAAAAGTATTTTTAAGAAAAAAGTCAAAAGCAGGTGTTGCATACACATCCTGCCCTGTTTCAGCCAGCGTCTTGGCCCTGGCCAGCAGCAGGATCAGCATATTTTCAGCAGCGACCACTGTTTTGTGGTAATAAACCTGCCAGTACATCAGGCGGCGGGCAACGATGAATTTTTCAATGGAATAGATTCCTTTTTCCTCAACCACCAGTTCGTCGTTGTGGACCATGAGCATCTTAATAATGCGTTCGGTGTTGGTAACTCCTTCAGAAACACCGGTATAGAAGCTGTCCCTTTTCAGGTAATCGAGGCGGTCCATATCCAGCTGACTGGAAACCAACTGGTGAAGGAAGCGTTTCGGGTACTGGTTGGTAAAGATGGCAATGGCATCTTCCAGCCGGTGGTCAAACTGCCGGTTCAATTGCTGCATAATGAGCAGCGAAATCTCTTCATGGGAGGTACCGCTGACAATGCTGTTTTCAAGGGCGTGGGAGTAAGGACCATGGCCGATATCGTGCAGCAGGATAGCGATCAGTGTTGATTCTGCTTCCTGGTCGGTGATGGCGATGCCCTTGAAACGAAGTGTTTCAATGGCTTCCTGCATCAGGTGCATAGCGCCGATGGCATGATGAAATCTGGTGTGAAGGGCTCCCGGGTAGACCAGACCGGTCATTCCGAGCTGCCGTATCCGGCGGAGACGCTGAAACCAGGGGTGTTCAATCAGATCAAACAACAGCTCTGAACTGATGGTTACAAAACCATACACCGGATCGTTGATGATTTTTCTTTTATTCCGGGAAAGGCTACCCACGATTAATTGTATCTTTGTAAAAGCGAAAATTTGTTAAAAATCAGTTCCGTGCTGAAATAAAACGACCCTTTCTGCATTATAGATCAGGGAAACATTCTTTGCAGCGCAAAGGTAAGGATTTTAGTTCCCCGAAATCACGCTGTTAATAATCACATAGATCGACTATGGAAAACGCAACCATACTTTGGGTTGATGATGAAATTGACCTCCTGAAACCGCATATCATGTTCCTTAAAGATAAGGGATACAACGTTTTTACAAGCAACAACGGAGGTGAAGCGCTTGAAATAATCAGAAGCCGGCCCTTTGATATTGTTTTCCTTGATGAGCAGATGCCGGGGATTTCAGGGATTGAAACCCTGCTGCAGATAAAAAATATTTACCCCGGGCTTCCGGTGGTGATGATCACCAAAAGTGAAGAGGAAGCCATTATGGAAGATGCCATTGGCTCCAACATCAGCGATTATCTGATAAAACCCGTAAACCCGAATCAGATACTCCTGAGTCTCAAGAAAAACCTTGAGAATAAAAAGCTGATTAGTGAGAAAACAACCTTCAACTACCAGCAGCAGTTCAGAAGCATTGGCATGGAAATCAGCAACCGGCTGAATTTCAATGAATGGAAAGAGATTTACAGGAAACTGATCTATTGGGAGCTTGAACTGGAGAAATCAACCAGCAGTGGCATCGCCGATGTGCTTAAGCTTCAGAAAGATGAGGCAGGACAGGTATTCAGCCGTTTCGTTGAGACGAATTACCTCGGGTGGGTTCAGGGAAAAACTGCCGAAAAGCCTGTGATGTCGCACACCCTGGTAAAAGAATCACTGTTACCGGTAATCGACGAAACACAAAGTCTTTTCTTTATTCTGATCGATAACCTGCGTTACGACCAGTGGAAAATTCTACAGCCCATAGTAGAGCAATACTTCAGGGTGGAACGCGATGAGATTTATTACAGCATTCTGCCAACCACCACACAGTATGCCCGCAATGCCTTGTTCTCTGGTCTTCTGCCAACTGAGATAGAAAGAAAATATCCGAAATACTGGGTGAATGAAGATGAAGAGGGGACCAAAAACCAGTTCGAATCTGAACTGCTGGGTGAGCAGCTCAAGCGGTATGGCCGTGACCTGAAATACTCATACAACAAGGTACTGAACCTCACTGCAGGCCGCAAACTGGTTGAGACTTTGCCCAACCTGCTTGGTAACCGGCTGAATGTGATCGTTTACAACTTCGTGGATATGCTTTCACATGCCCGCACCGAGATGGAAGTCATCAGAGAGCTGGCCGATGATGAAGCAGCCTATCGCTCCATCACGGTTTCCTGGTTCGAACATTCACCACTGATTGAAATCTTCAGGTTCCTCGCCGAAAAGAAGATAACCACCATCATCACCACCGATCACGGTTCGGTAAAAGTTGATTCGCCGGTGAAGATAGTCGGGGATAAGGCAACCAATACAAACCTGCGGTATAAAACGGGTAAAAGCCTCAGCTACAACCGCAAAGAGGTATTCGAAGTGAAGAATCCGATGGACGCATACCTGCCCAAAGGAAATGTGAGTTCGAGCTTTGTTTTCTGCCGGAATACCGATTTCTTTGCCTACCCGAATAACTTCAACTATTACGTGAATTATTACCGCAATACTTTTCAGCATGGCGGAATCTCGATGGAAGAAGTAATGGTCCCATTTATCACCTTAAAACCCAGATAAATCTGCATCCATGGCATTTGAATTCAGGTGTAAGACAACCGAAGAACTGGAACTGATTGCTGCGGAGCTGATTGCAGGATTCCCTGATCAACGCTTGTTTGTGTTATCGGGGTCCATGGGTGCCGGTAAAACCACCCTTATTCAGTCCTTGTGCCGGGCACTTCAGGTGGTAGATGTCGTCAATAGTCCTACCTTCTCCATTGTGAATGAGTATCTTACAGTTGGCGGGGACAGCGTTTACCATTTTGATCTGTACCGGCTCCGCAAAGAGGAAGAGCTGCTTGACATCGGTTACGAAGATTATTTTTTCAGTGGTCGTTATTGTTTTGTGGAGTGGCCTGAAATGGCAGGCGGGTTGATTCCGGAGGATTGCATTCATATCCGGATAACGGTTGACGAGGCCAGCAGTGAGCGGACAATCCGGGCAGGAAGTTTTACTGACGGTGGTCGTGTATGAATACTTTTTTGCGTAAATTAGCAAAAGTAATTTCAGAAACGGCTTGTGCAGATGGATGATCAGCAAAGGGATTTTATCATGTTTCCGTCGCATGCTGTGGGGCTGATGCCACAGGAAGAACGGCTCGGACTTCCCGGTAAATCATGCAAACTTAGTATTGGGATTCCCAGAGAGACCACCTCTCTGGAGAACCGTATTTCGCTGGTTCCCGAAGCGGTGAATCTGCTGATTGAAGCTGGTCACAAGGTACTGGTTGAAAACAATGCCGGAGCTGCTGCCCATTTTTCAAACAACCAGTACAGCGATGCCGGGGCCGAAATCGCCTACGATACCTCAGTCGTTTTTCAGTCTGATGTGGTCATTAAGGTAGCCCCGGCCACCACGGCAGAGATCGAAATGATGAAAGGGAAACAGGTATTGTTTTCTTCTCTCAATCTAGCTGGCTTAACAGACGTCTATTTCAGGCAGCTTTCGTCGAAAAGGGTAACCGCTTTTGCCTATGAGTACATGAAGGATCGTGATGGTAACTTTCCGGTTATCAGGGCGATGAGTGAAATTGCCGGCAATACATCCATCCTGATTGCTGCGGAGTACCTGAGCCATCCTGATTACGGAAGGGGACTGATGTTTGGTGGGCTGAGCGGGATTTCACCCACGGAAGTCGTTATACTCGGAGCCGGCACTGTTGGTGAATTTGCAGCCCGGGCAGCCATGGGAATGGGAGCCATGGTAAAGGTATTCGACAATTCGGTGTACAGGCTTCGCCGGCTTCAGAATAACCTGGGAACCCGCGTTTTTACCAGTGTGCTTCAACCCAAGCCCCTCACTGAGGCTTTGCGGACAGCCGATGTGGCCATCGGGGCAATCCGCTCGCAGGCTGGCCTGTCGCCGGTGTGTATTACCGAAAGCATGGTACAGCAGATGCGCGCAGGGGCCATCATCATTGATGTGAGCATCGACCAGGGTGGCTGTTTTGAAACCTCCATCATCACCGATCACAAAAACCCGGTTTTTGAGAAATTCGGGGTAACCCATTACTGTGTACCCAATATTGCGTCAAAGGTTCCGCGTACGGCATCCAGGGCGCTCAGCAACCTGCTGGCTCCCATTATCCTTAAAATAGGGGAAGAGGGCGGAATCAACAACATTCTGCGAACCGACAGCGGGGTGAGAAACGGGGTGTATCTCTACAACGGGATATCTACCAATCGCTACATCAGTGAATTTTTCCACCTGCCGCACAAGGATATTGAACTGCTGATTGCAGCATTCCACTGATCTTTTTTCAGCCGTCTTTCAAATTCCTCTTTCATTCATGATCATCCAGCTTCGCAGCATGTTCCGGTTTCTTATACTGGCCATCTTCTGTTTGCCTTCGTGTTCAAAAGAGAAAGTTACGGAGGATGCTGCAGTTAGGATGCAGCACTTTGTCCGGAACATCGCTTCCTATGCCCGCAGCCTGGATAACTCCTTTATTATCATTCCCCAAAACGGGGTTGAACTGGCATTTAACCAGGCCGAACCAACGGAAGGCATCAACTTGGAATACCTTGCTGCCATTGATGCCATCGGAACTGAAGAATTGTTCTATAATGGCGGCTACAATCCCGATGCCTGGCGAACGGATATGCTCGATCAGCTGGTTTTGCATAAACCGGTACTGGTATCAGAGTATGTTACGGCACCGGAAAATGAGCAGCACGCTGTATCAGAGTGCAGTGCCCATGGCTTCCGCTGTTTCATCAGAACGGCCGGTAACTATAATTACGCAGAGATCCCGGAGCTTGACGGAGCAGGAAACAACAACGATATTCTTTCGGTGGGAATGGCTGAGAACTACCTTTACCTGATCAGTACTGCTTCTTTCAGCAATCCTGGTCAGATGCTTGACTCCATTGCGGCCACAGATTATGATCTGGTCATCATGGATCTGTTTTTTGATGACTATAAGCTGACTTCAGAGGATCTCCAGCGCATCAGAGTTAAGAAGAATGGCGGGAAAAGGCTGGTGATCGCATACATCAGCATTGGTTCGGCAGAGAGGTACCGGTATTACTGGAACTCATCCTGGAAACTGCATGAGCCGGATTGGATAAAGAAATCATACGATGGTTATCCCGATGAGTTCTGGGTTGAATTCTGGAATGATGAGTGGCAGAAAATAATCTACGGCAGCGATGATTCCTATATCCGGAAAATCATTGATGCCGGATTCGACGGGGCTTATCTTGACAATGTGGAAGCCTGGTACTGGCTTTACCATTCAGACTAAACTATTTCAGAAAGAAAAAAAACACCGGCGGCCGGCCGGTGTTTGAAAAGTACCGGGTTTTCAGACAGAGAAGTGACCCGTATAATTGTGCGGGGTAAGTGCCCTGAGTTCTTTTTTAACTCCTTCGCTGACATTGAGTTTGTCGATGAAAGCCGCGATGGTTTCCCGGGTAACCCTGGCATTGGTGCGGGTTAGTTCTTTCAGTGCTTCATAAGGTTTGGGATAGCCTTCGCGTCTGAGTATCGTTTGAATGGCTTCTGATACCACCACCCAGTTGTTTTCAAGGTCGGCGGCGATTTTTTCTTCGTTCAGGATCAGTTTTGAAAAGCCTTTCAGAAGCGATTTGATGGCGATGACGGTATGGGCAGCCGGTACGCCGATATTGCGGGTAACCGTAGAATCGGTGAGGTCGCGCTGCAGTCTTGAAATGGGTAGTTTGGAAGATAAATGTTCGAAAAGGGCATTGGCAATGCCCAGATTACCTTCGGCATTTTCAAAATCAATGGGATTCACCTTGTGCGGCATAGCCGATGACCCGATTTCTCCGGCTTTGATCTTCTGTTTGAAGTATTCCATCGAGATGTAAGCCCAGATGTCGCGGCTGAGATCGATCAGGATGTTATTGATCCGTTTGAAGGCATCGAAGAGGGCAGCAAGGTTGTCGTAATGTTCAATCTGGGTGGTTACCTTCTGGCGTTCCAGCTTCAGGTGGTCCCTGGTAAAGTTTTCGGCAAAGGCAATCCAGTCAACCTGAGGATAAGCTGCATAATGGGCATTCATGTTTCCGGTGGCACCACCGAATTTGGCTGTATATGGAACAGCTTTCAGCTGCTTGATCTGCTGTTTCAGCCTTTCAACGAACACATAGAGTTCTTTTCCAACGGTAGTCGGGGTGGCCGGCTGTCCGTGGGTATGGGCGAGCATGGGTACATTTTTCCATGCTTTGGCTTTTTCGGTAAGCTTTTTCAGAAAATCTTCCAGCACGGGCAGAATTACATCGTCAACCCCAAGGCGCAGGGCATAAGGACCAGCGGTGTTGTTGATGTCCTGAGAAGTAAGGCCAAAATGCAGAAATTCCTTGTATTTGCCCAGCCCCATCTTGTCGAATTTCTTCTTAAGGTAATACTCAACGGCCTTCACATCGTGGTTGGTGGTTGATTCTATTTCCTTGACTTCAGCGGCATCAGCAAAGGTAAAATCGCGGCAAAGGCCCCTTAAATTGTCGAAATCGGAGCGGGTGACGCCTTTTAACGGAGGAAGGGGAATTTCGCACAATGCGATAAAGTACTCAACCTCAACAAATACGCGGTAGTTAATCAGGGCTGCTTCAGAAAAAAAATAGGCCAGGCCCTCCACCTGCTTCCTGTACCTCCCGTCAATGGGTGATATCGCATTCAGTACTGTAAGTTCCATATCAAAACCGATTTACCAACGCTCAAAAGTAAACAAGCAATTGAAATGATTGCAATGTTTTTTGCATTTTTTTAACAAAACCACGCGATTGCATAAGTATATGGTTCAGAATCAAAAATCCACAGGCACAGATTTAAAGGTTGTGGCTGTTTTCATTAATCTGTCTGTTGATGGAATCAGCCAGTTTTGGTGCTTCAGCACTGCCGATGCGAACTTTGCGGTTGCTGTCACGAAACGAAAGTTCAACGGCATCAAAACCACTTACATTGTAAATCGTTGTATTCAGGCTGTAATGAATGCCCCAGCCGTGCATCACGGAGTTTCTAACTGCTTCGGCTTTCGCTAATTTACTGATCTTCCACTTTCTGCGGATCACACCTACGCCGAAAATTATGCTTACATGCTCTCTGTCAACCTTCACCGTTAGCTGATAGAAAAGCAATGCGGGAATCAGCAGCCCCGGAATCATCAGCAATGTGATCTGCCGGCCAGGGTCCGGCATTTTCGTAAAGAGGGCAAGCCCTGTTACAAACAATACTGCAACCACCATGGCTAAAATGATCACCCATCCGGTTTGTCTGGTTTCCATACCTGTTTCGCTTTTTTTTGATTCTGTTTCCTTTTACCTTTCCGCAATCTTTCAGGCGGTGTGCTTCACATACCCAGGTTTTCTCCGACGATGATCACATCGGTAGGGGTGTGGGCCGGTCGTTTGCGGATGATGGTATAGGCGCGGCACCCGCGGTTTTCTGCGCTGCAGTTGTGGCAAACGGCATCTTCGGTACAGGGTGTTCCCCTGTTAAGCCGCTTCATGTTCATAGGCCCGGCAACCAGACCCAGCCTGTCGAAGGCTGCTTCTTCATCTTTCACGATTTTGTTGATTCCTGCAACAACAATCACTTTCTGAGGCCCGAAGATCATGGCTGCAACCCGGTTTCCGTATCCGTCCACATTCACCAGAATGCCGTCGGCAGTGATGGCATTGGTGCTGCTGATGAAGAGATCGCTGGTCAGCTCCCGGCGCATGACTTCGAGTTTCTGGCTGTCGGTAAGTCCCTCGGCACCGTGGTCAATCAGTATGGCACCTTTTTCAGCCGCTTTCTGCCTGATCTGCAGGTACCTGATGGTCATTGACCCACCGAAGGCAACCTGCATCCCCGGTGTGACCTGTTCTAGGATATAAGCCGCAGCCTCTGCAGATGTGCCGAAGTACATCCCGTTGAAAAAATTCCGGCAAAGTTTGCGTACAACCTTCTCTGCCAATGTCTTGTTATGCCAGTCGTGAAATTCTGTCATTTTAATTGCTTTAAACACCCGCAAAGATAGTTCTCAGGATTCCGGAAACAAAAAAGCCTGCATTTTTGCAGGCTTTTTTGTTGTTGTACTATCGCAGCACACTTTTAAACACTTCACGGATGATGTCTCCGTATTTATCATTGTAGCTTACCATACACCATACCTGCAGCATAATAATCTCCTCGCGCTTCAGAAAACGGATGGCTTTGTTCAGCTCCTTGCGAAACAAGTCTTTGCTGAAACTTACTTTCTGCAGAATCGTCTTTGAATATTCCAGCATGTTCCGTTGGTTTTAGGTTCGACAATAGTTTATCGCAATCGATTGAAAAGGTAACGGAAATTCAGACTGGTTTGTTATTCTGAACAGCGATTTTAACATTTTTTTAAGTTCTGAACCTGGCAAATTTTACTTGGCGTCTGTAACAGTTGTACTGGTATAATTCACCGGATATGTCGTGAAGTAGCCGATGGCACCCCCACTGATATTCCCCTGTACATTGGCAGGCGGACCACTGAACAGCGGGGTCTGGAAACCCGACTGTATCTGCAGCTCGGTTACGAACCTGAAAAAGGTTTCAGAGATTCTTGAGCTTTGTATGGTGAGCTGGTCTCCGGGAGCCACTTTTTCTGCTTCAAATGCCTGGTTCAGATATCCGACGCCAATACCGTTGGTATAATTGCCATTGTAGAACCTGTCGTCGGTGATCAAAACCTTATTCAGGCTATCGGTGAGCATGGTATTGTTTTTTAATACCTTAAACTGGTAGTAATCGGTGGTTAAGGGATCAAGC
The DNA here is from genome assembly GCA_016788045.1 of Bacteroidales bacterium. Classification (GTDB taxonomy): domain Bacteria; phylum Bacteroidota; class Bacteroidia; order Bacteroidales; family Lentimicrobiaceae; genus Lentimicrobium. Next base: position 93,992 of record JAEUTG010000020.1, read on the forward strand.
ACATAGCATTTGATTTCATAAAACCCTTCAGTACCCCAATCCTCATGGTATACAGCCCTGATTGAATCGAGGGGGGCAGGCAGGTTCATGGTGGATTCGGCCGTATAGGTGTCTTCACCGTTCAGGGGGCTGTTGAGCCTTATGCCAAGCTTGTATGTACGTCCCGGTATTCCGAAGTAATCAGCCGGTGTCTGGTATCTGCCAGGGCTGGTTTCGCTCAGGGTGATCGTTGATTCACCATCGTTTAAAGTTACCACCGCATTTGTTACACCCGGAGCCGGTTCTTCGTAATAATAGCTGGTGGTGGTATTCAGGCTGATGGTATGAGCCATGGTGTCGGTGGTGATTGCCCCTTCCACCACCAGGCGCGTGTAGCTTTCGTCGAGTTCAATGTCGATTTTTTCGGTGCAGGAGGCCAGGAAAAGGGTCAGTAAGAAGAGACCCATACCGTATTTTATATATTTGAAATTCATCGTTTTATGTTTTAGAATTTGAAGTTATAGGTGATTGCCGGGATGATGCTGAACAGGTAGGTTTTCACGGCATAGGTTCGCATGGGGTTGTCGACATCCTGTTCAAAGTTGATCGACCATGCGTTTTTGCGGGCATACGCATTGTAAACCGAGAAATTCCATTCGCCCTGCCATCTGCGGTTTTCTTTTATTTTTGATTTCAGGGTAAATGCAAGGTCGAGGCGGTGGTAGTCGGGCAGACGATAGGCATTGCGATCACTGTAAATCGGCAATATCACATTTCCAACCACAGCCCGGCCGGTAGGGAAAGTAACCGGTGCTCCTGTCGCATAAACCCAGTTGGCCGAAATGAGCATCCTTTCACTTAGTTCGTAATTAAGCACAATGGAAATGTTGTGCGGCTTATCATAAGGTGCCCTGTATGATTTTCCGTTGTTGATTTCTGCAACCTTGCGGGTGGTCGACGACAAGGTGTAGCTGACCCACCCGTTGAGCTTTCCATCATTTTTCCTGACCAGCAGTTCGAGCCCGTAGGCGGTTCCTTTACCCGTTCTGAGTTCACCTTCCAGCTCGGGATTCAGCAACAATTCTGCATTGTCTTTGAAATCAATCACATCGGTCATCGATTTGTAATAGACCTCAGCCGAGGCTTCAAGCAGGTTGTCTTTGAAATTTCTGAAGTATCCGATGGCAAACTGGTTGGCTTTCTGGGGTTTGACATTCTGGCTGCTCGGAAACCAAAGGTCAAGCGGTGTGCCGGCGGTTGAATTCTGGGCCAGGTGGATATATTGGGTCGTGGCTGAGTAACTGGCTTTGACCGAGGCACTTTTTGAAATCACATAGTTAATTCCCAGTCTCGGTTCCAGTGAGGTGTAGGTGTTCAGTACCTTGCTTCGGCTTACCACCACCGAATCAATCACCTCGTAGTTCTCGTTGTAGTTGTAGATGGTTCCCGGTCCGATGTTCTGAAATGCCGAGAACCGCAGTCCGTATTTAACCATCAGCTTTTGTGTAACCTGCTGTTCGTTACTGGCATAGACTCCATATTCCATAGCATAGTTACGCGGAAGTTTGTACTCGGTAAACAGACTCTCACTGCCTGTCCCTTTGGCGTTGCCCGGATCGAAAGTGTGAAAGGTAGCTATAGCCCCCACCCTCACGGTATTGCCCGGTGTGGCATACCAGGTGAAGTCAGCCTTGGCACTCTGGTTCTGAAGTCTGGATTTCCAGATAAAGGAATTGGCATTGCCTTCCGGGGTGCCGAGACGGTAATCGTAGCTGCTTTGTATGATTGTGAAATTTGAGAAAAGCCTTTGCGAAAACAGGTGGTTCCAGCGGAATGTCCCCGTCTGGTTACCCAGGCTCATGCGGGCAAAATCGTTGCTGAAGACATCGCGGCCGAAATATCCCGAAAGGAATATACGATTGCGGTCGTCGATGCGGTGGTTGATTTTGGCATTCAGGTCATAGAAGTAGAGAATATTGTCGCGTATGTCCTTGTTTTTGGCAAAGGGCAGAAAAATATCAACATAGGTGCGTCTGCCGGCAACCAGAAAAGCGGTTCTGTCTTTTTCGAGCGGGCCTTCAATGGTGAGCCTGCTTGAAATGGTTCCGATACCGCCGGTGGCACTCAGTTTTTTCTGGTTCCCGTCTTTCATCCGGATGTCGAGCAGCGAAGAGAGCCTTCCCCCGCTGGACGCCGGGATGTCGCCTTTGTAAAGCGTTACATCCTTGATGGCATCGTTGTTGAAAACCGAGAAGAACCCGAGCAGGTGTGAAGCGTTGTAAACTATGGCTTCGTCCAGCAGGATCAGGTTCTGGTCAGGGGCACCACCCCGCACGCTGAATCCTGAAGAGCCTTCAGAGGTTGACTGAACCCCCGGCAACATCTGAATGGCCTTGATGATATCCACCTCGCCCATCAGGGCAGGAATGCGGTTGATGGTTTTAATATCCATTTTAACCACACTCATCTCCGGTTTTCGGATGTTTTCGCCAGCCTTTTCACCTGTGATTACCACCTCCTTCAGTTGCTGTTCACGGGAGATAAGTTCCAGATTGATGGTGGTATTTTCCTTCAGATCAATTATTTTTTCAACAGAAGTATATCCTATGTATGAATACAGAAGAGAATACCTTCCCACGGGCAGACTGATTGAATAGAATCCATAAACATTGGTGGTGGTTCCGGTTTTTATTTCCCGGATATAAATGGTAGCGCCGATCAGCTCTTCCCCGGTCTTCTGGTCGCGGATATTACCGCTGATGCTGAACCTTTTGATTCCCGAATCATCAGGTTCAGCGGATACCGGAATTGATAACAGACTCATATTGAGTAGTAATAGCAGAAAGCTTAGAAAAATCGTTTTCATCTTGATTGGTCTGAATATGTTTTAATATTTAGTTGTCAAAAACTCCGAACAGCAGTCCCAGGGAGAACTGTGGCCCGGAAAAATCCTTACCGGAAAAATAGTCCACCAGGTTACCCTGACGGTTGCGGTATTGTTTTTCAATACCACCGGTAAAGCGGTACCCGGCTCCCGCATTTAACCTGAGCCAGCGGAACACATTTACTTCGAGTTCAACCTGGGGGGTAAAAACAAACACCATGTCTTCCATAATGTTGTCGTAGCGGTCGATATGATAGTCATTTTCAGCAAGGCTTACACTACCCATACCGATACGACTGCTGACCGCAGCATGAATTACTTTCTCAGGATGAAAAATATAGCCTGCCCACAAACCGCCATATCCGAAATTGGTTCTCAGATCATAATAATCAGTGACATCACCGGTGCTGTTCATTACCGACAATACGGGCAGGGTGTGAACACTCGAGAGACCCTCGCCGAATCCTCCGATATAGAAAGTACGGTTAATCAAAACAGCTCCTCCGCCACCGGTAAGCAGCGCTGCATCGCCTGAAACCTCTGAAAAAGAGAGCACCGGGCCGCCGAACCCGCTGATGCGGATGTCTTTGTTTTCAAAGAGGTAGCGGGTTTCCTGCTGTTCCTGTCCCATGGCAAAGGCAGTATAAAGCAACGCGGAGATCAGAATGATGATGGCGGTGGTGGTCTGTAACTTTTTCATGTTGCCGGATTGGTTGATACTGTTGAAAACTGAAACAATGTGTTGCAATTACATTTTGGTTACCGATGTAATTGACAACGCAAAACTAAATTGGTTGGAAAACCTGCAGAAAAGAATATCGGTGTAAGGGGATTTTTAAAGGATGAACCCATCAAATCCCCCGATGAACAGTATGGAGAGAAACAGAGACCAATGAAACAGATCAGCCGGATTTCCTGCGGCTGAGTTCTTTCCTGATCAGGCTGAGCTCCCGGCCTGTCTGGCCGGCAATACTTGTGTTTTCTTCTGCCCTGCGGAAAAGGTAGGGCATCACCGATTTTACAGGGCCATAGGGTACATATTTGGCTACGTTGTAACCTGCCTTTGCCAGGTTAAAACTGATGTGATCACTCATACCATAAAGTTGTGCAAACCATATCCGCCGGTCGTTTTTTGCAAGCCCGTTTTCATCCATCGCTTTGGCCAGCAGAAGGTTGCTTTCCTCATTGTGCGAACCACAGAAAATGTCGATCACATCGATGTTCCGGAGACTCAGCATCAACGCATTATTGAAAGCACCATCGGTAGCCTGCTTGTCGGGCTGAATGGGGGAGAGGTAATTCATTTTCAGTGCCCTTTCCCTTTCTTTTTCCATATAGGCTCCGCGCACGAACTTGATTCCGGCCCTGAAACCATGGGTACGGGCTTTCTGTATGAGTTCGCCAAGGTATTGCAGGCGGTCGTGGCGGTACATCTGCAGGGTGTTGAATACGATGGCTTTGCTCCCGTTGTATTTGATCATCATTTCTTCCACGGTTTCATCAACCAGGTGCTGATACCAGCTGTCTTCGGCATCAATCATCAAAGGCACATCAAGGGCATGCGCAGCTTTACAGAGTTCATCAACACTTTCTTTAAAGCGCTGGTAACCTGCGATATCCGAAGGTAGCCTGCCAGGTACCGCTTGCTCGAGCAATGATGCAGGGGCAAAAGCAGTTGGTTTGAAAACGGCAAATGGAATATCGGGATTGGCAGCGGCATGCCTGATCGACCGGAGGGTCTCTTCCAGGGTAGCCTGCATACTGGCTTCATCGTGTTTTCCTTCAACAGAATAATCGAGGATGGATTTCAACTGGTGGGAACCTAATTTTCTGACAATGGGATCACATTCAGCCAGACTGCGTCCACCAACAAAATGTGCGTAAATGGTTGGCCTGATGGCCCAGTCAACAGGGATTCGGAGACTAAAAGCCAGGTTTACCATATTTTTGCCCAGGTTAACCAGCGCAGGATTCGCCATTACACTGAACAGAAGTCTGGCTTTGCGCAGCTCACTGTCGGTTTTGCTGATAAAGGCAGTTTTTGTATCGTTGAAATCTATTTCACCCATAAGTAGTTGGTTTATAGTATGATAAACGGATGAGTGTCTGTTCACCGGAAGCGGTATTGCAAACATACTAATTCGGTAATAAATCCGGCGAAAATCAGAAAAAAAACGTGGAGCCTATGGAGATTACCTCGTCTGAAAAGCCGGTAATTTCCTGGAATCGGGAAATGGAACCTCTCAGTTTCCCAGGGCTTTCTGAATGGCTTGTTCAAGCAATGGTTCCATCACCCTGTACCCCTCAGCATCAGGGTGCACGCCATCGTAAGTCAGGGAGGCCCTGAGGCCCCCGCGTTCATCGGCCATATGGCTGTAGTAGTCAAGATAAATATGCTGATGTTCAGAAGCATAGTTTTTTATCCATTGGTTCAGCTCCCTGATTTTCGAAGCAGGATAACTTCCCTGATTCCAGGGGAAATCCCAGGCTGGCAACACTGAACACAGCACTACCCTGATGTTGTTGGCCGAAGCTATTTCGCACATTGAGGCCAGGTTATCTTCGATCATCTTCAGGCTTGAGGGCCCTGTATTTCCGGCAATGTCGTTGATGCCGGCCAGTATTACCACCACAGCCGGCTTCAGGTCAACCACATCCTGACGGAAACGAACCAGCATCTGGGGGGTGGTCTGTCCGCTGATTCCCCTGTTGATGTAAGGCTTATCTTTGAAAAACTCCGGACGGTGCTCAATCCAGCCAATGGTGATGGAATTGCCCATAAAAACCACCCGGTTTTCTCCCGGGGCAGGGAACCCGGCAATGCTGTTGGCTTCTCTGAATCTTCCGAGATCCGGCCAGTCGGTTTTCAGGTGACGGATGTTTTCCATCTCCGCGTCGGAGACGAGTTGCTGGGCTTGCACCCCGGCCGTTGCTGCCAGGAGTATGCAAAGCAGTAAACTATTGATTTTCTTCATAAAATCCGGAACAGAATGACTTAAACAGTGTTGATTTTACACGATACAAACTTAAAGGATTTTCCGGAAGATGGATCAACGAGCCATAAAGGTTTTCCGGACTTCAACCGTTTTTTGGGAACTCCGGGATACATGATTATTCCTGATTTTTCCGAATCAAAAGGGCTGACTTAATTGTTTATCCGGGATAGATCGCAGCGTAAAATACTTTTAGTATTTGTTTGAAAAATTGTAAGTTTGCAATATGGCAAAGAAATTCAATACACTGGATGTTGCAGGAACACCTGTTTATGTAGGCCAGGGTGTTTTCGGCGAACTGCAGGAGCACCTGTCCTCCAAACTGGCCACGAAAGAGGTTATTTTCTTACTGGCTGATGAAAACACCCTTGAACATTGCTATCCTCAGCTGATTGCGATGGTGCCTGAGTTGGAGAAAGCCAACAAAATCATCATCAAACCGGGGGAAGAAAACAAGACGCTGGCGACCTGTGAAAAGTTGTGGAACCAGATGGCTGTTGAGGGCGCCAACCGCCAATCCCTGCTGATCAACCTGGGTGGAGGCGTAATCTGCGACCTGGGTGGTTTTGCAGCATCGGTTTTTCACAGGGGGATGCCCTATATCAATATTCCGACTTCGCTGATGGCCATGATTGATGCTTCGCTTGGCGGCAAAACCGGTGTTGATCTCTATTCGCTCAAAAACCAGATTGGTTTGTTTTCGAAGCCGGCAGGTGTTTATGTATGGCCGGGTTTTCTGACGACCCTCCCGCACAGACAGATGCTTTCAGGTTTTGCCGAAATGATGAAACACGCCCTGATCGGTGATGCCGGGTTCTGGAAAAAGCTGACCAAGATTCCGATGGCTGTAGTAACCAACTGGGAAGATCACATCCTTACAGCCATCAAGATCAAGTCGAAAATCGTTAACCTCGACCCCAATGAGAAAGGAATAAGGAGACAGCTTAATTTCGGACACACCATTGGCCACGCTTTTGAGACCTATTCCCTGCGCAACGATGCTTCTCCGCTTACCCATGGTGAAGCGGTAGCCATGGGGATGATCTGTGAAGCCTATATTTCGTACCGTACCCTTGGTTTTAATCACATGGAACGTGATGAGGTGGTAAAAAATATCCTGCTGAATTTCAGCCACTACAAGATTCCTTCCATTGCCATTGATGAGCTGGTTGAGATCACCCATTACGACAAGAAAAACCGGAAAGGAAGGCTTATGATGACACTGATCCGCAACATCGGTGATGCCGTTGACGGACAGCAGTGCGAACTGGCATTGGTGCGTGAGAGTCTTTTCAGGTATATTGATTTCAGCAGGCATGTGCCCCGCGAATAGCTGATGGAGCGTATTCTGATCGATCCATCACCGGTTACGTGTGATTTTTCTCCGGAGCTTCCGCTGTCAAAAAGTATTGCCAACAGACAACTCTGTATCCGCCATTTATCGGGAAGTTCACTTTCCATTTCCATCCCCGGAAGTCAGGATTCACTCCGCATGGAAGCCCTCCTTCGTCAGCTTGAGCTTGATCCGCATGCCACGGTTTACGATTGCGGGGATGCCGGAACGGTTTTCAGGTTCCTTACAGCAGTTCTCGCCATTACTGAAGGCAGGCGGACACTCACTGGTTCAGCCAGAATGCAGCAACGCCCTTGTGGTCCGCTGGCAGAAGCCCTACAGCGTCTTGGAGCTGAGGTAAGATACCTTGGTAATCCGGGATTCCCGCCTCTGGAGATTACCGGGAAGCCGTTAAAAGGCGGAACCGTAGAAATTGAATCTTCGGTCAGCAGCCAGTTTATCTCTGCCCTGATGCTGATCGCACCATCCATGCCCCTCGGACTTCAGATTAAACTTAAGGGAAGGACAGTATCTGCCCCTTACATCGCCATGACTGCCGGGCTGATGCGTGAACAGGGCATTGAGGTTACCGGAAGCCTGGATCAGATCACTGTCAAGCCAGGCACCTATCGTTTTAATGCGCAAATTACAGAATCTGACTGGTCAGCGGCCTCTTATTGGTTTGCTTTTGCAGCCATGAAAAAGGATGCAGTTATAGCCCTCAGGGGGTTGAAGGAAACCTCACTGCAGGGAGATAGCAGACTGGTAGAGATTTTCAGCCACCTGGGTGTCAGCACTTTCCGCGATGGGGAGGCGCTGGTTCTCAGCCACAAAGGGAGCACGGATACGCGTATTGAGGTTGACTTTACCCCTTTCCCCGATCTGTTCCCCGCTGTAGCGGTGACCTGTGCAGGTCTTGGACTGAGCGCCCGTTTCACTGGCCTGCATACCCTTGCCATCAAGGAAAGTAACCGGATTGAAGCGGTTGGGGCTGAACTCAGGAAACTGGGCTATCCGGCCGGAATGAATGCTGAAGGTTGCTTCGTTATTGAGCCCGGAAGAGAAATCTCCAGCGGGGTTGTTGTTCAGACCTGGAACGACCATCGCATTGCTATGGCATTTGCCATGCTTTCGTTAAAATATGGTCAGATGAACCTGGATGATCCCGGGGTTGTTTCGAAGTCGTATCCGGGGTTCTGGCTTGAGCTGGAGAGGGCAGGTTTCTTATTGATTACCCAACGGGAAGATCCCTTCTGAATCAAGAATCCTTCGGGTGATTTCTATCCTGTATTTCGTGTCGGAAGGCTGTTTTATGTCGATGTTGAGTGCAAACAGGAAAATTCTGCCCCTGCTTTCCACGGCCCCCACATACCACCCGATCTGATTGCTGACCCTTGCAGCCCAGCCGGTTTTGGCATACAGACGGCTGCTGCCGGCCGTTTCGGTAAGCATCAGCTCTTTAACCTGCTGTTGTGTGCCTGCAGAAAAGGGCAGCTGATGCAGCCAGAGTTTCTTCAGAAACAAAATCTGTTCTACAGGTGATATCGCGATGTTGCCATCAAGCCAGAAACGGTCGATTTCAGGCCCGGTCTGCATATTCCCGTAAGCACAGGCAGTAAGCCATTTTTCAATGTTTTCGCGTCCGCTCCGGCGGGCCATCTCCTGGTAAACCCACACCGCCGATACCCTGAATGCTTCCCTCACACTCAGGTCTTTGTTCCATTCTTCAACAAAACGTACTTCGCCGTCCCATTTGAATACCTCGTCAATGTTGCTGATGGATTTGCACTCCAGGGCAATCAGCGTATTCATGATCTTGAAGGTTGAAGCCGGCAGGAAGCGCGTTTCAGCCCTGAAAAGATCCGAAGTACAGGTTTGGCCGGTTTCAAGGTCGGTGAGCACAAAGGTGCCTTTTACACCGGCTTCATCAAAGAATTTCTGCCACCTGTTTTCAGGACTTATTTGCCCGGAACCCTCCTTGACTCCAATCTGTGATGAGATGATCAGAGCCATTGTGATTCGGAGGAATTGTTTCATCATATTTTTGTAAGGATTTAATAAACAGTTATTTGAGAGATCCGGTTGTTTTTAATTTTGAATATTTGGCAAATATAGTGTAGGTTTGTTTAAAATTTGGCGATTGCGATGATAGTTGACATTTTCATTCCCTGTTTCATTGATCAGTTGTACCCTGAAACAGGTTTTAATATGGTAAAGCTGCTCGAGAAAACAGGGATAACAGTCAGGTATAACAAGAACCAGACCTGTTGCGGCCAGATCGCCTTCAACAGCGGATTCTGGGATCATGCCAAAGCGATGGGAGAGAAGTTCATCCGCGACTTTAAGGACTGTCAGTATGTGGTTACCCCTTCGGCTTCCTGTGCAGGAATGGTGCGCAACTATTACGATGAGATGTTTTACAATTCGGCCATGCACAACGAATACCGTTCGCTTAAGAAAAACCTGTATGAAATCTCTGATTTTCTGGTTAATGTTCTGAATATCAAAGATTTTGGAGCAACATTTCCGCATAGAGTTACCTACCACGACAGCTGTGCTGCCCTCAGGGAATATGGTCTGAAGGGTGAAGCACGGACGCTGCTGGGCAATGTCAGGGGAATTGAACTGATTGAGATGAAGGATACAAGCACCTGCTGTGGCTTCGGAGGTACCTTCTCGGTAAAGCATGAGCCTATTTCCACCTCCATGGCCGATTTCAAGGTGAGTCGTGCGATGGAAACCGGCGCAGAATATATCGTTTCCACCGATGCTTCATGTCTGATGCACCAGCAGGCCTATATCGACAAGCAGAAATTACCCATCAAAACGATTCACCTGGTCGATGTGCTTACTTCAGGCTGGGAATAAACCCTGATCGCCGGTTCGTGCTGTATGACAGCTCAGACCGTACAATTTGCAGTCTTTAGAAGCAGATTTCAGGAAGAGAATGTTTTATAGTACCACTTGAATGCCATGGGCATTCCGCTTCTCAAACCACAGGGTTCTATTTATTGCCGACTGGCCTGGTAGAGAATTTCGAAATCAGACCAACGGTGTAATTCCCGGCTACATCGCGTGCGCCAATCTGCCAGTAGTAGTCGGTATCGTATGAAAAACCAGAAACCGTGGTTTCGAATTGAGGTACATTGTCTACCAGGTTAAAATCAGTGATACCCGATTGCCGGAGTTCAAGTGATGTGCGGCTGCGGCCAATCCAGATGTCATAGGTGAGCGGATCGCCATCGGGATCGGTACAGGTCCATTTAAAGATTACCGATACATCCATCCAGTCCTGCCATTCAGGAGGAGTTATGTAGAGGGGGATTTCAGGAGGACGGTTCGAAAGATCACTCACCACCACAATAAGCTGCTTCAGGGTATCGGTCATGCCTTTTGAATCACGCACTTCGACCAATGGCCGGTAAATGCCGACCTGACTATACTGGTGGGAGGCTGTTTTATTGGTGGAAAACTCTGTGTCGAAGATTTTATCACGATTCCAGTCCCAACGGATCTCCAGTGCAGAAGTCGGGTCCTCAACATCGGTGACTGAGGAGGCGTCAAAATTAAATACGGTATTGACATCCCCCCTTCCAGGGTCGACTTCAAAATCAGCTTTCGGCAGGTGGTTTTTGATATTCTCTCCATCCTTCTTGCATCCGTAGAAAGGCAGCACGGCGAGTATCAGGCAGAAAAGCCCGGATTTGATAAACAGAGGGCAGAACTTGGTTATCATAGCAGTTTCCTTGAGTGAGCACTTGGCGAATATACTCAATTACGAGGTTCAGGCTTCGCCTGTTTCGATGAAAATTAACGGTTTTAGCCATCAACAATTATACAAAACAACAAAAAATCAGAAAATTGTTGTCATTTTTTTCTGCAATTTAATCATAGATGACCTGACCGGTCTGCTGAACATGGTTGAGCAGAAGTGCGAAACACCCTGAATATCAATCCTGAGAATCAGAAGAGCTGAAACTGTCACCCCTTAAAAATGTTGTGAATGGCTTGTGATTCTTTGTAATTTCATGTACGTTTGCATCTCTCCATTGCTGCTTTTCCTGAACCTGTTGACCACCTGTGGTGCATAACCACCTCTAAAGTATTCAATATGAATAAGATATTAAAATTTATTTTATTGCTGGCAGTTGCCTCACTGATTACAACCGTGTTTTTTCAGAGCGTTGTTGCTCAGATTCCCACTGTGCAGGATTGTCTGGGAGCTATACCGGTTTGTACATATGAATACAACCAGCCTTTGTCGTTTCAGGGCACCGGTAATTATCCCGATGAGATTAACCCTTCTCAATCCTGTCCCAGAAGCTGTATGGATGGGGAGAAGAATTCGGTATGGTATGTTATTTCTGTTAAAACCGGCGGCTTGCTGAGCTTCGTGATCACACCGGTTTCTTCGGCTGACGATTACGATTGGGCTGTGTACAACCTGAATACAATGGAATGCAGCGATATATACAACAACGCCATCTTTATGCAGTCAAGCTGCAACGCGGCCGGTGGACCTTCATTTCAGGGCCCGACCGGAATAAGCAGTGCCAATGGAGGAAGCCAGAACTGCAATGGCGGAGGCAATACCAATAAATGGAATGCTGACCTTCCTGTTAATTCTGGTGATACCTATGTGTTATGCGTCAGCAACTGGACTATGACCCAGAGTGGATACCTGCTCGATTTCAGCGCATCCACAGCCGATATATTCGACGACATACAGGCAGTGATTGCATCGGTAAACACCGATATCGGTTGTGCTGGTGCCACATCCCTGAGTTTTGCTTTTACAGAAAATGTCAAATGCCTCTCGGTGCAGCCATCCGATTTTCTGCTTACCGGGCCTGATGGTTCCCAGCACATTGTTACCAGTGTGAACGGAGCCGGTTGTCAGGCCGGTGGTGAACAGGAGAAATTCTTCACCGTTGAATTCTATCCACCCATTTACCTCGGCGGAACTTATACCCTGAGTATGGTAGGGTCTGTAACTGATCTCTGCACCAATGTTTCCGCTCCGCACAGTTTCGATTTTACAGCCGATCTGGCACCGTTGCCTTCCGTTACTGATGGTCCTGAAGACGCGCTGGTCCCTATTGGAGGATCTGCATCCTTTTCGGTAGAAACAGTGGGTGATACAGCATTCAGGTGGCAATCCCGCGAGCCCGGCGGCACATTCTGGACCAACCTTTCAGAAGGCATACCTTATACAGGAACCAATACGAATACCCTGACCATTGATCCCTGTACGTTTGATATGGGACAGTTCCAGTACAGATGTGTGGTAAGCGGAGACTGTCCGCCGCCAACCCAATCACCGGCTGCCACCTTGTTTGTGGGGGATGCCCTGGCTGCTTCAGCTACCTGCAGTCCTGAAGAAATCTGCATAGGTGCCCAGGCTCAGCTTTCTGCCATCGCATCGGGAGGAAACATCCAGCAGCCCTACACCTACCTTTGGTCATCGCCCGACGGATTTACTTCCACCCAGCAGAGTCCGGTGGTGGAGCCGGCAACCACAACAACCTACACCGTGCTGGTTGATGATGGTTACAATCCTACCACTGCCCAGGTAACTGTTACAGTCAATCCGCTTCCGGTAGCCAATGCAGGCAGTGATCTGGAGATAAATCACGGAACATTTACAACCCTCACAGGAAGTGCCTCTGTTGGTGAACCTCCATTCAGTTATCAGTGGGAACCAGCTGACTCTTTGTGGAATCCAGGCCTTCAGAATCCGGCAACCCGTAAGCTCAGTGGTTCAACGCTGTTCAGTCTGGTGGTAACCGATGGAAACAATTGTGTAAGCCTGCCTGATCAGGTGCTGGTATCTGTTGTGGGGGGGCCACTGGCGGTTTCACCCCAGGCTTTGCCCGCAGAAATCTGCTTCGGAGAATCTGCAAACTTGTATGCCCTGCCCAGTGGAGGTGAATTTACCGATTATCTCTACACCTGGGAAGCGGATGGGGTGGAGTTTTCTACAGACCAGAATCCTTTGGTGACTCCTGAGGAAACAACCACCTACACCGTTACCCTTACCGATGGATTCAATCAGGTTTCCAAAAGTGTGGAAGTAACTGTACATCCACTTCCTGTGGTTGAGCTGATTAAACCTGAGTTCCATATCGTCAACGGAGCGGTTCAGGAATGTGTGTTTGATACCATCAGCCTGGATGCCGGCAATCCGGGTGCATCCTATCTCTGGAGTGATGGCGCAGATACCCGGGCCATTGAAGTGGCTACCTCAGGCCTGAGTTTTGATTTTCAGGAGCACTGGGTGCGGGTAACCAGCAACATAACGGGCTGTGTGAGCAGCGATACGGTAAAGGTGATGTTTACTTTTGTTGAATGTTCCTATGGATTTGAATCGATAGACCGGAATGATCTTGTGAAGGTATATCCCAATCCGGCTGACAGAAAAGTAACCATTGCCATTGATGGACTGCCGGATGATTTCTTCGTTAACCTTACTGATTTAAGCGGAAGAACCATTCTGGCTGATGAGTTCCGGAAGACAGATGCCGGTGTTTCACGGTTCACCCTGGATGTTTCTGGTCTTCAGTCCTCAGTTTGTCTGATAAAAATACAGTCGGAACATGTTAATGTTGTTAAAAAACTCATAATTTCGCACTGATCTGTAATCAATTCTTTATGAACCGGTCATACAATCCAGAAAAGCAGCCTGTTGGCGGTATTTGGTCAGCTTTGTTTCTGCTGGTATTTATTTTCATTGGTTCAACCGGTTCCGCCGGTGGTCAGACCATTGCTGTTTTTAAATCCCCTGCGGATTTTCTGGATACCGGCAATGGTCAGTTCAGGACAGTATTCACGCTGAATGCCGGTAAAGAACAATATGAGCAACTTGTTTCGGTTGCCCTTTCGATGCCTGAAACGCTTACCCTTGAGTCAAAAAGAATAAAAAAAGACAAATACAGCTGCTCTGTTACCTTCATACATCCTACCGATACTCATTATGTTAAGAAAACTCTTCTCAACCTCGGTATAGAGCAGGTTATTATAAGCAATAAGCAAACAGCCCTGCCGGATCTTGATCCGGAGACTCTCTGAACCAAAGATTGAAGGTTTTATGGAATTTTTACGTAAGCTGGCGGTGGCTATGTGCCTCAACGCCATTTTTTTACTACCGGCCATTGCGCAGATCAATGCGGGACCTGATCTGTTTATCTGCCAGGGCACAACAGTAACACTCAATGCTGTTGCATCAGGAGGGTATGGAACCGACAGTTATACCTTCGAAGTATTCCCTTTTCAGCCGGAAGCCTACACCGGTGGTACACCGGTTACATTCTCCGGCAACCAGGACGACCAGATCGCCGGACCTTTCAACCTTGGCTTCCAGTTTTGTTTTTTCAATACCTATTACAATCAGTTTTATATCGGCAGCAACGGATGGGTCGGATTCTCCTACAGTTCTTCCTGGACTACCTACACCAGTCAGGCCATTCCGAGCACATCGGCTTCAGTGCCCAAAAACTGCATCATGGCTCCATGGCAGGACTGGCACCCGGGAGTAAGTTCCTCGTACGGACCTCCGTATGTGTTTTATAAGACCGTAGGAACAGCACCCAACCGTAAGCTGGTGGTTTACTGGAAGAGTTGTCCGATGTACTCATGTACGACCACTTACGGAACTTTTCAGATCGTGTTGAATGAGCAGAGCAGCATCATCGAGAATCACATTACCAACAAGCCCAATTGTACATCATGGGCTGGTGGAACGGCCACGCAGGGGGTCCACAACAGTAACGGAACCATCGCTTTTACTGCTACCAACCGCAATTCAACGCAATGGACGGTCACCAACGAAAGTACCCGTTTTGTTCCGAGCGGAATTAAATGGTACACCGGAGGTTATCCCAACGGAACCATTGCCGGCTACGGCCCTGAGCTGACCGTAACCCCTTCGGTTACAACGACCTATACAGCTGTGGTAAATCTCTGTGGCGGACTTGTCTACACCGATGATGTGGTGGTTACGGTCTTTCCTACCGACAATGCCGCGTTTTCTTACGGATCTTCCACCCTCTGCCAGAGTGGTAATTCAGGGTTACCGGTAACTTCCTTCCCGGGAGGCAGCTATACGGCAACCCCGGCCGGGCTGCAGATTAACCCTTCAACGGGAAACATTAACCTGGGGGCCAGCAACACGGGTACTTACACAGTAACCCATATTACAAACGGAACCTGTCCTGATACGGCTTCCATCACTCTCTCGGTGGTAACCTCGCCTTCAGCAACCTTTGCTTACCCCTTGCCGGCCTATTGCGAAACTGCGCAAAATCCGCTGCCGGTCTTTCCTCCCGGATCAACCGCAGGAACCTTTACCGCCACTCCAACCGGGCTGGTATTTGCCAACCAGTTTACCGGTGAAATTAACCTCGCAGCTTCCAATCCAGGCACTTACAGCGTAACCAATACCATTCCCCCCAACGCGGTATGCCCGTCGGTAAGTTATACCACACAGATCCAGATTGGCTCCCTGCCTCCGACAGCCAATACACCCACCGGACCGACGGATTTCTGTGAGAATCCACCCAACACCCAATACAGCACAACGCCCCTGGGCAACACACAAACCTATACCTGGACCCTGCTGCCAGCAGCTGCCGGGACCATCCAGAGCAACGGCCCCAATGCCCTGGTCAACTGGAGCGATCAGTTTAACGGGCCGGCCGGTATCAAAGTGAGTGGCGGCAATGCCTGCGGTGAAGGCGAAAGCTCCCCGCCACTGATCATTCACATCAGCCCGCTGCCTAAAGAAACCGGCACCCCGCAGGGACCTGAGACGGTATGTCAGGGACAGGGAAACGCGGAGTACGAAACTTCGGGTTCTGCTTTTGCCAATAGTTACGACTGGGAACTGACCCCAGCCAGCGCCGGTTCTTTTCTCGGAAACGGACAGAACATCAGCATCAACTGGTCGGCTTCTTATGCAGGTACCGCTCAGCTCAAGGTCAGAGGGGTGAACGATTGCGGAACCTCCATCTGGTCAGATCCGTTAAGCATCCTGATTTCACCTTTACCGGCAACTCCAGGGCAACCTCAGGGGCCGGTGTCGTTCTGCGCCGGCGAAAATACCGGAGTTTACCTTACCGGAATTACAGCCAATGCATCAACCTATCAATGGTCGCTACAGCCACCTGATGCCGGCAGTATCAATGGTAACAACACTTCCGCAACCGTTGTCTGGAATCCTCTCTTTACAGGTACGGCCCAGATCAGTGTTTCTGGTGTAAATGCATGTGGTTCAGGTATTTCATCAGAATCTCTGCAGGTGTCTGTACATGCGCAACCCGACATTTTTGCCGGGAACGATACCACCGTCACCGCCAACACTGCCATTACCCTTAAGGGAGTTGTTACAGGGAATCAACAGAATATGACGTTTCATTGGGAACCCGCTTCGTTGTGTGTGAATCCCGGTGTGATGAGACCTCTGACCGTTCCGTTAATGAATACTACCCTGTTTACATTTACAGTTTCTGACATGAGTACTGGTTGTGATGCTACGGATCAGGTTCTGGTAGAGGTTGAAGGAGCCCCCCTGTTTGCCCTGATCCAGGCCGAACCTGCTGTTATATGTGCGGGTGATTTGAGCAGTGTCAGTGTGCAGGCTTTTGGTGGTACCGGCGGAAATTATCAGTATTCATGGTACCAGAACGGTATCCTTTTCAGCAACCAGCAGGTGCTTAGCCTTTCTCCTGCCTCAACCACAACGTATCAGGTTGAAGTCACTGACGGTATTTCAAACTTCTCAGGTCAGATTACGGTGGAAGTCAGGCCATTGCCCTTTGCCGAAGCCGGAAGCAACCTTCAGGTACCTTTTCTCGGAACAGCGCAGCTCAATGGCAGCGCTTTGCCTGCCGGCAATTACAGCTGGCAATGGCAGCCTGCAACTTACCTCAGCGACGCAACCATTCCCAACCCGGTTACATTGCCCCTGCTCAACAGCCTGGTGTTTTCACTTGTGGTTACCGATCAGTATGGCTGTGTCAGCGTGTCTGATGAGGTAACGGTATTGGTTGAAGGCGGGGGCCTTGCCGCCAATCCGGTTGCTGTGCCCGATACCCTCTGCTTCGGAGAATCCGCAACACTTTACGCTTCCCCTTCCGGCGGTGTACCAGGAGGATATACCTATCGCTGGACAAAAGATGCCCAGCAATTTTCCGACCTCCCTTCAGTGGTTATTACTCCGGAGCAATCAGGGGTTTACAATCTCGAACTCAATGACGGATACAATACCGTTAACCGCACCCTCAGTGTTACCGTGAATCCACTGCCGGTGGTTACCCTGATCGGTCCAGGCGTGCAGCATGAGGGCAATACCATCCTTGCGTGTGTTTTTGATACAGTTACCATTCCCTTGTCAAACACCGGAAGCCGCTTTCTCTGGTCCGACGGATCAACCGGAAGTAAAATAGATGTATGGACTTCAGGATTGAGTTTCGATTTCAGGGAAATCTGGGTTGAAGTAACCGATACCCTTACCGGCTGTCAGCGCAGAGAAGAAGTGAATATACTCTTCAACTTCCTCAACTGCTCCTATGCTGTGGAAGATACTCCTTTTGACAGTCCCGTCCGTATTTATCCGAATCCGGCCACCGAGAAGATCAGGATAATGTCGGTTGCAGGGTATTCAGGACCAAGTACGATCCAGCTTATCGGAATCAGGGGTGAGGTGCTGGCTGAAAAACAGGCTTTGATCAACGGGGAAGGCAGCGATTTTGACCTGAGCCGTTTTTCAACAGGTCTTTACCTCGTAAGGGTCATCTCCGGTACTGAAACGGCCGTGGTGAAGATCATGGTACTGAAGGACCGGTAGATTTTATAACTTTTTCAGGCAGGGTGCATGGTATGGCATCGCCCAAAATTCTGTAATTTAGCAGAAATTCAATGGCTATGATCCGCAAATACCTCGGACGATTCCTTTACATCGTGATGGTAATTGCCATCGGGCTGCTCGCAGCACTTTTCCTGCTCATTTCTCCCATTGCTGAATACCTGATCGAGAAGTACAGCCCTGAATACACAGGCCGCCTGATTCAGATGGACAACCTGAAGATCAACCTGCTGAACGGATCGGTTAAAGCAGATAATCTGATGGTTTATGAACCGGATTCAAAAAACAGGTTTATCTCAGTCAGCAGCTTCTATGTCAACAGCAACCTTTACAGTTTTGTGTCCGGTGAAAACCACATTACGGATGTCACGTTGACGCACCCTGTGATCAACCTTCTTCAGACAGGGGATACGTTTAATTTTGATGATCTGATGGTTCGTTTTCTGACCTCAGACACAACAACCGCGGAGGCAGAAGGAGAGCCGGTGAAGTATCTTCTTGAAAACTTGATCATTGAAGATGGTGAAGTGAATTACCTGGCCACACCGCCAGGGGCAACCATCAACCTCGAAAATATCAATGTCCGGTGCAGGCGTATTGCCTGGAATGATCCGGTGATTGCCCTTGAATCCACTCTTGGACTGAAATCCGGAGGTAAAGCAGATGCCGGGTTCGCTTACAATCTTGAATCTGCGGATTATACATTGAACCTCAGGCTGGATAAGCTGGATATTACCCTGCTCTACCCTTATCTGCGTGATTATCTTTTTGTACAGTCGCTCAACGGCCTGTTCAGTACCCATCTGAACCTTACCGGCAATGCAGAAAGAACGGCCGATATAGCGGCCAGCGGTTATTTTACACTTGACAGTTTTTCTCTGGTTGACACAACGGGAGAACAACTTGCTTCAGCCGGTTCAATCCGCATAGAAGTGGATACCATCAATTCGGCAAACGACACTTATTATTTCAACAGAATAATGGTCGACAGACCTTTTGTATTGTTTGCTATGTACGACAATGGCTACAATTTCGACCGGCTGATGACAGCAGGTTCCACCTCTGACACTGTAACCGGTGAAGCGGCCGTTGAAGATTACGCCAACATCTTCAGGATGATGGCTGATTATATTGCCTATTTTACCAGGGAATACAAAATAAGCAATTACAAGGCTGATAGCTTTATACTTACCAATGGAGCGATTGAATACACAGATTACACCCTCGAAGACAAATTTCTCTATCGTCTTGACAGCCTCCACCTGAATTCCGGAAACCTGAATTCAGCCAGCGAACGGATGAATATAAGCCTCGATGCCCGGATGAATACCTCGGGAAAAATGCACGGAACCCTGAGTGTAGATCCGGATGGTTTCTCAGAGATGGACATCAGCTACAGCGTAAGGGAATTGCTGATCTCCGACGTAAACCCTTATTCAATCTTCTACGTTGCCACTCCGTTTATTGATGGAAGGATGTATTTTGAGAATGTCACCCACATTAAAAACCAGCAGCTTACGAGCGAGAATACTTTGCGTATAGAGCAGATAGAGGTTGGCAAAAAAGTCAAAAGTAAACAGGCCATGAACCTGCCTGTTAAACTCGCTGTTTCGTTGCTCACCGATCTGAATGGCAACATCAATCTCTCGATTCCGGTTGTCGGTGACCTAAACGATCCAACCTACAAATGGGGGAGGGCGCTGTTGCAGGTGCTGAAGAATATTGTGATCAAAGCCGCAGTGGCCCCTTATCGGTTGATTGCCAATGCCTTTGGCGGAGATGAAGAACAATACAGACAGATCAGAATGACATTTCTGAAGGCTGATCTGCCTCAGGGCGAAAAGGAGAAACTCGACAATCTTGTCAACGTCCTTACAAAGAAGCCCGGTCTCAGGCTCACCTTTACCCAGGAAAGCAGCGAAATCCATGAAACAGAAATGCTGGCGCTGTTCAAAGCAAAGAAGGCGTTTCTCGGTTATCCGCAAGGCGAAGGCACCGGATCGGATGACATTTACCGCATCAATGCTGTTTCCAACAGGGACTCTTTGTTTAATGTGTGGTTGAACAACAGGGCCGGACGCATTGATGAACTGGTTTCGGTGCAGCAGAAAGCCATTGGTTTGTTTGGAAAGGAGAACCTGAGAAAAGAGGTAGCCCTGATTTGTCAGCAACGATCAGACGCTTTGAAAGCTTACTTTGTCAGCAAAGGGATTACTCCGGAAAGGATAGCAATCAGGCCTGAAATAACCATCAATGAGCAAACTTCTCAGACCGGGCCTCAGTTTGTGATTTCCTACGGAATTGACGGGGAGAGTTCCGACGAAACAGATCAGTATCAGAATCCCCTCAAACCCTCTGAATAAAGCCGTCTCCGGAGCTCCATGTTTATAAAATTTTTTATTATTTTAAGACAGACTTCACAGTTTATTAATTAATTTATATTTTTGAAACACAATAGATGCCGTTTTCCGGGGGGGATTCTAACAGGCTCAGTTTCGCGAAATAAATGCAGATGATTGTAAGTATCTGCAAATGATCACTATAGGTCATTAAATATTCCATCCGCGATGCTGGTCTCCGCAATCGAAGGAGTGTATCTTGGTGATTTATTTATTAAGTGAAAAGAGTTTCGAGATGAAAACTTTTGCAATGACTATGAAGGCCTGGGTATTACTACCGATGTCCTTTGTTTTTTTATTTTTGGTTTACACGGAGTCAAAGGCTCAGGAAACCCGTATTTCAGACGATGGTAGCAACTACCTCAGGCTTGACCTGATGCAGTATCCCAACTTCAGTCGTATGCTGATTCTCAATGATCTGCAGAAGATTACCGATGCAAAGGTAACTTCCACAGAAGAAACCGGGATCATCTTTGTTTACCCGGTGAGCGGTGGCTTCAGTGATCTGCAGCAGCGGGTCAGAACCATTATAAACAATGCGGAAGCGCTGGACGGATCATACGATAAAGACAGCAAAACAAAGGTGGTTGAAGAACTGGTCGCAGCCAACGGTGACTGGATAGAATCCTATGCCATGACCGGAGTACGCACCAACGAAAACGACTCTTGCCATAAGTCCTTCCCATTCTGCACCAATACAATTTATACTTTCCCTGCCGGGGTAAACACCACTGCACAATCTGGTCCGAATTACAACTGTCTGAGCACCCGGCCCAACCCGGCATGGTATCACCTGAAGATCCTTGATCCCGGACCCATCGCCATTTATATGTTCAGTACCCCTTCAAGGGACATCGATTTTTGTCTGTGGGGCCCTTATACCGATCCGATCACCCCATGCCCGATGACCAATACCAATGGAGGACTCACCGGAAACAAGGTTGTCGATTGCAGCTATTCACCTAACCCAACTGAAACAGCCAACATCCCCAACGGGCAAACCGGTCAGTATTACATCCTGATAATCACGAACTTCTCCAATCAACCCTGCGACATCACCTTCCAGCAGCAGAGCGGAACCGGTTCGACCGACTGCACCATTCTTCCGCCACCGGCCACCAGCAACTCTCCTTTATGTGTTGGTGAAACACTGGAACTCAGCGCTTCAACCGTTATCGGGGCTGCCTATCAGTGGTCAGGACCCATGGGCTTTGTCAGCAATCAGCAGAACCCACAGATCCAGAATGTACAGCACCAGCATGCGGGGGTTTACTCACTCACCATTACAGTCAACGGCCAAACCAGCGATCCGACGAACACGGAAGTGTTTGTGTACGATCCACCTACCGCCACCATGACCGGCGATGCTTCTATCTGCCTGGGTGATTCAACACAGCTTACCATTAATGCCGTGGGTGTAGGGCCTTACCGGGCTACGGTAAGTGCCGGTTCCGGGATTCCCATGGTGATTAATTTCTTCCAGACACCGCACACTTTCTGGGTCAAACCCAATGTTACAACCACCTATACCCTTACCGGAATCGGCAACAATGCCTGTACCGGTTCGGTAATTGGTTCAGCAACAGTTACTGTTCGACAACCACCCATCCCGGATTATTCAGTTGCAAACCTCTGCTCACGCCTGCTGACCCAGTTTACGGATCTCACCACTGTTCCGGTGGGAGGTATTGCTTCCTGGAACTGGGATTTCGGTGACGGGGGTACTTCTGTGGAGCAGAGTCCGTCGCATTCCTATACCAATCCTGGTCTGTATGATGTTACCCTCACTACTGTGGCTAACAATGGCTGCGAGCGTTCGCTGAGTTCTGAAGTTGACATCAAGGCTACTCCTGTTGCTGCCGCCGGTCCCGATAAGACCATCCCTTATGGCACCAATGTGCAGCTGGAAGGCAGTGCTTCCGGTTCATATTCCTATCAGTGGCAACCGGCCGACAAGCTTGACAACGCAACGGTACTGAATCCTACTACGGTGTTGCTTGCAGCCACAACTGATTTTACGTTGACAGCAACCGATAATTTCAACGGCTGCCAGATTTCCGACCAGATGACGGTGAATATCACCGGTGGTCCGTTGGCAGCTGTTATCCAGGCTTCTCCTGCAGAAATCTGTCTGGGAGGGAGCACCCTGCTTAATGCCATGACTTCCGGCGGATCAGGAATCTACACCTACAGCTGGACCTCAAATCCTCCGGGTTTTAGTTCAAGTCTGGAAGATGTTACCGTAAACCCGGAAGCGACCACAACCTATTTCCTGTCTATATTTGACAATTTTAATACCTTCCAGGCTCAGATACAGGTTGTTGTGAATCCGTTGCCTGTGCCCGATGCCGGTGCTGACCAGACCATCCCGCATGGCACCAGCACCTTCCTCTCGGCCAATGTTTCGGGGGGTACACCGCCTTACACATCGTATCTCTGGAGTCCCGCATCGCTGGTTGTGGTTCCGACGATGTCTGTTACGCCGACAACGAATCTCTACTCTTCGCAGAATTTCACCCTTCAGGTAACCGACAGCAAGGGATGTTCAGCGACTGGCCAAACGGTGGTTACCCTTTCGGGAGGTCCGCTTCAGGTGAACCCCGAGGCAGATCAGGATACCCTCTGCCGCTATGCCAGTACCACCATCCGCGCAATTCCGGGCGGAGGGTCAGCGAATTATACCTATTCATGGACTTCCGACCCGCCTGGATTTACCTCCTCAGCCACGAACCCGGTAGTAACCCCTGACGTGACTACCGTATACTCCATACAGGTGAATGACGGATTCAATACGACCAATGGCTCGGTGACGGTAACTGTGAACCAGCTTCCGGTGATTGACCTGATTCCTCACAACGATTCACGGGTGCAGATCATCAGCGGAACCGCACCCTATAAAATCGGCATCTGTGTTTATGATACCATCACCATCGATGCAGGCAACGCCGGTATGAATTACCTCTGGAGCAATGGTGCGACCACACAGACGATCGACCTGAATACTTCCGGAATCAGTTTCGATGTGCAGGATTACTCGGTTGTTGTAACCAATCCTGAAACGCAGTGTTCCCAATCATCTGAAATTACCGCCTATTTTACCTTCCAGAACTGCAGCTACGGAATCGAGGAAAATGATCACGATAACAGAATCGTGGTTTATCCGAACCCATCCTCCGATGGCAGATATCAGTTGCTGATCACTGAGCTTTACGGCAAAATGAAGCTGGATGTTTATTCGTCAATTGGTAATGTTTTAATATCCAATGTTATAGAAGTTGACAGGGGGAGCAGTTATTCAGGTGTTATTGAGCTCGGGACTGCTCAGCCAGGGGTTTATCTCCTCAAGGTCACTACCGGAAAAACAGTGCTGCTGAAAAAACTGGTGATTGCTAAATAATTCAAAAATTCTTCCGTTATTGCGTATGTTTTTATGCAAATCCCAATACCGGAAATTAACTGAGATTGCTTGATGAAGAGTTTTTCAATACTGGCGTTTCTGACACTGTTTTTAACAGGGTTTGCCATTGCTCAAACGCCGAACAGGTGTTCCTATGTGCCTCCGAGACAGGCAGATAACTGGTTGTTTTATCAGAGTGCCGGCCTGAAGTTCAGCGATGCAGGGGTTAACCTGAACAACCCGGCTACCGACATTCTGCCAGCGGGTAAAGGTTCCTCCGCGATTTCTGATGCTGATGGTAACCTGATAACCTTCAGTGATGGGATGAGGGTCTGGAACAGCTCCGGGAATCTGATCAATTTCGGGCCCAACCTTTCGGGTGACCTTGGCTCAACCCAGTCGTCAATTATTGTCCCAAGGCCGGGATCACCCCAGGTCTTCTACATCTTCACTACCGATATCGTATATCCGGCAGCTTTTGGTGTAACAAAAGGCTTCAATTACTCGAGAATTGATATGTCGATCAGCAACAATTATGGGGCTGTTACCGATCATAACAAAAATCTGTTGTCTGGTTGTACAGAGATGCTCACCGGTGTTCAGCACGGAAACGGAGCAGACTTCTGGGTGCTCACCCATGGTTTGGGAAGTAACGATTTTTACGCCTATGAAGTTACGGATGCTGGCGTTGATGAAACCCCGGTTCAGAGCTCTGCTGGTTCTGTGTTGAGCGCCGATTATGATTTACGTGAATACCTTGGCGCGATGAAGATCTCAGCGCAGGGAGATAAAGTGGCCTTTGCATCCTTCGGTAAGGGAACGGTTGAGCTGTTTGCCTTTGACAATCAAACCGGTAGGGTAAGTGGTGGACAGATCCTGAATCCCCCGATTACCAATCCGAGTCAGGGTGTTTATTATGTTGAATTTTCACCTGATGGAACAAAACTCTACGTAACAGTTGCCAACCTGTCCACCGGACGTGACAATCACCTTTATCAGTACGATATTTCTTCAGGCAGCGGATTTGTTGAGATTAATGTTGCTCCTGATGAAACGGATGTTTCCGCTTTACAACTGGGCCGGGATGGGAAAATCTATGTGAGCCGCTACAAACGTACTTTCCTTGGGGTCATTGAAAATCCAAACAGGCCGGGAACTGCCTGCAATTACAACGAAACAGGCATTGATCTGGGGACTCAGAAAGCGCAGAACGGACTACCCAATTTTATCCAGAGCTTCTTCAACATCCCCCCTGTTGATTACGATACAAAGTGCGAAGGAGATGCCACAACCTTCAAAATTCTCAATGAGTCGAACATCGATCAGGCCAGCTGGAATTTCGGTGACCCCGGGAATACAACACCGGGAACCGGACTCAACCCTTCGCATGTCTTCAGTGCACCCGGAGATTATACCGTTACCCTGACCGAAACGTTTAATTCGCAGAATTTCAATACAGTATTTCAGGTCCACATCGATTCCCTGCCACCCAAGAGTTTCCTTCCACCCGATTACCGGTACATCTATCCCGGTTCAGTTATCCCACTGGATGCCGGTGCCGATATGTACTCATACCTCTGGCAGGACGGCAGTACCAACCGCTATTTCGAAGTGAGCCAGGAAGGGCTGTATGTTGTTGAATATGAAGACATCAGGTGCTGTAAAAACTCCGATTCCCTGCAGATTATCGCCCTAGACATCAAACTGCCGACTGCCTTTACCCCGAATGGAGACAACCTGAACGAAATTTTCAAAGCCATCGGTCCAACCGAAGGGATCGAAGACTACAGCCTCGCTGTGTTTGATCGCTGGGGTAAGGTTTTGTGGGAAACCACCGATTTTGCCCAGGGCTGGGATGGTAAATTCAAAGGTGCTGTATTACCCACCGGCGTTTATACCTGGAATATGGCGTTCAACGTGAAAGGAAACATCAGCAAGATCGGAAAAGTTAAATACCGTGGATACGTTACCCTGTTACGCTGATGTCTGCCAGAAAACTATTTAAAGCCGGTTAACACCGGCTTTTTTTATCTTTGTACCATCCATGGGAACCTCAAAACCAATCACCGGCAAGGCATTTACCTACCTGAGCAGTTTTGCCTCAGAGCAACTGCTTCAGATGTACTCCAGCCGTTTCGGTCCTGATATTGAAGTCAGCCTGATCAACGGCCGATACCAGATCAATGCCGGAGATGTAAACTATTCCTACGGCCCCCTGCACGATGCCTTTCGGCGATATTTCAATCTGGACCCACCACCAGAAGGAGAAGAAGCCGCTGTGCTCATTCTCGGTTTCGGAGGCGGGAGTGTCGCCCATATCCTGAGAAACGAAAGAAACCTGAAAAATGCAATCACCGGCGTAGAAGTTGATCCTGCAGTGCTTCAGGCGGGCAGAGAGCACTTCGCCCTGGATAAAATCACAGGTCTTGAGCTTATTGAAGCCGATGCCAGGGAGTTCATCCGGACCTGCAGGCGCGCTTATGCGCTGATTGTGGTCGATATTTACATCAACAACAGGGTTCCTGAAGCGTTTGAAACCACTGAATTTCTTACTGACATAAAAAACAGGCTGCTGCCAGGGGGGAAGCTTGTATTTAACAAGCTGGTGACCGATGAAGTAACCCGGTTGGAATACCAACGCTTATCCGGACTTTTCGGTGAAGTTTTCAGCAACACGCATACCTTCAGCATCAGCGTGAACAAACGGATGCCCAATTTCATGATTACCGGAATCAACGATTAATTCAATTCAGTATATGAGTGAGTTCACAGAACTTTTTTCAGAAAAGATTGCCCGGGAGCTCAACCTTCAGCCCTGGCAGGTATTCAATACCCTGAAGCTGATGGAGGGAGGGGCCACCATTCCGTTTATTGCCCGTTACCGCAAGGAAATGACCGGTACCCTCGATGAAGTAATGCTGGCTGCCATCCGCGACCGCAATGAGCAGCTTACCGAGATCGAGAAGCGCAGGGCTTTTATCCTTGAGTCGGTGACAGAACAAGGGAAAATGACCCCTGAACTAGAAAAGCAGATCAAAGAAGCGGTTACCCTTACCGAGCTTGAAGATATCTATCTTCCTTATAAGGTGAAACGTAAAACCCGCGCCACCATTGCCAGGGAGAAGGGCCTTGAACCTCTGGCAAGACTTTTGATGCTTCAGCAGCCGATCATCCCGGAGAAAAGGGCTGAGGCTTTTGTGAGTGAAGAAAAGGCTGTGCATTCAGTAGAGGAGGCCTTGGCCGGAGCCCGTGACATCATTGCCGAATGGGTTAACGAGAGCAGGATTTCCAGGGAGCGGATCCGTGGATTGTTCAGCCGCGAAGCGCTGATCTCCTCAAAGCCTGTAAAAGGCAAGGAACTCGAAGGGATTCATTATCAGAACTATTACGAAACCAACGAAAACATCCTGAAAGCGCCTTCTCACCGCATTCTGGCAATGTTCCGCGGCGAAGAGGAGGGTTTCCTGAGGCTTTCGGTTGAACCGGATGAGGATAAAGCGCTCGAAATTCTTGACCGGGTATTCCTGAAGGCAGACAATGAGGCAGCAGTTCAGGTGCAGACGGCCATCCGCGATTCTTACAAACGACTGATGCAACCCTCCATGGAGACAGAAATGCGTCAGCTGGCCAAACAGAAAGCCGATGATGAGGCCATTAAGGTGTTTGCCGGCAACCTCAGGCAATTGTTGCTGGCAGCCCCGCTCGGCCAGAAAAATGTGCTGGCCATCGACCCCGGCTTCCGTACCGGTTGCAAGGTTGTGTGCCTTGACCGTCAGGGCAGGTTGCTTCATAACGAAACCATTTACCCGCATCCGCCGCAGAATGAAGTCGGACCGGCAGTCAGCAAAATACGCAATCTGGTGCAGGCCTACGGCATTGAAGCAGTGGCCATCGGAAATGGCACTGCCGGGCGCGAAACCGAGAATTTCATCCGGAAGATCCCTTTTGACCGCAAGCTGATCTGCATTATGGTAAACGAAAGTGGCGCCTCGGTGTATTCGGCCTCCCCGGTTGCCCGTGAAGAGTTTCCTGATTACGATGTTACGGTGAGGGGCGCTGTTTCCATTGGCCGCCGCCTGATGGACCCGCTGGCCGAATTGGTGAAAATTGATCCGAAATCCATCGGCGTGGGACAATACCAGCACGATGTAAACCAGCATGCCCTGCAGCGCAGCCTCGAAGACACTGTCGTGAGCTGTGTGAACCTGGTAGGAGTGGAGCTGAACACCGCCAGCAAACAGGTACTCAGTTATGTTTCGGGAGTTGGCCCATCACTGGCGCAGAATATCGTTGATTTCCGTAACCAGAACGGCTCGTTCAGGTCAAGGGCACAACTGCTCAAGGTAAAGCGGTTTGGCGATAAGGCCTTTGAGCAGGCTGCAGGGTTCCTGAGGATCCGCGAAGCAGAGAATCCGCTCGACCGCAGTGCCGTTCATCCGGAAAGCTACCCCATCGTTGAGAAAATGGCCGCGAAGCTCAACTGCAGCATCACCGATCTGATGGAGAAGGATGAATTGCGGAAACAGATTAACCCTGCTGATTTTGTGACAAAAACCGCCGGTTTGCCCACCATCACCGATATCCTGAAGGAGCTGGCAAAACCCGGGCTTGACCCGCGCGAGCAGTTTGATCTGTTCGAGTTTGATAAAAACATCAATTCGATCGAAGATCTCAGACCCGGTATGATTCTGAACGGCATTGTGACAAACATCACGGCTTTCGGAGCATTTGTCGATATCGGTGTGCATCAGGACGGACTGGTACACCTGAGCCAGATGGCCAACCGCTACATCAAAGACCCCAATGAAGTGGTGAAACTGACCCAGAAAGTGCGGGTGAAGGTGATGGATGTGGATGTGCAGCGTAAACGCATCGGACTTTCAATCAAAGAAGCGGTGAATCAGTAAAACGAGAAGAAAAGGCGAAAGGGAGGGCACGTTCCCGCGCAAGGGCCTGCCTGCATTGTGTTTAAGTTGGCGGCGTAAGGAAGAAGGGGGTTTTGATTTTGTAAACAATGATTTTAAACCAGGCAATCAGAATTTCTGAAATTCAGTCTGTGTTGGCTGATGTTCACAAATCAAAGCTCTGGTAAAGATGACGAATATGAAAAGGTGCCTGAATGAGCGTTTGTCCTTCGTACGACTTTTCTTTTCAGGGAAGCAGACCGCAATTTAATAAACATGGCTGCGTTTTTTTCTCAGGTGAACTGAACTGGTTAAGTGTTCTAAATTAACGATTAACGAAAATATTGATGAGACTGAAACCGATTGTATTGATATTATTTGTTTTTATTGTTTCAATTTCAGGTAGTTATGCCCAGCGGATTATGGGTGCCGCCATCCTGGGGGTTAATGCTACGCAGGTAGATGGAGATGAAGTTTACGGCTATCATAAATTCGGTCTGAATACAGGGCTGGCCGCCATAGTTCCTTTTGGAAACAATTTTGCTGTTACCCTGGAGAATATCTACAACCAGAAGGGGGCCCATCAACGCGTCAGGTTCAGTGATTCACTGGATGGTTCATACGATCTGAAGCTTAACTACCTTGAGGTTCCGGTGCTGGTGCAATATACCGACAAAGACATAGTCACTTTCGGGGCCGGTATGTCGTGGGGCAGGCTGGTCGGAATTTCGGAGCGTAAGAATGGCTATGATGTGCCCGGGACAACGCTGGAAAGCGGTATTTACCGCAGTTCAGACCTGAACATACTGATTGATGTGAAATTCAGACTGATCGAAAGGCTCAGGCTGAATGTAAGGTATGCCTATTCCATACGCCCGATTGCTACCCGCGAAGTCATCGACTCCAAAACCGGCGTTCCGAACATCCGCGATCAGTACAATGGCATGTTTACCTTCAGGTTATATTACGTTTTCAACGAAAGAATCAGTCGCGAAAGCCGGCGTCAGCGTCCTCAGGCAGTGCAATAATGAATAAGGCAGAATGCTGATGTCGGAAGTCGGAAGTCGGAAGTCTGAGGTCGGAAGCCGGAGGTCGGAAGTCGGAGATCAGTCAGTTGGCTATTGGCTATTGGTTATTGGAAATTGGAAATTGGCTATTGGAAATTGGATTTTGGAAATTAGAAATTAGAAATTAGAATGCTGATGTCGGATGTCGGAAGTCGGAAGTCGGAAGTCGGAGATCAGTCTGTTGGCTATTGGCTGTTGGCTATTGGAAATTGGCTATTGGAAATTGGAAATTGGCTATTGGAAATTGGAAATTAGAAATTAGAAATTAGAAATTAGAAATTAGAATGCTGATGTCGGAGGTCGGAGGTCGGAAGTCGGAAGTCGGAGGTCAGTCAGTTGGATATTGGCTATTGGAAATTGGATTTTGGAAATTGGAAATTAGATATTAGAAATTAGAATGCTGAAGTCGGAGGTCGGAGGTCGGAAGTCGGAGATCAGTCAGTTGGCTATGGGCTATGGGCTATTGGCTATTGGAAATTAGCTATTGGCTATTGGCTATTGGCTATTGGAAATTGGAAATTAGAAATTAGAAATTAGAAGTCGGAAGTCGGAGGTCGGAGGTTGGAAGTCGGAAGTCGGAGGTCGGAGATCAGTCAGTTGGCTATTGGCTATTGGTTATTGGAAATTGGAAATTAGAAATTGGAAATTAGAAATTAGAAATTAGAAATTTAGAATTCCTCCCCCTTTTCTCATCAGTAAATGAGGTGTATCTTGCTCCGGTTCTTCCACCCGGCGTCGTAACGGTTTTCGACAAAGAAAATCAATAAGTCAGCATCGTACCTGTTTTCGGCAAACCAGATTTTCTTGTCGGCATCGTACCGGTTCTCCACGAAAAACCACCTGCCGTCTTTGTCAACGTCATACCGGTTGTCGACCTTGAAGACGAGCAGATCGGCATCGTAGCGGTTTTCGACAACAAATACTTTAAAATCAGCATCGTACCTGTTTTCGCAGGAATACATTTTCTGGGCCGTTGCACTTGCGGACAGCAAGATCAGTGAAAACAGGAGTATTTGTCTCTTCATAATTTTATTTACCTGCCTGCAAATTCCGGGCCTTATTTCTTAAAAGTTGAGGTAAAATTCTCTGGTCAGCGAAATATATTCCTCCGTATACTTTCTTTCGGAATCGCGGATGACAATGGTTTCAACGGCCGGAGCAGGCTGTGGTATTCTGCTGAATTCCAGCAGCAGACGGTTGGCGGTTTTACCGGCTGAGGGTATAACTTCCGTCATCCTGCTAAGGTGCAATCCTGCTTCAACGGCAAGCTTTATAAACTGTGTCCCTTCGGCAACCGGCAATACCAGGCTCAGGTTTCCCGATAAGGTGAGCAGTTTTGAGGAGGCTTCAGCAAGCAGGCTGAAAGGCAGGGTGTCGGTATGCCGCACAGCGTTGCGGGATTGTTCGGGTGATTTGAGCGAATTGTTGAAAAAGGGCGGATTGGTCACGATGTGGTCATAGCTACCATTTTCAGAATGAACCAGATAGTCCTGCAGGCTGGTATTCAGTGCCCTGAGCCTGTTTGACCAGGGTGAATTTCTGAAATTATGGCTGGCTGAGGTTATAGAGTCTCCGTCAAGGTCGATGCCGGTAATCACAGCCTGTGAACGTTGTGCAGCCATCAGCGCCAAAAGGCCGCAACCGGTGCCGATATCGAGGATCGATTGGCTCTTCCCGAGATTAGCCCAGGCCCCGAGCAATACCGAGTCGGTACCAACTTTCATGGGGCAGGCGGAATCATCAACAACAAACTGTTTGAAGCGGAAGGGCATGGTGCAAAGGTAGGAAATCAGCTTATGCATCATTTTAAATTGATTGTCGACAGGCATCAAAGTCTGTTATCCCGGCTAGCGCGCGCTTGCAGCGCGTGCCCCGGGCTTCAATTTGAAAAAGCAATACATATTCCTCAGTTTGTGCACACTTCAAGCAAGCAAATCATCTGTAGTCCGCAGCACGCGCTGCAAGCGCGCGCATACGGTTAGGGAGCACGCGCAAACACTGTGGGCAAACATTTGGGTTAAGCAGGGGGCATGCGCTATAAGCGCGCAACCATGGGAGACTGGGATACGCGCTGGAATCGCTCAGACAGAAATCAGTTTAATTTGATCAGTTTCAGTGTTTCAAGGGTGCCATTACCGGATTGGATCCGGCAAATGTATAGGCCGGGTTTTAGTCCGCTGCCCGGGATTGTGATACCGGTATTGCTGCTTTCCGTTCTCTTTTTCAGGATGATCCTGCCGGTGGCATCCGTTAGTTCAAACTGTACAGGATAAACAACCGTTTTTCCGGGAACCTGCCTCAGGGTGATTTCGTCAGCAAAGGGGTTGGGTGATGCCAGAAATGTATTTTCTGCCATTCCAGGTTGGGGATTGTGGGTTCCGGTAACACCGCCGGTTGAGGTTTCAATGATGATGCCTTTATCTCCAAACATTATTCCGTTTTCATCATCGAAAAACCATGCCCCATACAAGGCAGAGGATTCGTTTGTGACAAGCGGAAACCAGGTCTCTCCTCCATCGGTGGTTTTCAATGCGCTATAATATTCGCCGAAACAAGTTGCATAACCAATGAGAGGTGACGTAAACAGAATTGAGTAAAGAACGAAATCTGTATCAGTCAGAATTTCTGTCTGATACCAGTTGAGTCCGTCATCAATTGATTTCAGGATGAAGTCTCCGGTCATGACTATGAGCGTATTTTCATCCGGTATGGCTATTCCTGTGGCCACTCCGTATCCACCGATGGCAGAGGATTGCCAGGTTAGCCCCCCATCAATTGATTTGCTGATTATTGTCTCCGGATATTCACCACAACCTGCTATATAAACTTCATGAAGGGATCGGTAGGCAATTTTATTGTATTCACTCCAGCTTGTATTTTCTGGTGTCACATCCGTCCAGGTTATGCCACCATCGCTTGTGCGTATTACCTGGTATTGCCCGCAGATTAATCCGTTGTCCTGATCAAAGAATCTGATATCGAGTGGATTTAATTCGAACCCGGTATTGTATTCTTCCCAGTTTTCCCCTCCATCGGTTGTTCTCAGAAACGTAACTTCGGTATTGAAATCTAAAGTTGCTATGAATCCCGTATCAGGGCTCAAAAAGAAGAAGTTTACAAAATTACCCATATAGTATTCATATATGTATTCCCAACTATCTCCGCCGTCTGTAGTTCGTTCAATCCCTACTCCGGTAACCCCGAAGCTTCCCATTTCAACCAAAGCATAGCCATTTTCCTGGTTCAGAAATTGCATATCGTATATGTTTCCGGGAATCAGTTTATTTTGCTTTTGCTGCCAGACCTCTCCGCCATCTGTGGATTTGAAAATCTTTCCATCAAAGCCTGCAGCTATGGCTGTTTCTCCAACAGGACAGATCAGGGCATTGGTTGAATACCATGGAAGCCAGGGTTGTTCTTTCAAGTTCCAGGTAAGACCAGCATCATCGGTTAACAGTATTTTTGTCTGATAGTCCGCTGTCATGCAGGCAATCATACCCTGCTGTTCATTGAAGAATGCGAATTTTCCACTGTAGGCTGAACCATCCTGGTAAACCAGATCCCAGTTTGCACCGGCATCGTTTGTACGGTATATGTAGCCTGTTGATTCGGTTGGGGAATATTCATTGATAAAAATGAAGCCGGTCAATGGACTTGTAAAAAGACAGTCATAAAAAGTTCCATCCGGAATATTGCCCGCCAGGGGTTCTGAATTCCACGACAGCCCGCCATCCGTTGTTTTGAGGCAGTTGATGTTCTCTTG
The DNA here is from genome assembly GCA_016788045.1 of Bacteroidales bacterium. Classification (GTDB taxonomy): domain Bacteria; phylum Bacteroidota; class Bacteroidia; order Bacteroidales; family Lentimicrobiaceae; genus Lentimicrobium. The sequence goes on from JAEUTG010000020.1 coordinate 127,572, forward strand.
AAAGATAAACCCGGTAAGACTGTCGGCGAACACAATCTGCCTGAGATTTTCCTGTACCCCGCTTTCTATAGCCTGCCAGCTTTCACCGGCATCGGTGGTTTCAAGCAGTTTTCCATGATCACCAACGGCAAAACCATGAATACCAGTACGAAAAACTATATCATTGATGCATTGCCATGTGTAGCTCGTATTGCCGGTGTATTGAAGATTCCAGTTGAGACCACCGTCTGTTGTTTTAAGAATGGTTTCTTTTCCACCATTGATGAAGCCTGTTGTTTCACTGATAAAATGAATCCCTTTGCAAATATATCGATTGTCCCTTCCAGCCGGATTCAACATCAACGTCCAGGATTCACCAACATCGTCTGATGTCATGATGGTTGAGCCTTCACAAACCGCCATCAGCCGGTTAGACCCCGGTATAGCGGTGATTTCGTTGATGGTGTTTTCCTGCGGTAAGGGCGAAACTCTGCTCCAGGGCTGTTGTGAATAAACAGCTGATGAGGTAATCATTAAGGTTAGGATAACGGATTGGAATAATTTTTTACTCATGGCCTTATCGTAATATATAATTCATTCAAATATAATAAAACCGGGCCGGTCCGCATACAAATACGGGAAAATTTTAAAAATTAATATCGGGTAATGTGCTACTCCAGATAGAGTTCAATCAGCCCTTCGGGGGCATTGGTGTGAACAATCCGCTGCGAGCGGTCAACATCAAGGATGGTTTCGTCGTTCACCGGGATCAGAATCTCTTTCTGGTTGAGCATCACCCTGAGCACTGCCTGGTGTGGATATTCAAGCACCTCATCCACTGTGCCGGCCGGACCAAAACCCTTGTCGATGACCGAAAAGCCCTTTATTTCGTGGTAATAAAATCTGTTGCCCGTGAGGGGAGGAAGGCTGGTTTCGGGCAGGTACATTTCGCAGCCAAGCAGGAGAGAGGCCATTTCAACATCGTCAATATCCGTGAATTTTACTACGGCGTTGTTGTTGTGCCTCAGTTCAAGGGAATCAATAAAAAACGGAATCAGCTGATTGTTCATGCGAACAAAAACTGATTCCGTTTCAAGGTAATTTTCCGGGTTGTCGGTGTCGAGATAAACCTGAAGGGCTCCTTTGGAAGCAAAAAGTCTGTTTATTTTGCCAAGGTAGAAATAGCCTTCCATCTATCTCCTGATGTTCCGGATGTATTATTCAGCGCTGTTTTCTTCAGCGGGTGCAGCTTCTTCTGAAGTTTCGGTTTCCGGTGCTTCGTCAGCAACTTCTTCTCCGGCTTCTGCAGCCCTGGCAGCTTCTACTTCTTTCTGACGTTTTTTGGCTATTTCAGCAGCGCGGGCTTCGTTCACCTTCGCTTCAGCTTCGAGGCGTTTTTTCCTGGCTTCTTTTTCAGTCAGCTCTTCCGATTTAAGTGAGCTGTTTGCTTTGGCCTCTTTCGATGCTTTCCACTCTTCAAAACGAACATCTGCAACTTCCTTAGAGAAAGCACCCTTGGCAACTCCCTTCAGCAGGTGGTTGTAGTAAAGAATACCCTTGTCGGAAAGAATGGTCTTAACGGTTGGGGTAGGATCTGCTCCTTTAACAAACCAGTCAAGGGCTTTGTTGAAGTCGAGGTCAATAATGGCCGGCTTTGCAACCGGGTTGTACGTGCCAATCTTTTCGATGAATCTTCCATCCCGGGGTGCACGACCGTCCGCAATTACAATGTGGTAGAAAGGTCTGCCCTTTTTACCAAACCTTTGTAATCTCATTTTTGTTGGCATAAAATCTGAATTTAAGTAGTTGAAAAATAATTTTTTAAACAGGGGTGCAAAGAAACGAATATTCTGTGAAATAACAAAGGGATATTGTCAAAAATATGCTTCGCTGGGGATATGTAAGATAATTCAGTGTGTATGTCGTTGGCCAATGCTGTACTTCTGCGTCGAAAGACTTACCTGCTTGTTTGCCAGGGCCAACAATCTAAAGTCATTAGACTGGCATTCATTATGTTACATTCTAAGCTGGGCAATTCGTTTTTATCAATACAGTAACATTCAAACTGTGTTACCGCCTGTTCAGGATAATCAGCGCGGCAATCACCCCCGGTATCCAGCCCGCCAGTGTCAGCAGAAAAACGATCAGCACCGATCCGCAGCCCTGATCCAGCACGGCCAGCGGCGGAAAGATAATTGCCAGAAGTACCCTTAAAACAGACATAGTTTATACTTTTATTTTCAGTGGTTTTCAGATAAAATCCGGATCTGCCTCTTCCTCAGCGGGAATGGAGTCGACCGGAAGCACCATGTCGCGGGCAGGGCCTTTCAGCTCAATCTGCGGAAGCAGGTTGTCGTAATCGTCCTGTGTAATCCACTCTTTGCGGAGCATTTTACCCGATACCAGTTCATAATAAGACTGCAGATGTTTGCGAAGGTTACCGTTTTCATCGAAAGAATACCTGAACCATTTGGGTTTCGGCACAATACTGGCCAGGTAAATGCTCTCGGCCAGGGTAAGTTTCGATACATCTTTGCTGAAGTAGAACCGCGCCGCTTCATTCACCCCGTAAACCATAGGCCCGGTTTCAATGATGTTGAGGTACACCTCAAACATGCGGTCTTTGCTCACCAGACGCTGCGACTCAATCAGCCAGGTGATCAGCATCTCCTCCAGCTTTCGGGTGATGATTTTGTTGCGGGTAAGAAACACATTTTTAACCAGTTGCATGCTTATAGTGCTTCCACCCCTTGCAAATCGCTTTTGTTTGATGTTGGTGATGATGCTTGCCCGCAGGGCTTCGGGGATAAAGCCGTTGTGGTAATAAAAGGCGCCGTCTTCTGAGGTCATGATGGCATTTTTCAGGCTTGCAGGGATCCGGTCGATGGTTCTGAAATCGGGGTTTTCGGGCCCGACCATAAACTGCCTCACCGCCTGGCCTTTCTCATAAGCGGTATACAGGAATGGTTCATTGATAAATGTAAAATTGGTTTTTCCAAACTGTTGCACCGAGAACCCTTTTGACTTGAGATCAGCGTCGAAAATAAGCGAATCAGGCTGATTAACAGCGTATTCGAAATTCAGATGAAACCCAAGGGAACCTTTAACCCTGATGCCCTCCAGATTTGGGAAAAGTCCGTTAGGCAGGGAACTGAAAAAGTCCTGCGCTCCGAATTCCGGTTCATTTACCCTGATGGTGAGTTTCTTTTCCGGTGCTGCATCATAACGGATGTACGGATGAAATGCTACCCTGTTGAAAGAAAAAATGCTGGAGCTGTCGAGCTCAATGCTGCGTTGGCCGAAATTCAGGCAGTAAATCACCTTGCTCTGCTCCAGTGTAACATCATCGGGCGAAATCCGGGGATTGTTAAGCCGCGCACAATGGATGACCGCGTTCCCGTCGATGCTGGCGGTAGAGTCATCGGGCCGCCTGAAGTTCACCCGCATACTGATGGAGTCGAAAGCGATCAGGGTCTTCCATCGGGCATGGATATAGGGTATCTGAACAGGCAGGCTGTCGGTTTTTTTGACGGAAATTGCTGCTTCCTGACTGGCAGGGTTGAGAATGCCGGCAATCTGCCAGCGGGTACTCAGGCTGTCGTCGGTAACGGTTGCCAGGGTTTTGAAGTAATTCTCCCTGATCCTGAGTTCCGGGAAACTGAACGAGAAGTGGTGGTTGTTGATCCGGGCTGCCACTGTAAAATCAGGAATTTCAACTGATGAGGGGGTATATCCGAAAAATGCCCTGAAGAGGCCTGAAACCCTGGCGGCATAATCGGTCGCACCCTGCCCGGAGCGGGTGCTGTCGGTGTTTTCAGTTTTCCGTTTGTCGAGCAGAAAAAGGTAATTGCTTTTTGTTCCCGTGCGGTGCAGGCTGATCAGGGGTTTACCCACACTGACATCGCCGAACCTCAGCCTCAGCCGCAACAGCGAAAGCGGCCTGATGGCAATGGTTACTTTCTCAACCTGCATCAGCGTATCGTTGTCGGGCGGAACAACGCTGAAACCATCAACACGCACGGTCCATAAACCATCAAACCCGATATCTGCATAGGTAATCCTGGCTCCGAGCCTTTCACTCAGGGCCTTCGTTTTACTGGCAGCCACACGGTTGAGCAGGGTGTTGCGCAGGGCAAACAGGGCCAGCAGCGTAAGAACCACAATTCCTGCCAGGATCAGCAGGATTTTTTTCAGCGGGATCTTTTTTTTCACGGAAGGTAGTTGGAATGGCAGATGAGCTGTAACCAGCCGCAAAATTACACTATTTTCGGTTCCGGGGTTCGCCGGTCCGGTTCATCCGGGTGATTATATCCATGTACTGGTACTCAGGTGACATGGACTGTATGGTAATGCGGCTGAGGCTCTTTTCAAAACTTATCAACATCGCCGGCAAGGGGCAGGTTTTTAAACTATTTTTACCCTCAATAGTTACCATTCCCGCATAGTTCATCAACCGGTGATAATCAGCCTGTAACAGTAAACTGAGGCAGCAAGGGGAGATAAAATCAACCGTTTTGCGCGGTTTCTGAAGAAAAAATGAGCAGATTCACACACTTACACGTACATTCAAAATATTCCATCCTCGACGGGGCTGCTGAAATCAGCCAGATGTATAAAAAGGCCGTCAGTGACAACATGCCTGCCATTGCCCTCACCGATCATGGCAACATGTACGGGGTTTTCAAGTTTGTTGCCGAAGCCGAGAAGTACAACAAAAAAGGCGAACCACCGGTAATCAAACCAATTGTCGGTTGTGAGTTTTACCTGGTTGAAGACCGTCATAAAAAGCAGTTTACCCGCGAGCAGAAGGACTACCGCTATCATCAGCTTTTGCTGGCCAAAAACATCACCGGCTACAACAACATCGTGAAGCTCTGTTCACTGGGCTACATGGAAGGGCTGTACAGCAAGTATCCGCGTATCGACAAAGAGTTGATTCTCCAGTACCACGAAGGGCTGATCGCCACCACCTGCTGTCTGGCTGCTGAGGTTCCCCGGGCCATCATGAACAAGGGTGAAGAGGAAGCTGAAAAGCTGTTTAAATGGTGGCTCGATCTTTTCGGTGAAGATTATTATGTTGAATTACAGCGCCATGGCATCGCCGATCAGGACAAGGTGAACGAGGTGCTGGTGCGTTTTGCCCGCAAGTACAATGTGAAAATCATTGCGACCAACGATACCCATTATGTAGAGCAGGATTTCTACAATGCCCACGACATCCTGCTGTGTGTGAATACCGGTGAAAAGCAGAGCACGCCCTCATCGAAGGACTACAACGACGAGGAATCCTCGGTAAAAGGCAAGCGCTTTGCCTTCTACAACGATCAGTTTTATTTCAAAACCACGGCTGAGATGGAGAGCCTCTTCTCCGATCTGCCTGAATCTATCGACAATACCAACGAAATTGCCGGAAAGGTTGAGCTGCTCAACCTGAAGAAGGACATCATGCTGCCGCATTTCGCGCTTCCGCAGGGCTACACCGACCAGTTTGATTACCTGCGCGACCTCACTTACCTGGGGGCAAAACGGCTTTATGGTGACATCAGCCCGCAGCTTGAAGAGCGGCTCTCTTTTGAGCTGGGCACCATCCGCAACATGGGTTTTACCGGTTATTTTCTGATTGTGGGCGATTTTATCAAGGCAGGTCGCGACCTGGGGGTCTTTATCGGCCCGGGCAGGGGCTCTGCCGCCGGCTCGGTGGTGGCTTACTGCATCGGCATCACCAAGATCGACCCGATGAAATACGGGCTGCTGTTTGAGCGGTTCCTGAACCCCGACCGCAAGAGTATGCCCGATATCGATACCGATTTCGACGATGAGGGGCGACAGAAAGTAATTGATTATGTGGTAGATAAATATGGGCGCAATCAGGTTGCCCAGATTGTGACCTACGGCACCATGGCAGCCAAAAGCTCCATCAAGGATGTGGCCCGTGTGCTCGATCTGCCCCTCAACGAAGCCAATACCCTCGCCAAACTGGTTCCCGATAAACCCGGCATCGAGCTCAAACGGGTGATGCTGGCCCCCATCGACGGGGAAAAGGGGCTCAAAGACAAGGAACAGCTTACCACCGAAGACATCGAGGATGTAAAGAAACTGCGTGAAATTGCCAAAAGCTCAGGGCCTCAGGCTGCGGTGCTCAAAGAAGCCATTGCCCTGGAAGGCTCGGTGCGCAGCACCGGCATCCACGCCGCCGGAATCATCATCGCGCCCTCCGATCTTACAGAGATCATCCCCGTGCACACTTCGAAAGAAACCGATCTGCTGATTACCCAGTTTGAGGGCAAGGAGATTGAAAATGCAGGCGTAATCAAGATGGACTTCCTGGGCCTTAAAACCCTCACCATCATCCGCGATGCCCTCAGGATGATAGAGGAGAATCACGGGGTGAAGATTGAGATCGACGAAGTACCCCTCGACGACAAAAAGACCTTCGAGCTTTATCAGCGTGGTGAAACCAACGGAACCTTCCAGTTTGAGTCGGCCAACATGCAGAAGTACCTGCGCGAGCTGAAACCCGATAAGTTTGAAGACCTCATTGCCATGAATGCCCTCTACCGTCCGGGTCCCATGGAGTACATCCCCAACTTCATCGCGCGTAAGTTTGGCCGCGAGCCGGTTACCTACGATGTACCCGAGATGCAGGAGTACCTCGAGGAAACATACGGCATTACCGTGTACCAGGAACAGGTGATGCTGCTTTCGCAGAAGCTGGCCAACTTCACCAAGGGCGATGCCGATACCCTGCGTAAGGCCATGGGGAAAAAGGACCTGAAGACCCTGGAGGAGAAGAAGAGTAAGTTTATGGAGGGCTGTGCCGCCAACAAGCTCGACCTAAAAATCTGTGAGAAAATATGGACCGACTGGCAGGCATTTGCACAGTATGCCTTCAACAAGTCGCACTCAACCTGCTACGCGTTTGTGGCTTTCCAGACCGCCTGGCTCAAAGCCAATTACCCGCCCGAATACATGGCCTCGGTGCTTACCCACAACCTGAGCGACATCAAGAAAATTACCTTTTTCATTGATGAAACCCGTCGCATGGGCATCCCTGTTCTGAGTCCTGATGTAAATGAATCGGCCTACGACTTTGCTGTGAACAAGCGTGGTGAGATCCGTTTTGGGATGGGAGCCGTAAAGGGCGTTGGGGAGAATGCCGTGAGTGCCCTCATCGAAGAACGCAAAGCCAATGGCCCCTTCCTCAGTATTTTCGACCTTACGCGAAGGGTAAACCTGCGTACTGTAAACCGGCGGAACCTCGAAGCCCTGGCCATGGCCGGTGCCTTCGATACCTTTGAAGGAACCCACCGGGCTCAGTTTTTCTACAAAGACAACGCTGATGGACTTTCGTTTCTCGAGAAAGTGCTCAAACATGCTGCTGACCATCAGGCGCAGAAGTCGGGACTTCAGGCCAGCCTTTTCGGTGGGGATTCCGATGCTGAGATGCCCGAGATAAAGATGCCCGTCTGCGAACCCTGGACCAACCTCGAACAACTGAAAAACGAAAAGGAAGTCACGGGTTTCTACATGTCGGGTCACCCGCTCGATGACTATAAATACGAAATAGAAGCCTTTTGCAGGAATCAGGTTGCCGATATCCGCGAAGAGAACCTGAGCAGCATCGTGGGTCAGAAGCTCACCCTGGCCGGGATTATCACCGCCGCCAGCCACCGGGTGTCGAAGCAGAATAAGCCCTTCGGGTCCTTCACCCTTGAAGACTGGAACGATAGTGTGCAACTGAACATGTTTTCGGAAGACTACCTCAGGCACAAACACATGCTGGAAGAGGGGATGGCCCTGATGATTTCCGGAACGGTACAGAAGCGCTTCCGCGATTCCGATCAGTACGAGTTTAAGATTGCCACCATGAGTTTGCTCTCCGAGGCTCTGGAGAAGATGACCAGCCGCATTACCCTCAGCATGAGTTCCTACAGTGTGAGCAACGACCTGATCGGGAAGCTCAGGGAAGCCGTTCAGGAAAACAAAGGCAATTGCCGGCTTGTGATTGATCTGCACGATGAAGCTGCGCGCCTGAATGTGAAGCTCCAATCGCGGCACAGAACAGAGCCCCGACGATTCCTCGAGAAAGTAAGGCTGCTTCCGGAAATCAACATCGCCCTTTCTTAGAACATCCCGGGAGGCTTTGTGAATCTCTATCTTGAAAAATTGTAATGAAATCAATGGCAGTGATTCAGCGATAAAGCGCATAGGACAGATGGTTCGCTGCCAGGCCGGCCTGATAAGGGGAAGAAATACATTAACCTGATCGCAACACAGCGGAGTTCGGTAAAAATATTCCGTGTGATTATCGGTTTATTGATGTGAACTTTTGATTTTCAGTGACTTTGAGGGAAAAAGATGCCGGCGTCAATCTTTTTTCATAAAAGATGCACAGGAACCTGCAAAGCTGGAGAGACTGAAGAAATATTCGTTAATTTTGAACCCGATCACCAAATAGTTGAACTTAACACATACAGTCATGGCACTTGAATTAACCGATGCTAATTTTGAAGAACTTGTACTTAAAACCGACAAACCCGCTATTGTTGACCTCTGGGCTGAATGGTGCGGACCCTGCCGCATGGTAGGCCCGCTGGTTGAAGAGATCGCCCGCGAATACGAAGGCCGCGCTGTCGTCGGGAAACTCGATGTTGACAGCAATCCCGGCATCTCAACAAAATACGGTATCCGGAATATTCCAACCATTCTGTTTTTCAAGAACGGCGAAATCGCCGACAAACAGGTGGGTGCGGTTCCGAAATCGGTACTGGTGGGTAAACTCGAAAAACTACTGTAAATCAGAAGGATAACCCCGGGGGGCTCCTGATTGCAGCGGCCCCCCTTTTTTTTCACAGCAAAATTCCAGGCAAAGTGCCCATTTCGATAGATCAGGCCCGTTTCGATGATTTCAGCCCGCTGGAGATCCTTGCCCGTCAGGTGGTGGAGGGTTTCATTACCGGACTGCACAAAAGTCCGTTTCACGGTTTCTCGGTCGAGTTTGCCGAACACCGGCTCTACAACCAGGGCGAATCGGTAAAGCACATCGACTGGAAGCTGTTTGGCCGCACCGACAAGATGTTTGTCAAACGCTATGAGGAAGAGACCAACCTGCGCTGTCAGATTGTGATCGACGGCAGTTCATCGATGTTCTTCCCGATGAAGGATTCGGCCACGCCCGAAGCCGCCAACAAGATGGCGTTTTCGGTGTATTCGGCCGCTGCGGTGATGTTTCTGCTGCGTAAACAGCGCGATGCCGCAGGGCTCAGCGTTTTCGACAGCGAGGTAAGCCTCCATACCGAAGCCCACAGCAATGCGGTGCACCTGAGAATGCTCTACAACCATCTTGAGCAGTTGCTCAATCCACCCTCCGATGTAAGGGGGAAAACCACTTCGGCTGCGGCTGCCCTTCACCAGATTGCCGACAACATTCACAAGCGTTCGCTGGTGGTGATTTTCAGCGATATGCTCGACAGCAGTGCCGCACAGGAAGAGTTGTTCCCGGCCCTGCAGCACCTGAGGCACAACAAGCACGAAGTCATTCTGTTTCATGTTTATGATAAACAGAAGGAAGTGGATTTTGCCTATGATAACAAGCCCCTGCGTTTTGTCGATATGGAGTCGGGCGAAGAACTGAAGGTAAAGCCTCACGAGGTGAGGGCCGGTTACCGCGAACGCATGCAGGCGTTTAAGTCAGCACTTGCCGTCCGTTGCGCCGGTTACCACATCGACCTTGTGGAAGCCGATATCAACCTGGGATACCAACAGGTGTTGCTGCCCTACCTGCTCAAAAGGGTGAGGATGCACTGAGGTGAATTTCTAATATCCAATGTCCAATGTCCAATTTCCAAACAGGCTGCTGGTTTACTGGCCAGGGGAGGGGGCTTGCAGTCTGCTATAAAGTAGTCAGGTTTTTAATATCCAAAATCAGATTCACCTTATGTCTTAATTCTGACCTCTGTCTTCTTACTTTATCTCCATCTCTGCCCACTTTCTAACCATTTCCGCTTCCTTCCGGATAACATCAGCTTCCGGTGCCGTCTGCCAGTTCTCCAATGTTTCCAAAACTTCCGGGGGCAGTTGCGTCAGATCGTTCTGATAGAAATACATATACAGCACCAACACCCTCAGCCAGTCCAAACGCTCATTGTTGTCTGCAGGAGCGGTGGCTGCGGTCAGGTAGTTCCCGAAGGATTGCAACAGCATGTCATTTTGTGGTAAAGGCGGCACCAGCAGATTGAGCTTGCGCAGGGCAACGAAGCGGGGTAATTGCGGAACTATGGTGCGGTGATTGAAATAATCATCAGGGATATCAATTGTGATAGATTCTTCCTGAAAGTTCACCCACAGATAGAGCGAATCAATGGGTTGCTGGGCATGTGAGTAGCCGCACAGCGCGATAAAGAATAGGAGTATGAGTACTTTTTTCATAACAAAGAGGTTAAAGAATCACGCAAAGACGCGAAGACGCAAAGAATTTTTTTAAAATAATTCTTGCTTTGAGAGATCTGCCTTAAAGTGATAAGAAATTGATTGATAAATTATTGTATAGTCTTTGCGTCTTTGCGTGAAACGCATCAGAACATCAAAATATCTTTGTGTCCTGGCGTCTTTGCCTGCCTGTTCGCACAGGCAGACAGGCGTGAAACACGCCAGAACATCAAAACAGCCTTTTTAACGCCAGAACTTCAAATCCTCTTTGCGTCCTTGCGTCTTTGCGTGAGTTACGCTGGCACATCAAAAGCGCTCACTCCACCACAAACCTCGCCTTGCCCATCTGTTTATTGCCCGAATACACCACCGCCATATACAGCCCCGGCCGCCAGCCTGAAATGCTGAGCCCGGTTTCGTTTACGCCTGAGTTTACCGGCAGTTCGGCCAGTTGCCGGCCGAAAATATCGTAGCAGATTACCCGTATATTCTTATGGTACTCTGTATTTTCAAGCAAAAAGCGCACATAATCCTTTGCCGGGTTGGGCGCGGGGGTGATGGGGATCAGGCTGATGCGGGCCTCATATTCATTGCGGGTGGGAATATCCTCCACATTTACAATTACATCGCAATCGCTCAGATCAATGGTTTTTGAAACAATGGGATCGGGGCAGAGGTAATCGTAATTAAGATTGAATGGATATAATTTATCATAAACTAAAGAATCTATGAGCTTTGTCATTATAATGTCCTGATAATTTTGGGTAGTTCCCCCAATTAAAAACTTATTATCTGAAGTTTTAATAAATGCGCTTGGCCATTTGGCTTCAGGTTTTAGAAATGACTTTTTCCAACCCCCTAAGGTATCAAGTTCATGAACGGCAAGACACCCGTTGAGTCCCCAGATATCATCTGTCATACTTGTCATGGCGAATAATCTATCATTTTCCAGAAATGTCATATATGCCAAATAGCCATTCGCAACTTTTCCATCCATTTCAGGAATTATCACAATACTATCATAAAGAATTACTCCTGTGGTGTCAGCAACCAGCAGAGCAGGTGTTGTATTCCCATTCGTGAATCCAGATCCCAGATATAATAGTCCAGTATTTTTTTGTAATACTGAGCGAATTGAAACCATTCCAAGATATTGCTGATCGTTTAACACAATTACCCATTTTTCATTTCTTGTACTGTCAATTCCTATCATCATTCCCTTAGAGATAACACCACCGCTTAAAGTGTCTATCCATCCGCACATGCCGGAAATATAATAATTGTTCCGTGAATCTGATATAAGATCATAACCACTGTTATCATAGATTAAGGGGTGAATGGAATTTTCCGCATAAGGCTGAATCCATTTAATATTGCCAAAGGAATCAAATCTGAACAGACTGATATCCGTTTTCTCATAATTTGGATACCTCTCAAACCCATGCGCGAGCATTGTATATCCTCCGTCTGCGGTCTGAATTATTTTTTTGCCCCAAGCGATATCCGGATTAGAAAAATGCAGGCACCATTCAAGGTTTCCACAAGGATCAAATTTCATTATTCCTATATCTGTACTACCGGTGTTGGTAAAACTTCCACATAATATAAATCCACCATCTTGAGTCGAAAGAATATATTCCGGGATGGTACGTTGATTTGAACCTGTGCCAGACCCTAAAATGAAATCATAAAGAATATTCCCATTTATATCAGTTTTTACAATCCAGGATCTTGAATCAGGATAATCATTCAGTCTTCCTAAAATCAGGAAGCCCCGGTCATATGACTCTGCTAAGTGGCAAAATACTTCCTGTCTGCCCTGAATACCTATAATTTTCTCCCATATCTGCGCATTGCAGAAGATAGAGGAAATTAACATTATTGTAAGTAAATTTGCTTTCATAATTATGGGTTAAATTCTGTGGTTTTGATTTACAACCTTTTTAATAATTAGAACAATCATCAGGGAACTTTAAAATAAAGCGGTCCGGAATTCCATGCATTTTTTGTTAATGCATCGTTTACTTAATAATAGTGTAACTCTGTTTGAGATTTGACTCACATAAATTTTTAACAAATACATTCCAAATCACTATAGTCCGGTTAACTATATAATTGATCAATGAGGTTCTTCGCCGCCACCAAGCCCCCTTTCTTATAGAAACCATGTATAACATTTTCATTCTGAGCTTGTCTGCTTGTTGCTCAAGCAAACAAGCAGGCCTGCCAGTTTGCACAGGCAGACAGGTGTTAGCGAAGAACCGACCGAAGGGAGCCTGCCTGACTGCGTCAGACAGACAGGCTCACCGAAGGTAATCTCATAATTTTACCGGACAACAGTGATTCCAAATATAAGAAAAGTTTTTTACCATTTAGTCATTTATTTAGTCATTGCTATTTACTGTAATTTACTTAGGTTCCCCCATTAAATAGGCCTCAAACAATCGGGTGAGCGATTTCTCGGCCAGTGCAGCAGTCTCCAGAATGTCAGACAGTTTTACCGGTTTCAGGTTGTCGGGGTCGCATTCGTCGGTGATCACACTCACTGCCACGCAGGGCAGTTTCAGGTGGTTGGCCGTAATCACCTCCGGCACGGTTGACATGCCCACCACATCGGCCCCGATGATGCGGAGGTAGCGGTATTCAGCGGCTGTTTCGAGGTTGGGCCCGGGCACTGCAGCATAGACGCCTTCGCACAGCCTCAGGTGGCTTTCCGCAGCAACCTGCCGCATCCTTGTGAGCAGTCCGGGGTGGAATGCCTGGCTCATGTCGGGAAACCGTACGCCAAGGTCCTCGTCGTTGGGACCCAGCAACGGGTTGCTGCCCAGCAGGTTGATGTGGTCGGTGATCAGCATCAGACTGCCTTTACCAAAATCCGGATTGATGCCCCCGGCCGCGTTTGACAGCATTAACTGCTGTATCCCAAGCTGCTTCATCACCCTGACGGGGAAAGCAATCCGCTCCATGGAATAGCCTTCGTAATAATGAAACCTGCCCTGCATAGCCAGCACCCTGTGCCCGCAGAGGTCCCCGTAAATCAGCTTCCCGTGGTGGGTCTCCACGGTAGAAACCGGGAAGCCGGGAATGTCTTCGTAGTTTAACACCACCTCCGGTCTGATGCGTTGAGCCAGTTCGCCCAGGCCGGTGCCGAGTACGATGCCCGTATCGGGATTCAACATACCTTTGCGGCGGAGAAATTCTGCTGTTTCATTGATCTGTGGGTTCATAAGCGGATAGTTGAGGCCAGAAGATTGTCCATGCAAAATAAACCCAAATTGAGCGGATTGAAAAGGAAAATCGGTCTGCCCGGATAAACAAAAAGGCTTTTCACTCCTTTACACATAAAAAGGCATTCATGGCGATCGACGAACAATTTCTGAAGAGGCTTGAAGATCAGCTCTCACAGCATACCACCTGGCCGGCAGTTTACATGTTCAAATTTATCATCCCCGGCAGCAACCAGGGCTATGCACAGCTGAGGTTCCTCTTCGGGGAGGAATCAAGACTTTTTACCCGCCCTTCTTCCGGTGGAAAGTATATTTCGGTTACCGTGAAGGAACTGATGCTGAACCCTTCCGAAATCATTGAACGTTACCGCAAGGCTGCTGAAATCGATGGACTCATTGCGTTGTAAGGGGGAGGGTTGTCTGTCTGCATAAGCAGACAAGCCTGCTTATCTGCATAAGCAGACAGGCTTTGTATGTCTTGCTGTTGGGCAGGCTGGCATCGGAAAGGTAGGAATTTTCATTTCATTGCTTAAGGTGCCCGCCCTGAAGGACGGGCTCATGCACCTGGACCAATGAAATTCTGACAGTTTCTTAACAGCGCAATCCGGGAAACCCGGAAGCTGGGATTCTCTTATCGGTATAAGCGCTGTTCCGGAGTTAATCTCTGTTTTTCGAAAAATGCACAATGCGATGAGCAATATTTTATAAAATTGTTGAATGTGTTGTGCATTCACCTGAGGTTGCAATACAATTCCGGTGGAGGGGGGCATGGCTGCAGATAAAAACAGCAGGGAAACGACTTCCGTATCCCTGCTGTTTTTGTAGTGCTGTTTCTGCTATTTCGCGAAGCTGATGGCTCTGGTTTCGCGGATCACGGTGATCTTGATCTGACCCGGATAGGTCATCTCATCCTGAATCTTCTTGGAAAGGTCGTACGAGATTTTGTTTGCATCGTCGTCAGATACCTTGTCAGCACCTACAATAACCCTGAGTTCGCGGCCGGCCTGAATGGCATAGGTTTTCACCACGCCGGGATAGGAGAGGGCGAGCTCTTCGAGGTGGTTGAGGCGCTGTATGTAGGCTTCCACCACTTCGCGGCGGGCACCGGGGCGGGCACCCGAAATGGCGTCGCAAACCTGAACAATGGGAGCGATCAGGCTTTCCATTTCGATTTCATCGTGGTGGGCACCAATGGCGTTGCAGATATCTGCCGGCTCTTTATAGCGTTCGGCAATCTTCATACCGAGGATGGCATGTGGCAGTTCCGGCTCGTTGTCGGGCACCTTGCCGATGTCGTGCAGCAGCCCGGCGCGTTTGGCTTTTTTAGGGCTGAGGCCGAGTTCGGCGGCCATGGTGGCGCAGAGGTTGGCTACTTCCTTGGAATGCTGCAGGAGGTTTTGTCCGTAAGAGGAACGGTACTTCATTTTACCGATCATGCGGATCAGTTCGGGATGCAGTCCATGGATACCCAGGTCGATGGTGGTACGTTTCCCGGTTTCGATAATTTCCTGTTCGATCTGTTTTTTCACCTTGGCAACCACTTCTTCGATGCGGGCAGGGTGAATGCGGCCGTCGGTAACCAGTTTATGCAGCGACAGGCGGGCAATTTCGCGACGAACCGGATCAAAGCCTGAAAGGATGATGGCTTCGGGCGAATCGTCGATGATGATTTCAACGCCGGTGAGTGCCTCCAGGGTGCGTATGTTGCGCCCTTCGCGTCCGATGATGCGGCCTTTGATCTCTTCGCTTTCGATGTTGAACACCGAAACGCTGTTTTCGATGGCGTGTTCGGCAGCGGTTCGCTGAATGGTTTCGATGACGATTTTCTTGGCTTCGTTGTTGGCGGTGAGCTTGGCCTCTTCCACGATGTCTTTGATGTGGATCATGGCTTCGGTTTTGGCTTCGTCTTTCAGGGTTTCAATCAGCTGGTTTTTAGCCTCTTCGCCCGACATGCCTGAAATGGCCTCCAGTTTATCAACCTGTTGCTTGATGGCTTTGTCAAGTTCAGCCTGACGTTTGTTCAGGAGTTCAAGCTGAGCTGTAAGGTTGTCTTTGATGATCGCGGTTTCTTTCTGCTTGCGCTGAAGTTCTTCAAATTTCTGTGAAACGGTCGCTTCTTTTTGTTTTACGCGGTTTTCGTTTTTAAGCAGTTCTTTGTTTTTTTCCTGTAACTGGTTTTCGTGGTCGGCTTTTAACTGGATGAATTTTTCTTTGGCCTGAAGGATTTTATCCCTTTTGATCATTTCGCCTTTTTCTTCGGCGTCTTTCAGGATGTGTTCACTCTTTTTTTCGACGGCCTTTCTGAGTAGCGTGCTGGTTACCAGCCCTCCGACTACAAGCCCGGCCAGGGCTGCAATTATGATCAGAATTGTCTCCATTGTGAATTGATTGGTTTGAGATATAGTGAATGGAGGAAAAGAAAGGACAAAAAAAACCGCATTGACCGGTGTTTTGGTAAACCCCAAAACTACATGAATGGGACTGCCAGTGACTTCGAACGTCCAACGCCCTCCTGAGAGAGACCTGGCCGGAGCCAGGTTAAGGCCTGTTCTAGGTCCGTCTTTGAGCTTTGTCCCAAAGTTGAAAATGTTGAGTTTACAAACTAATGATCAATGCGGAATATCGTAAAATGTTTTTCAAAGAACTCATCCGGAACTCCTTCCTCTAAGCAGAGGCTTCCAACAAACTGTTTATCTCCCCGAGTTTTAAAAGTAATCCTTTTTCGGAAAAATTTACCTGTTTTTCAAGGTTAATGGCATTTATTGAAAACTGCAGCGCAACCATTGCCAGCAAATCCAGTTTGTCTTTGTATTGAAAATGTGTTGCATAGGTTTTCATTTGTTCATCAATGGCTTTGACAGCCGCCCTTACGCTTTCTTCCTCATTGCGTTCAATGGTCAGTTTGTAAGTACGGTCAGCTACCACTACATTGATTGATAATTCGTCCATCAGGTATTTTACAGATCGTTATTTATTCAGGAGACCGATACAATGGTCAATTTCCCGCACAAGCTCATTAATCTTCAGTTTGACTTCTGTCTTTTTCTCTTCCTTGTTAAGCGTTTTCGCCAGTTTAAGTGTTATTTGCTGTTGCTGAAGTTCATTGATTTTCAGTCTGAGTTGTTCAACTTCCGATCGCAGCCCTTCAGCCTCGGTTTTCAATTGATTGTTTTCTGCCTTTAATGTTTCATTCAGGCCGATCAGTTTACGGATCTTGTATTCAATACCTGTAATCAGGATTTCGGCACTGCTCATAAACATCAAATAGGCCGGCAAATATAATTTAAAGTTCTTAACCTTCAAACGGCGCTTTCGCGGCGGATTTGCCTTTTTTTTTCAAATATAATCATTCCCGGTGAAACTCTGACAAAATTTGCTATTTTTATGCAAAAAAAGATTAAATGACAGGATTTAGCCGGTTCTTCAGGATAGCCCGAATAAGAAACTACTGGTACTCCCGTGAAATCCGTTTGGACTGACGTTGAAACAAATACACAAAGCCGGATTCAATAGCTGCTATTACTGAATCTGAGATTGAATAGTTAAATTTATGACAACCAGCTATATGCGCCCGTTTTGCTATCTGTAACAGGAAAAATGATTCTTTATCACATGAGCTGGTCTGTATACGCATGCAGAAGGTTCCAACCTACAGGCATTCCTAAGGATTCAGAGGGTAAGGGGCTTCAGCCTGGCATTATTTGATATTCTGAAATCTGAATATTTATTAGTCAGTGTTTTACATATCTATTGTATCCTATGAAAGAAGATTTTCTTCATTACATCTGGAAGTACAGGCTGTTTACAGCCCCTTTGTTCACTGTTAACGGTGAAGCGGTTGAGGTGCTCTCGCCGGGCATTCACAACCACCATGCCGGGCCTGACTTCAGCGATGCCCGTCTGCGCATCGGCTCCACCCTATGGGCCGGTAATGTTGAGATTCATGTTAATACCTCTGACTGGACCAGGCACGGTCATCATACCGATCCGGTTTACGACAGTGTGGTGCTGCATGTGGTGTATCAGCACGATCAGCCGGTTCACCTGAACAACCTGCCGGTTGCAGAAATAAAAAACTGTATCGACATGGGGGTTTACAACAAATACCGGACACTGATGGCGGTGAGGAACAGGGTTCCCTGCCACAATCAGGTAAAGGAAGTCGCGGGCAGCGAAACAGAATTGTGGCTTGAACGTATGCTCATCGAGCGGATTGAATCCCGTTCAGGGCAGATTGCCGGCTTTCTGCAGGTAAACAGCAATGATTGGGAAGAGGCTTTTTACATGATGCTTGCCCGTAGTTTCGGATTCAGCCTGAATGCGTTGCCCTTCGAGATGCTTGCCCGGTCGCTTCCTTACCGCATTCTTGCAAAACATGCCGGCAATCCTATGCAGTGCGAAGCCCTGATATTCGGACAGGCAGGATTGCTTGGCCACGGGCTTGCTGATGCCTGGCCACAGGAGTTGTTCAGTGAGTACAGTTTCCTCAGAAAGAAGTACGATCTGGTGCCCATAGCCGCTCATTTGTGGAAGTTCATGAGGCTTCGGCCGGCAAACTTTCCCCATATCAGGCTGGCCCAGTTTGCAGCTTTCCTGAGCAGAAGGGGCAAGCCCTTGCCGGAGGTGCTCAGCTGCAGTACCGCCGGGGAGCTGACAGCCCTTTTTGATGTTGCAGCTTCCCCATACTGGGATACTCAATTTCAGTTTGACAAGCCCAACAGAAAACAGGTTAAGCACCTGGGTAAAAGTTCCGCAACCCTGATCATCATCAATGCCGTACTTCCGTTTATGTTCGTCTATGGAAGGGAGACAGGCCAGGATCACCTCTGCAACAGGGCCCTCAACCTGTTTTCACAGTTCCCGCCTGAGTCGAACAGGATCACCCGGCAATGGGAACAGGCCGGACTCAGCATTCCAACAGCATTTCATTCACAGGCCCTGATCTCCTTAAAAACAGATTATTGCGATAATTACCGCTGTCTCGAATGCCGGATCGGGAATCTTTTGCTGCGCAGCAGCGGAGAGAAGGCCTGATACAATGTTCTGATTTTTCAAATGTTCAAAAGTCCAAAGATTGAAGGATTCTTACCCTGTGACGGTCTGCTTTAGCATAAAGGCAGGCCTGTCGAAGGGCAAGGTTTTTGTAGTTATACTATCGGGCATTTTCTGATCCTGACTGTGGATCGTAAGTTAACAGATTGTAGTCGGTTGAAAGTTATGTTATTAGAAGTGAATATATTATCAGAAGCTTCTATTCTGGTTATTCTGAATTCCGGCTCCTGGATTCAAGGGAAAAGCAAACAGCATAAATTTAACAGTGACTAAGTAAAGTTTTTTTTCTATTATTGCATTGTTCAAAGCCGCTGCTTCCGGGAACCTCCCGGTAAACTAACAACTGCTGAATCCTCTGCCTGAGCTGCTTTGACCGATGGGAACAGCATTTTCTTAACAGAATTGATCATATAATCCGGGGTTTATGGCTTCAAATACTGAATCTTGGGGGTCTAGGGTAGGTCTGGTACTGGCAATGGCAGGCAATGCTGTCGGCTTCGGTAATTTCCTCAGATTTCCGGTACAGGCTGTTCAGAATGGCGGAGGGGCTTTTATCATACCTTACCTTGTTTCGTTCCTCGTTATGGGGATTCCCTTACTGTTTATTGAATGGTCTTCGGGCCGCTACGGAGGGAAATACCGTCATCATTCCACTCCCTTCATCCTGCAGACCATGGATAAGCGGTGGATATGGAAATATGTCGGGGTTTTCGGGATATTTTCCAACATCGCAATTGCAGCCTACTATTGCTACATGGAGAGTTGGACTATGTCCTATATCATTCATTCGGTTATCGGAACATTCGATGGAATGAGCCAGGGAGCTGTGGCAGGCTTTTTCACCAATTACCTGGATGTTAACACTTCCACCACAGGGATACCCTATGAAGCCCTGGTTTTCTTCGTTTTATGCATCGCATTGAATACCTGGATATTAAGCCGTGGCATCAGTTCGGGAATCGAAAAAGTAGCCAAGATTGGTGTGCCTTTGCTCATTGTATTCGGGATTTTTCTCGCTGTTAAAGGAATCACATTAAAAGCCGGGCACAACGGGGCCGTTAACGATGGCACCGTTGGTCTTAATTTTCTGTGGACTCCCGATTTTTCATCCCTGGCCAATCCGAAAGTATGGCTGGCAGCTGCCGGACAGATTTTCTTTACCCTGAGTGTGGGTATGGGATCGATACAATGTTATGCTTCATACCTGAAAAAGAAAGACGATGTAGCCCTTAACGCCATGTCGGCCGGCTGGATGAACGAATTCGTCGAGATTGTGCTGGGAAGTGCCATCATTATTCCCATCGCAATCGGCTACCTTGGCATTGATAAAGTGGTAGAACTTACCAACATTGGCGGTCTGGGGCTGGGATTCCGTACCATGCCTTATCTGTTTGAACAATGGGGGCCAATCCTTTCTGCTGTTGCCGGAACCGCTTTCTTTGGCCTGCTCTTTTTTGCAGGTATCACCTCTTCCCTGGCAATGGGAACCCCGGGCATGGGATTTATGATGGATGAGTTCAAATGGACTCGTAAAAAATCGGCTGTTGCTTTCGGCGTTGTTGTGATGCTGCTCGGACTGCCAACCATCTTTTTCTTTTCGCAGGGGGTGTTCGACGAATATGATTACTGGGCCGGTACCATCTCCCTGGTGGTTTTCGCACTGCTTGAGTCCATCCTGTTTGCCTGGATTTTCGGAATGAAAAAGGGCTGGCGCGAAATTACGAGCGGAGCCGATATCAAAGTGCCGTTGTTTTACAGGTTTGTTATCAAATACATCACACCGGTTGCCCTGCTGCTGGTTTTCTTCGGTGCACTGATCAGGCCGGTGAACGACGACTGGTCACAACTCAGTTTAAGGGGCTGGAAACTGCACAACGAGAGTATCATCGGACAGTTGCAGCACAAAGGCCTGGGCCCCAACACCCACTGGTTTTCCAATTCATTTTATGCAGAAGCTTCCGGCGTCGTTGATTCGGTTTACCGGACCGGAAGCAAGCATTTTATCAGAACCTCAGCCGTTGACAGCAAAGGGCAGCTGAAAAGCAGGGTTTATCAGTACGAACCACTTAAGCATCAGTTGGTTGTGGAAGAAAATGATGTTGTGATGGCCGGGCAGGCTGTTTACACAGGCAACGTTGTCAACCGGGTGTTCTACCTCGATATGGCCCGACTGCTGTTACTGAGCGTATTTTTATTAATTTCATTGCTTGTTTATTTCGCGTGGAACAAACGAAGGAGAGAAGGGAGAATCAGAAGATGAATACACCGGCACTCATAATGATGGTAACCGTAGAAGTTATTGTGACTTTACTTACCGGATGGTTTTTCTATAAGGTATTGACCATCAAACCTAAGCAGGAACCTGACTCATTCTCCGAAAACGATGATGTGGTGCGGTAACCCTCATGTTGAGCGGACTTACCTTGTATTTTTTAAGTATCTAAGTTATAATATTCAATAACAGTGTTTTATAATTCCACTTTGTGGAAGGTATTGTAACATTACCCGGTAAATAAATCAATAGAAAGCGTTGAATCAGCGTCTGCATGAGTATTTCTCTTACGGTAAATCTGAGAGGGTTGCCATACTGGTGATTCTCCTGCTCATTCTTTGCCTGATTCTGTTGCCCTCCGTATACCGACAGCTCAGAGAGCCCGTTGTGATTGATGATCCGGCTTTTGAGGAACAGCTATCCCTTTTTATAAAGCAGGAAGAGGCTTTCACCCGGGTGGCAGCCGGCGGATTTGATTTCAGCAATCCTGATAAAGAAGCTTCCCGCCGCAAAATCACCCCCTTCAGGTTTGACCCGAATACGCTGGATGCTGCAGGGTGGCAAAAGCTGGGTTTCTCTGAAAAGCAGGCTGAAGGCATTGTAAAATACCGCGAAAAAGGCGGCAGGTTCAGGGTTAAGGAAGACCTGAAAAAACTCTTTGTTGTGTCGGATGAGACTTACCGCCTGCTCGGGCCGTTTGTTCAGATTGAAGAGGCTGCAATGCCTGCAGAGCACAGCAATCCCGGTAAGGATACGCGCACTCCGGTGTCAGGTAAGCCCTTGCCGAAGTATCAGGTAGAGCTCAACAGTGCCGATTCGGCAGAACTCGTTAAGGCCTACGGAATAGGCCCGGCCACTGCCCGGCGCATTCTGAAATACCGTGAGAAAATCGGCGGATTTGTAAACCCTGAGCAATTGAGGGAGGTTACGGGTATCGACAGCAGCCGATACCAGCAGATCAGGGAGGGCGTATTTGCCGATGCGGACCTTATCCGGAAAATTGAAATCAATGTTTTGTCTGTGAATGAGCTGAGAAAACATCCCTACATCGATTATTATATAGCCAAGGCCATCGTCGACCGCAGGGTCAGAAAGGGAGCCTATACTTCGCCCGATGAGCTGAAGGAAATACCCCTGATTTATGATGCCCTTTTTAAAAAAATCAGGCCCTATATATCTGTGGATCAAATACCTTAAAGCATGGAATACAAACCTGCTTCCGGAATTGGTTACCGGAACACACGCAGCTTCAGGTTTCCGGCATTGGTGATTCTTATACTGATGCTGGCCCTGCCGGTTTCATCGCAGGTACTGCCCACGGTAGAGGCATGGGTGTTAAAGGCCGATGCTTATAAGAACACCGATCCGGCAAAGGCTGAAGACATTGCTGTACAGGCACTTGCATTGGCGCGGAAAGCCGGTCACAAGCCCTCGGTTGCCAGGGTGGAACGGTATCTCGGGGTGATCTGTTTCATGATGGGTGCTGTAGATACAGCCCGGAGTCATTTTGAATACGCCCTGTCAATTTATCAGGAACTGCATGATAAAAAAGGCATTGCTGCCTGCCTGAACAACCTCGGGGTGATTCAGCAGGAATCGGGCCTTTATGATGAAGCCAAAGCATCATTTGAACAATCGGTTCAGATTAAACTCAGCCTGGGAGATACAGCCGGAGCCTGTAGTGGCATGATCAACCTGGGCACCATCAGCCTTTACCGGGGCGAGCACCGGAAGGCAGTTGCGCTGTTCACCCGGGTGCTGCGGATGGCGCAATCGGTGAATGATACTTCCGGCATCATTGATTCGAGAATCAACCTGGCATCGGTGTACAACGACCGGCGGATGTCGGATTCAGCCTTGTTTTACCTTGCTGAAGCAAGATATCTCGCCGAAGGCCGCGGGGATAAATACAACCTGGGGTATTGCCTGAACGATATCGGGGTAGCATACAGCCATGCCGGTGATCATGACAAAGCAGTCGATCATTTTAACCAGGCGCTGGTTATCCGCGATGACCTCGGTGACCTGGCCGGGATGGCCACTACCCTCGATAACCTCGGGAAGATGTATGCTCTTGAAGAAAAATTTGATCAATCTATCTGGTATCATTATCAGTCACTGAAACTGAGCCAGCAGCTGAACGACAGCCGCTCTATGGCCATCTCCCAGAATTCGGTTGCCGAACTACTGATCCGGCAGGGCGATTTCACCGGTGCAGAAGTGTACCTGAGGAAGGCTATCGCTACCGCAGATGCCCTGAAGCTGGATTCCTACCTGGAAGTAATGCGTGCCAATCTGGTTAAGATTTTCGGGGCCCGGCAGCAGTTCGACAGCATCGATCATTACTTTCTCAGCAAAGATCGCTATGCCGTTTCGCAGAGTTCTCAAGGAGATCAGAAGATGCAATTTTCCGGAAAACCGCTGAGAGAGGAGTCAAAAACCGGTATGATCCCGTTGCTTTTTGTCGCCACGATGGTACTGCTGGTTTTACTTTCGGCAGTTTTTACGCTTTATTTCAGGAAAATATCCTGAATGCACGATCAGGGACTAAGGGATGGTATTCCGGGTTGAGGGGTTGTTTTCCGGGACATTCCCTCCCGGGGCTTTTTCCGTTTGTTCGGGTTGATTCCAGGGAAGTTCATCCCCGGTTTCATCGTCGTCATCTTCAGGCCATTCGTATTTCTTTGCCTGAGGGCCGTTGTTTCTGAAAGCGTAAGCGAGAATCAGTCCGGTTACAATTCCCATGAGGTGCGATTCCCAGGAAATGTTCTTTTCAGGGAAGAACTCGGGAAAGATTCCCCACACAAGGCTGCCGTAAAGGAAGGTCACCAATAGGCTGAAAGCCATCAGTCGTGGTTCGCGGCGGATGATACCACTCACGAAGTGGAAAGTTGCCAGGGCATACACCACGCCGCTGGCACCGATGTGATAGCTGTTGCCCCGGGCAAAGAGCCAGACAAAAACACCGGTCAGCAGCCAGGCAAACCCCAGCATTTGCCATGCATACCTTCTGTAATAGTAAAAAAGGGCTGCTGCAAGCAGGAACAAAGGAGCTGAATTGGCTCCCAGATGGGCCAGATCGCCATGTAAGAGCGGAGAGAACAGGATGCCGGGTAGGCCTTCAACTTTGAGTGGAAGAATTCCGAAACGGGCAAAAGAAACTGAAAATGAGAGTTCTGCAACTTTTACAAGCCAGGGCAGTGAAATCAGAATAAAGGATAAGACCAGCGCGTTGGAAAGTCGTTTTTTTTCGTCCTGCATAGGCAAAGTCTTACAGTTCGCAATGGAGCCGAAAGGTACAAATTATTGCAATGCCACCGGGGCAGCATCCTTATGGGCAGGAAGCCGCTTATTCAGCCGGCATCGATGGCTTTCTGATGGTGAATACCCTGCTTATATTGAAGCCAAAGTAAATATCGCCGTTTGTCCATTTTCCTTTGGTTTCGGTGAGGAAGGCACGCTCAAACATTGGCTGGGCATTCGAAAAATGCAGCTGAAATACATGTCCTCCGGTTTCTATATCCACACCCACCGACAAAGGATTTTCAAAATCATCAGCTACACTGCCTGGTAAAACATGGAAATATTCTGCGTTGACACTCAGTCGTTTGGTGATTTTAAACCTTCCTGCAGTGCCGATGGCATAAGTGTCGTTATCGTCGGTGGAGGCTTTGACAAGATTTTTGTGAATAAAGGTCGGGGTAACCTGAACCGACAACCTGTCGCTGAATTTGCGCGCGAGCATGATCTGATGTACATACGATAACCTTGAGGAGAAATAATTCTCCCGGTCAGGGTCTGACCATTTCAGCGAAAAAAGATCCATGGCAGAGAACAGGGTAACCGACAGTGGTATGTTCCTGGCGCCTTCACTTTGCCTCAGCACTTTCGCCTTGATAAAGCCGTCATAGCTCTTCTGATAGGTGCTTCGCCCGACGCCAACACTGATAAAGTCGTTTACCCCATATTCCAGGCCGAGGCGAATGGTTGCCTGGTCCAGTCCAAAGAGGTCATAAGCACCGGAATTGACCTTGCCAAAATGATGCGAAATCATAAAGAGCAGCACTCCGTTGGCAGGGTTTTCAATAGAATGACCGCTGACAATACGGGTTGTTTTAAAAGTTGCATAGGCGTATTGGGTTGAGGGTTCTTCCTCGCCAAAAACATCCATCAGGTTCTGGGCTGATACTCCGGCAGGAAAGCTTGTGAGTGCAAGCAGGGCAAAGAGACCGGAAATTAATCTGTGCTTCATGTTGTTTTTTTTCGCTTTGACTAGTTCTGTGGTGCGCCGCTGGCTATCCAGGCGTCGATTTTCAGTAGTTCACAGGCCGGGAGCTTGTTGCCGCCTTGGGGCATGGCCGAAGCCCCGGACTCATGGTTGATGGCTTTCCTGAACTGTCCACTGTTAACCGAAATTTTCAAACCTTCGTATGTGCTTGTAACCACATTGCCCGACGGCGCTGCTTCACTGTGACAACCGTTGCAGTTTGTTGCCATCAGGGGGGCAACAAACTGAGCATAACTGACATTGGTAGTGTCACACTCACTGCCCGGTATCTGAGGATAAAGCTCTTCTTCCTTGTCGTAATAGCAGGATGAAACAGCAACTGTCAGCGCGACCAGCAGTGCTGTCAACTTCAGGTTCCTGAACAGGGGAATTGGTGTTGAAAGGTTCATGCCTTGATTCGGTGGTTTTGATTGGATTCGTACAAACATTCACTGACAATAACCTGCATTACAGGTTATTGTCAGTCGTAAATAAGGGTTCGGCAATGCTGGTTAAGCATTAATTGATGATCAGTTTTGCATTGCTGGTTCCGTCAGGGGTGCTGATCTGCAGAATGTAATATCCGGGAGCGAGTTCGTTGCTGATTTTCAGGTTTTGTTTTCCTGCATCCAGGTTTCCTTCGAAGAGTACTTCTGCCATGTTTCCTTTAACGCCGTAAGCGATCACCGTAACTTTACCTGATCTGGTGAGGTTGAAATCAGTGAAAAATGACCTGCCTGCGGGATTCGGATAAATGCGGGTTTCAGTTACAGCAGGGTCGTTGATGCCGACACCGTAGTTTTCGTTCAGCAGGAGTGATGATACGGCAACATTCGGCTGACCGATTACCCGTGCAATGTACATGGTAACCGGGCCTGTCTGCTGTGCCGGAGCTGTCCACTGGAAGTTCCAGGTTGCTGTGGCTGCATTGCTGCCCTGGGTATGTGTGATATATTTACCGTTACCATTGAGCTGGGTGCCTGAACCAGCAGTCAGTGTCCCCAGCTGGGTACCTGCAAAGTTCTGAGGCGATGCCTGGAACCCTTTTCTGCCGCTTCCGCTAAGGGTTACCGTGAAATTGTAGGTTGTACCGGCAATGTATCCCGTTGGAGGAACATCTGAAGTCAGAATACCACTCACCGTAGTTGCTGTACCTCCGTGGCAGAAGGTGCAGTTTTTTCCGTCACCGGGAGAACCGGTATGTCCGGCAGGAGCTCCGGTGGGGTATTTCAGCCCGTTGTCACCGGAAAATGACTGAAGGGCGATTGCCCCGGCAATAAATACGGGAAGAGATAAAAGAAAGTAGCGCTTTTTCATGGTTTGCTGTTTTGGTTTATGAAAGATTGAAAGCTGGGTATTGTGGGTTAGGGATTTAAAGAGGTTAAGACGCTGAGAAATCAGTTATCAGGACTTCCGGCAGCAATCCATTTTCTGACCTGGGTTATCTGACAGTCGGAGAATTTAGCACCGCCCTGCGGCATGGCTGCAAAACCATTCTGATGGCTGATGGTTCCCAGTAAATAGCCGTTGTCGGCCTGTGCTTTGACAGCAGTATAACTGTCAAGCCTGATGCCTCCGGATGCAAGGGTGGCATTGTGACAACCGACGCAGTTTTTATTGATCAAAGGTTGAATTGCTGTTGAAAAGGCAAAGTTGTTTGTATCACAGGCGGCATCACAATAGTTGTTTTTTGCTCCCTGCTCAATCCATTTCCGTATCAGCAGGATCTGATCGGTGGTTAAGGCAGCCATAGGTGGAGGAGGCATCCTGTCTTCTGCATCCGCCTCGGTAATTTTTTCATAGAGCTCACTTCTGCCCGGATTGCCGGCTACAATTTCACCAGTGGTGATGATGGCCTGGTACGAGGTTAAAATTACCCCGTCCTGCGCCGAGGCTGCATCATGGCAGCCAGACATCCCGCAGCCGGAAATCAGTAACGGAAGCACTTCATTCTGAAAATACACGGTGTCGGGATTACAGGTAATGCCCGTTTCGCCTGTCGTATCTCCAGGAATCGGATCAGGTGTCACGATTTCAAAAGGTTCGTGTTTGCAGGAAAGAAACAAAAGCATCAAAAGCGCTACAGGCAGTGTGAGTACTCTGGTTGAAATGACGGGCATTTTGTGTGATTATTCTCCGGATTGCTTACCCATTGATCATGAAAAAGTGATGAATTATGTGAATAAACCCCCGGTTGAATTAATTGTTCAGCGTATCAGGATTAATTATCATTAACTTTGTAGGTCTGAACACCGTTTTTTTCTTTAACTCAGTTATATGAATGCAATCAGAAATTTCAGGAAGCTGCTTCCTGTATTGGTTATCGCGTTAAGCCTTATCGCAGGTGTAAAATCTGCAGATGCCCAGCAGCGTTTCGATTCAAAGTCCACAGTGCAGAAATTTGCCGCCCTTTTGCAAATGATCAACTATTATTATGTTGACTCAACCAACCAGTCTCAGCTTACCGAACATGCAGTGGTCGCGATGCTGAAGGAACTGGATCCGCACTCCGTGTACATCTCAAAGGATGAATTACAGAAAGCCAATGAGCCACTTCAGGGTAATTTTGAAGGGGTTGGGATTCAATTTCAGCTTTTTCATGATTCCATTCTGGTTGTGGCAGCCATTCCCGGAGGGCCTTCAGATAAACTGGGTATCATGGCCGGAGATAAAATAGTGAGTATCAATGGAGAGGATGCCGTAGGCCAGAAGGTTACCAACAGTTTCGTGCTGCAGCGGTTAAGGGGCCCGAAAGGGACCAAAGTGAAGGTGGGAGTTTTCAGGAAAGGAAAGAAGGGCCTGATTGAGTATACCATTGTGAGGGACAAGATTCCCCTCAACAGCATTGATGCCACCTACATGCTTACCCCCGATATCGGATACATCAAGCTGACCCGGTTTGCCCGGACATCCACCACCGAGATGAAAGAGTCGATCGCGAAGCTCAAATCAATGGGTATGAAAAACCTCATACTCGACCTGCGTAACAACAGTGGTGGTTTTCTGGATGTAGCCATTGACCTTTCCGATGAATTCCTCTCTTCCGACAAGCTGATTGTTTACACCGAAGGGTTACGCAGTCCTCGTCAGGACTTCAAATCCACTTCAAGGGGCAATTTTGAAAAGGGCAAGCTCGTTCTGATGGTGAACGAAGGCAGCGCTTCGGCCAGTGAGATTGTCGGAGGTGCAATTCAGGACTGGGACCGTGGAGTGGTGGTGGGTCGTCGTTCTTTCGGGAAAGGTCTGGTTCAGCGTCCCTTCGAACTTCCCGACAGCTCGGTGGTGCGGCTTACCACAGCCCGGTACTATACACCTTCCGGACGATGCATTCAGAAATCCTACGAAGAAGGTGTTGATAATTATTACGAAGATCTTTTCCTCAGGTACCGCCATGGTGAATACCTTTCGGCCGACAGCATTCATTTTCCCGATTCGCTCAGATATTTCACCAATGCGAAAAGGGTCGTTTACGGGGGCGGGGGAATCATGCCGGATGTGTTTGTTCCCATTGATACCTCTTTTACATCAAGGTACTACACCGATATTCTCAGAAAGGGAGTGCCCAACGACTTTGTTATCAATTACATGGATGAAAACCGCGACGCGCTTAAAAAACAATTTCCCGATGTGGCCTCCTTTAAAAGCGGATTCGTTGTTGATGATGCATTCCTGAAAAGGTTTACCGATTTTGCTGAAACCAAAGATGTTCCATTGGATGAAACCGGGCTGAAAACATCAGAAGTTGAGTTACGTTATCTGTTGAAAGGCTTGATTGCCCGGAATATTTTCGACCTGAATGCTTATTTTGAGGTGGTAAATCCCATTGACGGTGAGCTGATGCGTGCCGTGGAAGTGCTGAATGACGATACCATGTTCCGAAAGCTGAGTATTGCCATGTGATTGGTTTTGCAGTGATTGTCAGATAGATAAACTATTTAAACCGGTACGGGAGTGCCGGTTTTTTTTTCACGGGAACGCGAAAAAATGCCTTTTTATCAGCCAGGCATACGCGCGTTTTGCTGCTAAGAAATACTGCCAAACAAAAAGTTGGGGTTTGATAGGATTTTATAAATCAATCCTTAATTTTGTTCTGAGAATGTATCCTGAAAGGAATTAAGTAATCCTCATCACCTTTGTGAAAATGATAAACACAGAAACCACCTACATGGGACTGAAGCTCAGCAGTCCGGTGATCATCGGAAGTTCGGGTTTAACCAGTTCAGTCGCCAACATCGTTGAATTTGAGCAGCGCGGGGCAGGGGCTGTGGTGCTCAAATCACTCTTTGAAGAACAGATCAGGATGGAGATTGCTTCTGCTGCATCTCAGGATTCCGGGGCGGATCTTTATCCCGAAGCCTATGATTACATTGCCAACTATAGTCATAGTCACAGGGTAGGAGAATACCTTACTCTGATTAAGGAGGCGAAAGCTGCCGTAAAAATTCCGGTGATTGCGAGCATCAATTGCGTAAGTTCTGATGAATGGATCAGTTTTGCAAGAAAGATTGAAGATGCTGGTGCCGATGCCCTGGAGCTCAATGTTTTTATTCTTCCCTGTGATCCGTCGGCCGGTGCAGAACAAAACGAAAAGGTTTATTTCAATATTCTGGAGGAAGTTAACAAACAGGTGAAAATTCCGGTTTCACTCAAGATCAGTTACTATTTCTCGGGGCTTGCAAAAATGGCCCTCAAGCTATCGTGGGCAGGCGCAAAAGGACTGGTATTGTTCAACCGGTTTTATTCGCCGGATATCAACATCGATTCCAAGAAGGTGGTGGCCACCAATGTATTCAGCACTCCTGAAGAGATCACCACTTCCCTGCGCTGGGTGGCCATGCTGAGCGACAGGTTGTATTGCGATGTATGTGCTTCTACAGGGATACATGACAGTAAAGGCCTGATCAAGCAACTGCTGGCCGGAGCAAAAGCTGTTCAGATTGCTTCTACCCTCTATAAAAACGGTTTCGACCGCATCAATGAAATGAACGACGGATTACGCTCCTGGATGGAGAAACATCAGTATTCAAAAATTGAAGAGTTTGCAGGAAGCATGAGCCTGAAAAAAGCAGAAAACCCAGCCGCTTACGAAAGGGTTCAGTTTATGAAGCACTTTGCCGGAATTGAATAGAAAACGGGCTTATTAATCAGATAATAAGATAATTACCGGTTTTCTGTTTTCTGTTGAATGGATTTCGCAACCAGGTAAGCAGTTGAAAATGCTGCCTGAATGTTGTAGCCACCGGTATCTCCGTCTACATCGAGTACTTCACCCGCAAAATAAAGGCCAGGGACAAGTTTAGATTCCATGGTCTGCGGTGAAACTTCTCCAAGATCAACCCCTCCGGCTGTCGCCATGGCGGTTTTAAAGCCTCCGGTTTTCTCAACTTCAAAAGCGCATTCACACAAGCATGCAACCAGCGCGTTACGGCTTTGTTTATTCACTGCAGCCATAGGCATACCGGGTTCAACGCCGGCTATCTGCAACAACCGCCTGAGAAGGTTTCTGGGGATATTGAATGGCCTCAGCCAGGCCTGAATTGTTGTTTTTCCCGATGATACTGCTTCTTTTATAAACCGTTCATTAAACTGAGCGCTGTGCTCGTTCACGAAATTCAGTTTAAGTACATCCCCCGCTTCAATGTATCTGGAGAAGTCAATAATACCCGGACCTGAAAGTCCGCTGAGGGTAAATACGATGTCGCCCCGGTGCGTGGCTGTTTTCTTTCCGTTCTGATAGAGTTGAACTTCCATATCGCTTAACGAAATGCCGGAGAGGTCGGCCAACCTGTAATCTTTCACTGTAACAGGGGTCAGGGCAGGTTTCGGGTTTACTATATGGTGACCAAGCATCTCAGCAAAACGGTATCCGTCGCCGCTTGAACCTGTTGAGGGATACGACAATCCACCGGTGGCAATAACGAGGTTACCGGAACGAAAGACCGATGAATCCGTGGAGACAAAAAAACAACCTTCGTGGTATTCAACCCGTGTAACCGGTTTGCCTGACAGCAGCGTTACTTCGTTTTCACGGCACTTTCTGAGCAGGATATCCAGCACATCGGATGATTTCAGGCTGGAAGGGAAGATTTTCCCGTTTTTATCTTCCACTGTGTGCAGGCCTTCCTGCTGAAAGTAGCGGATGAGGTCAGCATTGGTGAATTCATACAAAGCCTTTTTGAGAAAGCGGTGGTTGTTTCCATAGTGCTTCAGAAACTCAGCAGGCTGCCCCCGGTGGGTGAAATTGCATTGTCCTGATCCTGAGATCAGTAGTTTGAGGCCAAAGCGTTCCTTTTTCTCAATCAACAGGGTACTGCCATGACTCATCCGGGATGCCGCAAACAATCCGGCCGGGCCCCCGCCGATAACAATGGTTTGATATGATTTGTCTGAAACCGTCATGAATCTGCAAAATTATCAGAATATCCGTCTGTTTGTGCGCGGCCTGCTGAGGTGTTCTGCACCTGACAGGGGTTCATAGCCGGAGTCTCCCGGATCTGCTCCGCACCACTCAAACATGAAATGGTGTTTCTGTCATGCTTTGTCTAGTCTTTCAGGATTTTTCACTCTGCTTTTTTTATGTTTTTTTTATTATACCGGTTACATTTTACACTTTCAAACATATTCTTTAACAGGAATTTAATAAAAGTTTGGAAAGTTCTCATACGTGAAGGTACAACCCCGATTTTTATTCCTTATCTTTATCACTCCAAGCCATTCCTTATGAAGAAAAACGAAGACGATAAGCTCAGGGAGCTGAAGGATAAGGCAGCTTTAATAACAGGAGCAACAGGTAAAGACACTGATGCGGATGTTATCAGTACACAGCAGGAATTAATCAATGATTTATTAGAATATATTGATGTTGCGATCTCCGGAAATTCTGCGGGGCAGCAGGAGAAGGAGTTCAACGGGCTCAGCAGGTTTTCTGTGGATGGGGTTTATTCAGATGAAATTCTTGGTTCACTCAGCGAAGCTTTTATAATCTACAGGTATCCGGGCTTTGAGATTGATTTTGTGTCACCCTTGTTGTTTAAAATGCTGGAGGGAGAGACATCCGTACAACCTGCCCGGGCTTTGTTTCTTAAAGATCTCTGTATTGCTGAGGATCAGCCGGTGGTTGAGGCATTCTTAAGGCAGTTTTCTGAGGCAAAGGCTGCTTCTGCTGAGATCAGGCTGACCCGGAACGGTAAAATCCGCTGGATTCACTGTTCGGTAAGTCCTGTAAATGGTCATGATGGCAGCGTTACTCAACTGAACATGCTTTTATCTGATGTTACCGATCGGAAAAGTTTTCAGGATTATTCGGTCAGGATCAATGAAGTATTGCTGGGACTCGGACCTGATTTTCAGGAAAACATCAACAAGCTTACTGCTTTGTTCGGTGAGTTGTTCGGGGCCACCTGTGCGCTGTACAACCGGCTTGACGAAGGATTGCTTTGTTCCCTGGGGCAATGGCAGACACCACCGGGATACAACCCGGCAGATAAGCCTGAAGGACACATCTGTTATGACGTTATCAGGGGAAATAAGAACGAAATTCTGTTGATCCGCGACCTCGACAAGACCGCTTATGCAGAGACAGATCCCAACGTCAGGCCTTATATGCTGAAGACTTACATCGGTCAGCCGGTGTATTGCGGCGGTGAAGCGGTTGGTTCACTTTGTGCAGTCTTTCAGTCAGATTTTAACCCTGGCGAAGAGCACAAGAATCTCATCAATATTATTGCAACAGCCATCAGCACTGAGGAATCCCGTAACAAGGCTTTCAGGCAAACCAGGGAAGCTGAGGAGCGGATTCAGGTGCTGATCAATGCCACACCGGATATTATCTGTTTTAAAGACCATGAAGGAAGATGGATGCTGGCAAATGACAGCATTCTGAAGTTGTATTGCCTCGGTCATGTGGATTACAGGGGACTAACCGAGTTTGAGCTGGCAGAGTTTACGGCTGACATTTACAAAGATGCTTTCAGAAACTGCGGTGTCTCGGATGAAATTGCCTGGGAGGCCGGGAAGCTATCCAGAACAGAGGAAACGATTCCGGATATTTATGGTGTGAATCATGTTTTTGATGTGATCAAGGTTCCGATTTTCAGGGAAGATGGTTCACGGAAAGGGCTGGTTGTATTCGGACGCGATATCACGCAGAGATCTGCCGGGGAAAAGCATACGAAGTTTCTGAATGAAAGTGCGCTGGAGTTTCTCGAACTCGACGACGAAGTCAACATTTATGAGTTTATTGGTGAAAAGATACACAAACTTGCCGGCAGGAGTTTGGTAATGGTAACCTCATTCAATGAGGAAAATCAGGTAGCGACCTTACAGGCAGTTTACGGGCTTGGGAAGGTAGCTGAAAAAGTACTTGGCTTGCTGGGCCGGCATCCGGTTGGCATGTCAACCCCGCTGACCTCTGAGCGAAAGCAGGATGTTCTTTATCAGAAGCTTACACCACGTAATGATCTGTTTGAGTTATTGGCCGGAGCGGTTAGCAAACCATTGTGCAGGATACTTGAAACGATCCTTGATATCGGAGATATCCTCGAAATGGGTTTTGCCCGTCGTGAATACCTGCTGGGAGATGTAACCATCATCACTCCACGCAACAATAGTCTCAGCAACGTAGAAGTAATTGAGGCATTTATCAAGCTGGCCGCAGTGGCACTTCACCGCAGGCAGGCCTCTGAGGATCTGCGTGCCAGCGAGGAGAGCTACAGGGGACTGTTCAACAGCATTTCCAGTGCCGTTTACATCATTGACCGTGAGGGCAGATTTATCGATGTTAACCAGGGGGCCCTGGATATGTACGGGTACCCGAAAGAACGGTTTATCGGCGAAACCCCGGAGTTTCTCTCTGCCCCCGGTAAAAATGATGCCATTGACAATCAGGAGATTATCCGCCGGACATTTGAGGGTAATCACCAGACAATTGAATTCTGGGGTATCAGGCACAATGGTGAGGTATTCCCAAAGGAAATACGTTTCTACCCTGGAAATTATTTCGGAAGAGAAGCTGTAGTAGCCATTGCCAACGACATCACTGAACAGTACAGTATGATCAGTCAGATTGTATCGGCTAAAGAAGTAGCCGAAAACAATCTGCTGAAGATCAACAGCATCATCAGTGCCTTCCCGGATTCAATTTTCATTTTTGACAGACAGTCCAGGCTGATTGAATCATATTCAAACCAACCCGATGAAATACTGGAAAGTTATTTCAGTAACCTGAGCAAAGCTTCCGGAACAGATGGGATAACAAACGGCCTTGCCGGAATAGTCGGAATGAATACTGCCCTAGTTCTTGATTCGGGGAAACTGCAGAAATTTGAGTTCTCTCTGCCTGAAGGGGGGAACCGCGTTTTTTATGAGTTTACTATGGTGAAACGCTCTCACGATCAGGTTCTTGTGGTTGCCAGGAATACAACGGAGCGCATGGAATTGCTTGAGGCACTCACCAATGCCAAAGAAAAGGCCGAAGAAAGTGACCGTCTGAAGACCTCCTTCCTGCACAACATTTCACATGAGATCAGAACCCCGATGAACGGGATTGTTGGTTTTACCAACCTGCTCACCCAACCGGGAGTCAAGGAATCAGACAAAGCTGAATACAGCTCGATCATCAACAGTTGCAGCAACCAGTTGCTTTCCATCATTACCGATATTGTGAGCATTGCAACACTGGAAGCAGGTCAGGAAAAAGTCCGTGATTCGAAAACAAACATCAACGAATTGATGCAAATCGTATTTCTGCAGCTTAATTCAAAGGCTGTAGAAAAGAACCTCAGCCTTAGTTTTTCCTGCGGTCTGGCCAGCTATGAATCGGAGGTGACAACCGATGAAACCAAGTTAAACCAGATTGTTTCCAATCTGGTAAACAATGCCATTAAATTCACCAGCAAAGGGTCGGTCTCTTTTGGTTATAGCCTTGAAAATGACTTTTTGAAATTCTGGGTTGAGGATACTGGTGCAGGGATACCTGCAGAGATGACAGAAATAATTTTTGAACGGTTCAGGCAACTGAACAGCAAAACCTCAGGGACATCCGGAGGAACCGGCTTAGGACTTTCTATCTCAAAATCTTATGTCGAGCTTCTGGGCGGAAAGATCTGGGTTGAAAGTGAGCCCGGTTCGGGATCGAAATTCTTTTTTACCATTCCTTACAGACCGTTGTTTGTCCAATCAGCCGGTTTATCAGTTGAAAAGCCGGAAGATCCGGAAAGTCTTTTAGCCGGAAGTATTGTCCTGATTGCTGAGGATGAGTATTTTAATTACAGGCTTCTGATAAAGATGCTACAGAATTTTGGTCTGGAGTTTATCTATACAGACAATGGCATGGATGCTGTAAAAATCTGTGCTGAGAACAAGAATATTGACCTGGTGCTGATGGATATGAAAATGCCTGGTATGGATGGTTTTGAGGCAACACGGAAAATCAGGGAAACAAACAAGGAAGTGATCATCATTGCACAAACCGCCCTGGCGTTGGCTGGTGACCGTGAAAAAGCCCTTGAAGCCGGGTGCAATGACTACATTTCCAAGCCTGTGCAGAAAGAAGAGCTTCTGAAAAAGCTAATCAGATACCTGGCGTAGCCCTGAAAAGTTAAACCTATTTGCTTTAACCATCGGGTAAAAAGTTCGTTATTGATGCGAGTGTAAGGATAACTTCTTATTTTTGCCTGAAGCCCTCAGCAAAGCGTGAATTCATGAGTAAAGTTTTAATAGTTGATGACGATGTAACCTTTTGCCTGATGCTTGAAACCTTTCTGACTAAAAAGGGTTTTGACGTTCAGCAGTCATTTTCATACAACGATGCTTTAAAAAAAATAAAATCCTTTCAGCCGGAAATAGTCCTGACCGATCTGAGGCTTCCGGATCATGATGGAATTGATATTCTGCATTTTGTGTTGCATGAGGCTACAGGTGTGCCGGTTGTATTGATGACCGGTTATGCCGATATCCGCACGGCAGTGCAGGCCATGAAGCTTGGAGCTTTTGATTATGTGGCCAAACCGGTGAATCCCGATGAAATTATTCTGACCATCAACCGGGCTCTCTCCCTGAAGTCATCCGGCGGTGACCACTTGCAGACCGGGGGCTCAGAAACGCTGTTTATAGAAGGGGTGAGTGCTACGGCGCAGAAGATCAGTGAGTACATCAAACTGGTGGCCCCTACGGGTATGTCGGTGCTGATCCTTGGGGAAAGCGGCACCGGAAAAGAATTTGTTGCCCGCAGAATCCATGAAGAGAGTGTCAGGAGCGACAAACCTTTCATTGCCATTGATTGCGGAGCACTTCCGCGCGACCTTGCTGCCAGTGAATTCTTCGGCCACCTGAAGGGTTCGTTTACCGGTGCTTTTACCGACAAACAGGGACAGTTTGAAGCAGCCAACACCGGAACCATCTTTCTAGATGAAATCGGTAACCTGAGTTATGACATTCAGGTCCAGCTTTTACGGGTTATTCAGGAGCGAAAAGTCAGAAGAATCGGTTCTACCAATGAAATACCGGTTGATGTCCGTATCATCACCGCTACAAACGATGATTTGCGGAAAGCTGTAGCTGCCGGCGAATTCAGGGAAGATCTGTTTCATCGCATCAACGAATTTGCCATCACGGTACTGCCCTTGCGGGAAAGACCAGCAGACCTGAAGATTTTTACTGCTCATTTTCTTCAGATAGCCAACCGCGAACTCGGAAAAAATGTTGAAGGCTTCAGCCCTGAAGTAATGGATATTTTTACCCGATATTCGTGGCCCGGAAACTTCAGGGAGCTTAAAAACATCATCAAAAGAGCCGTATTGCTGTCGAATACCAGTATGGTTGAGGCGTATACCCTACCTGAAGAGCTGGTATATGAAGCATCCAACGCAGCAGCTCTGCCGCCGGATTATGCGCACGACGAAAGCGATGAATCGGAATTAAACCTAAAAGTAGCCGCTCACCGGAGCGAAAGGGAACTGATTGTCAATACCCTTGAGAAAGTAAAGTTTAATAAATCAAAAGCTGCCAGGCTGCTGAATGTTGACCGCAAAACACTCTACAACAAAATGAAGCAATACGGTATCCCGCTTCAATAATCCGTTACCTGATTTCTGAGTTCCGTTTCCAGAGCCTTGAGGCTTTTTGTCAGAGTCTGCATGATGGTGGTAAGCTCATCCGGATCAAGCGAATTCCCATGGCGTAATGATTCCAGTTTCTGTAACAAGCCGGCTACATCTGCTGCGCCCAGATTTCTGATGTTGGGCAGCATGCGGTGGGCCAGCAGGGCGAGCAGCTGCAGGTCTCCGCTGAGGGCAGCAGTATTCATTTCTTTAGCCGTGGCGCCGAGATTGTCGGCCAGAGAATGAAGAATTCTGTTGAGGGCTGCATTGTCGTTTCCCGAAAATTTCCGGAATGGCTCAAGGTTGATGTTCATCGTGGCGCCTTTAATATCGTTTGAATCGGGAGCCGGAACAATCACTGCAGCATTCAGCATTTTAGCCAGTGTCCCGACCAGCTGGTGAACCCTGAAGGGCTTGATCAGCACACTCCGGATTCCTGTCCGGTGATACGATTCGATTTCGTCACGGGTCGCATGGGCTGTCAGGCCCAATACCGGAGGTACTTCAATGACAGCTGTTTCAGCGTGACGGGTTATCCGTCCGGCCAGTTCCGGCCCGCTTAGGTTGGGCATTTGTATGTCGGTGATTATCAGATTGAAAGAGCTAAAATCCTTCTGAATCAGATTCCATGCCTCCAGTCCGTCGGCTGCTACCACCAGTTCAGCCCCTGCTGACCTGAGCAATTCAGAGATTAAGATACGGGTTGGTTCATCATCTTCAGCCAGCAGTATCTTAAATCCCCGGAGGTCGATGGTTGATCCTGACATTTCCTGCATATGCTCCGGTACAGGGCCATTGTATTGTTCAACCAGAATACTCACGGTAACCCGGGTTCCCTTACCGGGCGTACTTTCAAGTTCTATCTCACCATTCATGAGGCTTACCAGCTTGCGGCATATCGCCAGTCCAAGACCTGATCCGCCATATTTGCGTGTGATGCTTTCATCAACCTGGGTAAATTCACCAAAGATCTCTTTCTGTTTTTCAGGAGGGATGCCAATGCCGGTGTCGCTCACAACAAAGCCTAGTTTTACTTTATCGTCTGTTTTTTGGCTGCTCACAACCAGACTGATGCTGCCGCTTTCGGTAAATTTAATGCTGTTGTTGAGTAGATTGTAGACTATTTGTCTGATCCTCAGTGGGTCGCCTGATACAGTCAGATCTTCCGGAATTTCGGAACGATAATTCATCTGCAGGCCTTTTAAATCAGCTTTGTGCCTGAGGGTCTCAAAAGCATGCTGAAACATTTCTGAGGGAATAAACCCAATGCTGTCGAGGTTGAGCTTTCCACTCTCAATGCGTGAATAGTCGAGGAGGTCGTCAACCAGCCCCAGCAGATGTTCTGAAGATGAATTGATATATTTCAGGTAGGCTGCCTGCTCCTTTGTGAGCCGGGTTGTGGAGAGTCTTTCGGTAAACCCGATGATGCTTGTGATGGGCGTTCTGATCTCATGGCTCATGTTGGCCAGAAATAACTCTTTGACCTTCAGGAGCTTTTCTGCCAGATGTCGTGCTGTTTCGAGCTGGCGGCGGTAGAAATTGCTTCGGGCCAGGTCTTTCCATATCAGTATTACAAAAACAAGCATGGTAAACAGACCTACCGCTGCAAGCACCAGGGCTGTGTACCAGAGCCGCCTGAATACCTCACGGCCATGACTGCTTTCTTCAACGGCCCTGTTGATCTCCTCTTTTTCAAACAGGATAAAAACATTTCTGATTTCATCCATGATGACCTGATCAGTCCTGAGCAGGAGCAGGTCACGGTCAATAATTCTCTGTTTGTAGATTCTTTCCTGTTCGCTCATCTGGTGTAACTGCGACTTCACCATTTCAATGGTTGTGTCACCCGCCGAAGTGAGGGCATTGAGCGTATCTCTCAGCAGATTGATCTGAGGGAGTGAGCCCTGAACGGTATCTTTCCTTGTTTTTCTGCCAGAAAAATTGTCCCAGATTTTTTTGAAGAAACCCTGTTTTGATTCTTCTCCATTATTTTCCTGCGATGGTTGACGGCTGATGCTGGTTTTTTCCTGCGCTCTTCTGGCTGTGGCTGAATCAGCCCTGCTGAGTTTTTTACCAGTAAGATTCATGGCAAGGGTATCATCGGCCCTTCTTATCCTGAAAAAGTTCTCCATGGTAATTCTCTTCAGCTTCAGCAGACTATCGACAGAGAGCATTCTGCGGTATTGCTCCGGTTGGCTGGTGCTGAAATATTTGAGTGAGTCAGCCAGTTGCTGAATGTCCTTGTCGAGTTTACGGTAACGGTAGAGGTAACGTTTTTCACCGGTGTTGATGTAGGCACGGGCCTGACCATTTGCCTCGAGGAGCTCTGAAAGCATATTGCTCACCAGGGTAAGCTTGATCACAGAGTCTGAAACGCCCGATTCGGGGGGCGACAGCTGCCGGGCCAGCTGAATAACTGCCAGAATGGCTATCAGTGCCAGCACAAGCAACAAAAAGAACCCTGAAAGCACTTTACCTTTAACGCCTTCTGTCTGACCGGTTTTCTTCATGGAGTGCAAAGGTAAGACCAAATAATACACAATCCCCGGCATTTTTTTTGGCTGTTGTCTGATTTCCCGGGTCAGACTGGTCTTAACTGAAATAAAAAACCCCGGCCATAAATGACCGGAGTTCCATTGCAACAAAAGGAGGGGTTAAGCTTTAAAATCAGTTTTCGGTGGCGATAACCAGCACCTTTGATTTCTGCCAGAATACAGTAGGTTCTTTGATCAGGATTTCCTCAACCTTTTTTTCGGTTTTAACCAGTTCATAGGATCCAGCCGGGTGGACCGACATCAGGGTGGCCTTCTTTACCCCAAGCGGGATGGATTTAAGTGAACGAATGTCAACCTGTGTAAAGTCGTCGAGGTTCACATCTCCCGACAGTTTCTGGCTTTTTCCCAATCCGAGGAATCCGCCTTCTTTATTCAGGATCTTTTTTTCAATCAGTTTTTTCCGGTCACCCACAATAAAGTAGGCCTGATTGAGCTCGTTGGTTTTGTCGGTAACCACGGTAGCCAGTTGCTGATTGTTGCTTTTGATGCGCGAAATGGTGTCATTCAGGGCAGCTACGGAAAAATTCAGTCCGGCGAGTTCAGTCTTGAGGTTCTCAATCTCGGTGTTACGGGCGGCTACCTCGTTGTTGGCCAGCTCAATCATCTTCTCAAGTTCTGTTACCCTGAGGTTGGAGGTCTTAAGCTTCTGATTGAGAGAGGCAACCAGTTTTTTGTTCTTCAGCATCAGTTCGTTGATCATTCTGATGTCTTCGTTGATTTTTTCACGGGTCGCTTTCTGCATTTCATTACCAGAGGCAGTTTCCTGACTGATGATTTTTTCCCTGATCTTGATTTCTGCCAGGTTGGCTTCAATTTCATTCAGGGTTTCCAGATAGCTGTTGACAAGGGAATCTCTTGAACTTGCTTCACGCATCAGTTCAAATTGTTCAGCCTCGAGCTGGGCTATACGGGCAGTTTGTTCCTTGTTTTCACAGGAAGCCAGCAAAAAGAGCAGGGGCAGCAGTGCCGGGATGAGTTTTTTCATGATTTGGTGGTTTTAACGATTGTGAAGTACTCAAATGAAGAGCCATGAACGAGAATATTGATCAATATATTGCATATCAGTACTGTAGATATTGAATAGAAATCTGCAGGGTGTGATATTTTACCCCACAACGGGAAACAGATTCTCTGATGAATGGAAGAAAATGGGGATGATTAAAAATTCCGGTACTTTACAGCTTCAGTTTATTGAGATTCTTCTCAATGGTTTTTCTGCTTACCGGCCAGCCGTGAGAAGGCAGAAACAATGTTGCTCCGGTGCTGAGCAGCTTCTCCCAGCTTTCGGCCAACTGCGTTATATTGTCGCCAAATGGCGGGAAACAGTTGCCGGGGAATATGCCGAAAAGTGTGTCACCGGCCAGCACAATCTCCTGGTCGACCAACAGCGAAAGAGAACCACAGGAGTGGCCTGGAGTGTGTAAGGCTATGGCATTCAATCCTTTGTCGGAAAAACTGTATTGGTCGTCGATCAAAGTCTCCGCTGTGCACGTTGGGTACCTGACCTTTTTCGAAGCAATTTCACCGAAAGCATTGATCAGCAGCTTTGTAAAAACATTGGTTCCTGCAGGCAGCGGACAATCACCGGAAAACAGGAAAGCCTTTTCAGACCGGTGCACAAAGACCTCACAGCCAAAGGTTTCTTTAACCAACCGGGCATTGCCTGCATGATCAAAATGGGTGTGGGTGAGCAGCAAACCATCAACCTTTCCGCCAGCTTTGTTTTGAAGCATACCAGTCAGCCGTGTTCCTTTGTACTGAGGCCCGGTGTCAACCAGAAGACGGTAGCTGGGACCGGATACCAGAAAAACATTGCTGCGGCCTCCGGCAATTTGCTGAATGCGGGTGCCCCGGCTGGTGGTGAAGGTTTTCATAGGATATTTATATCTATTAATAGGTATTGCGCTTTTCTATCTGATGATCACGCCTGATTTAACCGGCCCATAAGCTGTAACGGCTTTGATAATGTAAAGCCCTGTCGGAAAGTCAGGTGGATTCAGGGTTATTTCATCAACAGGATTCGTCAGCTCCTGCCTCAGAAGTAGCTGCCCGGAAGCGGAAAACACGGAATAAGACTTAATCCCGGATGACCGGAGCGTCATCTTTTTGTCACCGGACTGAATCACCGTCAATTCAGGCAATGGTTCTCCGGAAAGGTTTTGGGAAGAAACCAGGGTGCCATTGATGGTGGTCCGCTGCATCCAGATGTTGAGCGTGCCATTGCGGGTATCACCCCAGACGGCGCTGATGGTATCATCGCGCAGTCCGCAACACATGAAATCGTTGCCATTGGTGAGCAGGATGTCATCAAACGGGACCTGCAGATCGGAAATCCTGAAGTTTGAAGTGAAATTGTCAGTGTTTTTAAGTTTAACGGCCCCCCAGATCTCATAGGATGCTGCATACCCGGTATCCTGGGCATTTCTTCTGTCGCGCCAGGTTACAGCCAGATCGCCATCCTGGTCATAGGCAGCCCACACTAGGTCCTGCATCCGTCCATTCCCTGGCAAATCATCGTTGACCCTGATTCCATCTGACCAGGTGCTCCCCCCATCTCCGGAGATCCTGCAGATAACATCCGGATCACCGTATTCGGTGCTCAGGTAAAGGAAGGCAAGTTCTTCAGCATCAGCAGGGTTGGAGCGGAGCAGGTAGCCTTTTTTTGCAGAGGTGTCGGTAACTGCTACCGAAGTGGAAGAGGCAAAAACGGTATTGTATTCAAAACTGTTGCCTGCGTTGTTGCTGCCTGCGATGATGTAACGGGGCAAAATTCCCTGTGAAAGAACATAACTGGGGTAAATGCAATGGAGTTTGCCATCGGCGGCGACAACCGGTGTCGGCATTGGCTGCGGAATGAAGGGTCCTGAAAACCAGCCCGTGGTATCAATGGTTCTCCAATCACCGAACGAAAGTCCGTTGTTTTCAGAAACAGTCAGATAGGGATGGTAGGGAGGCCCATCGGCCCCTTTTGCATTCATGGTGGTGATATAGATATTTCCATGGTTGGCTCCCCCTGACCGGTCGATGCTGATCCAGGGCCTGTCGATGGGCAGTTTGCCGGGGTCGGAATCGAAATAGATCACCGGTACTTCCGTTTCCCATGAAAATCCCCCATCGGTCGATTTTCTGAGGTAAACCGCTCCGGCTTCTTCATCGTCGTGATCAATGTAACTCAGAAAGACATTGCCGGCCCCATCAAAATCCAGCGAGGGGTCTGCTGAGGTATAGCCGTCTGCAGCATGGGGTATAGTCACCGTGTTGCTCCAGCTTTGCCCTCCGTTGAAGCTTACCCTTGTTTTAATGGAGATCCGGTTTAGGAAAACGTAGCCCATCCACGCAACAACCATGTGCTGAGGGTTCTGAGGGTTTACCGCGAGAAAGGGCTCACCATCGAAAACGATGCCGCCGGAGAGGTTCCGGTTTTGCGACCAGACCGCTGAAGTGCTTAGGATGATTAAAATCACGAGCAGGCTGAAGCGGGGTCTGATTGAAAATGGGTTGTGTCTTTGCATCTGATTCAAGCGTTAATCCTTGCTTTGCCGTAACAAGGGGATCTTCATTCCCTGTAATGAGCTGTCTGTTAGTATTGTAAGTCTCTTTATGCGCGTTGATTCCTGTTTTGCACTCATAATCCAGCCGACGGTGATTCTTTTGTATGAATCTGAGCTGTGAAGAAAATAGTTCCAGGCCCGGGGAACTTCCCTGATTTTTTCTTCCATAAAGTCAGGCAATCCCGACACCGTTTTTTCCGGGGTGAATTTATCTTCGCTGGCAGGTCGGTTTTCGAAGGCTGCAAGACCTGCCGGGTGCATAAGGCCCGCTTCCTTCAGCAATTCCACCCTGCGTATATTGATGTCACTCCAGTGGCTTCGTTTTTTTCGTTTCGTGAACCTGACCATAAAGCAATCAGGATTTACCGATTTTGTCAACCCATCGATCCAACCATAGCACAAAGCCGTTTCAACCGCTGCGGGATAATTGAATTCA
The DNA here is from genome assembly GCA_016788045.1 of Bacteroidales bacterium. GTDB lineage: Bacteria > Bacteroidota > Bacteroidia > Bacteroidales > Lentimicrobiaceae > Lentimicrobium. The sequence goes on from JAEUTG010000020.1 coordinate 171,437, forward strand.
GCTGATTTCCCTGATTTTTTGTTGAAGAAACCAACCCACAATTCAGTATCGAGGTGATGGTTATTTTCCAGCCATCCCCTGAATTCCTCTGCATTCAGAAAGAACAACGGTTCCATCATACATCGGGTGTTTTGTATAGCAGCCACGAAGTTAAGAAATCTGTGAAATCGCCTGACCGGCCTGAATTTTAATTCTGCGATTGAACCAAGAAAGGAAATGGTAGTTTATTAAGAAGGTGCGCCCTGTTATGGGCAACCCTGATAAACCTTTCAAAACAAATTCAATGAAAAATTTATTGTTGCTTCTTTTTACCCTATTCATTCTCAATTCAGTATCTGCTACCGGCAACAACACCGGCGATCCCTGCAATCTGCATGGGAAAAATGAGGCCGGAAATGCTACTGATACCACCCTTCACTACAAAAAGGAGGTCCATCTGGCCAACATCAGGCAATTGACCACCGAAGGCGATTATGCAGAAGCCTATTTCAGTTTCAACGATTCCATGATTTCCTTTCAGGCGAAAAGCAAAAAATGGGGGGCACTCTGCGATCAGATTTATACCTTCCCATTCAGCGACGGCGATATGATTCATCACATGCCCCAACTGATCAGCAATGGTGTTGGACGTACCACCTGCTCGTACTTTATGCCGGGCGACAAATCGATACTTTATGCTTCAACCCGCTCAGGCGGAGATGCCTGCCCCCCGGAACCCGGCAAGCGGGCAGATGGCAAATACCTGTGGCCCCTCTATCCCGATTTTGATATCTATGTTTCAGATCTTAAGGGCAATATCATTGATACCCTTGTAAAGAATCCGGGTTACGATGCCGAAGCCACCGTTTCGCCCGATGGGAAACTGATCGTTTTCACTTCTGACCGGACCGGTGATCTTGAGCTGTTTACCTGCAACATCGACGGAAGCAATGTAAGGCAGGTTACTTTTGGCCTGGGTTACGACGGCGGTGCATTCTTTTCTCCCGACAGCCGGAAACTGGTATTCAGAGCCTCCAGGCCGGAAACGGAAGCCGAAATTGCTGAATACAAAGCCCTGCTCAAAGAAGGACTGGTAGCACCTACCAACATGGAGATATACACCTGCAACGTGGATGGGAGTGAACTGAAACAGGTGACCCATCTTGGCAAAGCAAACTGGGCTCCCTTTTATCACCCTTCCGGAGAGAAAATTCTTTTCAGTTCCAATCATGCGGGGGCACGCGGGTTTGAGTTCAATCTCTACATGATCAATGCCGACGGAACTGGATTGGAACAGGTTACATTTGATCCTGTTTTCGACGCCTTCCCGATGTTCTCCTACGACGGGAAAAAGCTCATTTTCTCATCCAACCGCAACAATGGCGGCACCAGGTTTACCAACCTGTTTATCGCGGATTGGGTTGAATAGTACGTTGGCAGGTGAGGGCCTGAATCCTTTTTTCATATCCCTGTTTTTTCTGAAACCATTCATACACGGAATGGGTTGAAGATTTACATCTTTATTTTTGTGATTTACCGATCTCATGACTGAAATCCGGGAAACAGGCCTGTTTCTGGCGGAAGCCTGCTCTTTGAAAAGGTTCGGAAATGGTTCAGCCAGCTCACCAACCTGTCTCGCCAGCAAACCTCAGGGACCGTGGTCGGAAAATACGAGTTATGAAGTGAAAACAGGAGGCGTGAATTAATAATCTGAAATACAATGTTTTAGACATTAGACATCAGGCATTAGACATTGGAAATTCATTTTCAACCCGCCATCCCTGCCTGGCCGCCGTCAGGACAGGCCGGTGAAATCCGCCATCCCTGCTTGATCGCCGTCAGAACAGTCAGGCGAAATCCGCAATCCGAAGTCCAATTTTTCTATCTTTGCGCCATGCAGGAAACCATACTTATTCTAGATTTCGGATCCCAGTACACCCAGCTTATCGCACGCAGGGTGAGGGAGTTAAATGTATATTGTGAAATTTATCCTTTCAACAGGATTCCTGAGATTACCAGCGGCATCAAAGGCGTGATTCTTTCGGGAAGTCCTTTCTCGGTGCGTGACTCCGATGCTCCATACCCCGATTTGTCTGTAATCAGGCACAAAGTGCCGGTGCTCGCGGTCTGTTACGGGGCGCAATACCTGGCCCAGACTTCCGGCGGTGAGGTGATGCCCTCCAAAAACAGGGAGTATGGCCGCGCCAATCTGGGATTTATCGACATCACCAACCATCTGATGGCCGGCATGAGTAAAGGAAGCCAGGTGTGGATGTCGCACGGAGATACCATTCTCAAAAAACCGGAATCGTTTAAGGTGATCGCCAGTACACAGGATGTTGAAATTGCCGGATTTCAGGTGGAGAACGAACTTACCTGGGGCATTCAGTTTCATCCCGAGGTGTATCATTCCACGGAAGGGGCAGTGTTGCTGAAGAACTTTGTTGTGGGTATCTGCGGTTGTCATCAGCAGTGGACCCCCGACTCCTTCATTGAATCGACCATCAGCGAGCTGAAGCAACAACTCGGGGATGACAAGGTCGTGCTCGGGCTTTCGGGTGGGGTAGACTCCTCGGTAGCCGCCATCCTGCTTCACAAGGCTATTGGTAAGAACCTGCACTGCATTTTTGTGGACAATGGTCTGCTGCGGAAAAATGAATTTGCGAAAGTGCTGGATTCATACCAGCATATGGGACTGAATGTAAAAGGGGTAGATGCCACTGACCGCTTTCTTCTGGCACTCGATGGAAAAAGTGACCCGGAGGAAAAGCGCAAAGCCATCGGCAATGCCTTTATTGAAGTGTTTGATCATGAGGCCCATCTGATTACCGATGTAAAATGGCTTGCGCAGGGAACCATCTATCCCGATGTGATCGAGTCGGTATCGGTAAACGGACCTTCAGCCACCATCAAGTCACACCACAATGTGGGTGGTTTGCCCGACTATATGAAGCTGAAGGTTGTTGAACCGTTGAAAAGCCTGTTTAAAGATGAAGTGCGCAGGGTAGGAGCCAGCCTTGGTCTGGATCCCGACATACTGAACCGTCATCCTTTCCCCGGCCCCGGTCTTGGCATCAGAATTCTGGGTGAAATTACCCGCGAGAAAATCAGGATACTTCAGGAAGCGGATGCTATTTTTATCGATGGACTCAAATCCAGTGGTCTTTATAAGGATGTCTGGCAGGCAGCCGTCATCCTGCTTCCTGTTAAATCAGTCGGCGTTATGGGTGATGAACGCACCTACGAGTATGTGGTTGCGCTCAGGGCAGTTGGCTCTACCGATGGCATGACCGCCGACTGGTCGCATCTGCCTTTTGAATTCCTGGCAAAGGTTTCAAACGACATTATCAATAAGGTTAAGGGTGTAAACCGGGTAGTCTATGACATCAGCTCCAAACCGCCTGCAACCATTGAATGGGAATAACATTTTTTATCATTAAATCTCAGGTTCTGTGAAACGTCGTTTGTTGATTTTGGTTCTTGGTCTGCTTCCTGTACTCTTTGTTCAGGCACAGGAGCAGAAAGTGAAACGTTCTGAGATCATCGAAACACTTCGGGGGGTCAGGTATTACATACATTTTGTTGGTCAGGGCGAAACCCTGGGCTCCATTGCTGCCACGTATGAAACCACCCCGGAAGAGATCATACGGCAGAATCCCGAAATCTCGCAGGGACTCAGGGCCAATCAGGTGCTGAAAATTGAAGCAGGGCAATCTTCAGCAAAGGAGCCGGAGCAGGAAGTACAGGGCAATACCCGACAGGACAATACCACCCCTGATCCGGTATCAGCACCTTCAGGCAGAATTCATGTCATTGAACCGAAAGAAACCTGGTATGGCATATCGCGCCTTTATCAGGTATCGGTGAAGGAGTTACTGGCGGCCAACCCAGGCAAAGACACCCTGAAGATCGGAATGAAGATCAATATCCCTGAGCGCATTGTTGTTTCGGGAAGTACTCAGGTTCAGCAAACAGGAAGCCTGCAGCATACCATTGCTGCACAGGAAACCCTTTACAGCATTTCGAAGAAGTATAAAGTCACGATGGATGCACTGCTTCAGGCCAACCCGGGGCTTACAGAGAACATTCAGGCAGGCCGTGTACTCAATATTCCGGTTGTGCCTCAGCCTTCAGATGCGTCCGCTGAAACCATACAGCAGCCAAAAGAGCAGGCTGTACCATTAACTAAAACACCAGATTACGCCTTATCTGATCATTTTATTGAATATACTGTTCAGAAGAAAGAAACACTTTATGCGATCGCACGCAGTCATGGTGTAGAGGTAGCTGAGCTTATGGGCGCCAATCCCGGCCTTACCGGCGACCTGAAGAAGGGGCAGGTGATCCGCATTCCCATTAAAGTGAATAAACCTGAGCCGGAACCTGAGCCGCAAAAAGCGGCTGATGAGCCGGTAAAAACGGAAGAACCTGCAAAATCAACGGATCCATGTGTGCCCGGAAATCTGAGCAACCGCACCTGGCAGGTTGCCCTGCTGATACCCTTTCAGCTTGAGGAAGCCGACAGCATCGGAATGGGGGATGCAGGCTCTCTGCGGTCACCCTCGGATTACCGCTCCCTTGATTTCATTCAGTTTTATGAAGGAGCCCTGCTGGCTATTGACTCGCTTTCAAAAGCCGGACTTAAGGTGAAGGTGAATGTTTTTGATGCCGATGCCGGTGAGCATACTTCGAAAACCCGCCGCTTGCTTACGAAACCTGAAATGAAGGAAATGGACCTGATCATCGGACCATTCTTTGCCAAAAGCTTCGAACTGGTTTCAGCCTTTGCCGCTTCATATTCAATTCCACTGGTGAACCCCCTTTCGCAGCGGGCTGAAATTATTGCCGATAATCCTTATGTATTTAAGGTTCAGCCTTCAGCATGGGTACAATACAACGAACTTGCCAGATACCTTGCCAATAATTTCCCGAATGCCAATGTGTTGATCATGACCCGGAATGCAGAAGAGAATGCCGGGGTAGCTGCCTCTTTCAAGACATCACTTTCAAGGTATAATCAGGGAAATATCACCGTGAAGGAATCGGTTTACAGCCAGTCGGCAGATGCCGGTGTGTTGAACAAGCTGGTTAACGGCCGCCAGAATGTGGTTGTGTTGCTGACATCCGACAAAGCCCTGCTTCCGGCACTGCTCAGGAAACTGAATGATGCGAGAAGTACCTATAGCATAACGGTGGTCGGACTTCCCGATTGGGAAAACCTGGAGCTCGACAGCCATTACCTGCTCAACCTGAATACCCACTTGTTTAACCCATGGTTTGTGGACTATGCATCCCCTGAGGTAAAAAACTTTGTAAAGAAATTTAATGAGCGCTTCCTGGCTGAACCTGAGCTTGATAAGTATGCTTTTCTCGGGTATGATATCAGTTTCTACTTCTTAAATAACCTGCTTCATTATGGCAGAGGGTTCAGCAGGTGTCTCAGCAACATCGAACACCATGGGCTCAGTACCGGCTTTACCTTCAGAAAAACAGAAAACGGAGGATATGAGAATGCTTCTTCGTCTGTTTATGGGTTGGTTGATTACAAACGCCGGCTTTTAAACCGGTAGCCTCCGCAACATTTCAAAGATTGAATCCGTCGGCCGGATCCGTTGATTGCATCCTGTGACAGGATGCTTTTTGTGTGAAGGTGATGGACTTTACAGAAAAATGCCTGCTGCGAATTACGGAGATCAGCGGTTTAATTGTTTTCTGATCGATGCTTTTTCTATAATTACCTGAGTGGCTTTTGCCAGGCCGAAGATGATTACAAAGGCGAAGATAATGGTCGCTCCGGAGGGGATGTTCCAGTAATACGAGAGCAGCAGACCACTTACCGAACCCACAATGCCGATGAGGATCGACAGGAAGATGATGTTTCTGAAGTTGTGGGTAAAGAGGTTGGCTGTTGACTGGGGAATGGTCAGGAATGAAATAACCAGAATGATACCAACCACCCTGATATTGAGCACAATGGTAAGGGCTACCAGGCTGATAAGCAGATATTTGAACAGCTCCACCGGAGCCTTGTGTGCCCTGGCATAGGCTTCGTCAAAGGCGATGAAGAGGATAAGGTGATAAAATCCGGAAAAAAACAGGATCAGGAAAACGGCCAGGGCGGTCATGAGCCAGAGGTCGGTCGTTCCAACCGTCAGAATACTGCCAAAGAGATATGACATCAGGTTGGGAGCATATCCCGGGGTGATAAAGATAAAAATGATCCCCAGGGCCATCCCGAGCGACCAGAGAATACCGATGGCCGAATCCTCCCTCACGTTGCTCCGGCTCGAAACAAACTCTATACCGATGGCCGACAGAATGCTGAAAACAGCGGCTCCGGCTACAGGATTGATACCCATAAACCAGGCAATGCCGATTCCTCCGAAAGAGGCATGAGTGATGCCACCACTGATAAATACCATTCTTCTTGAAACAATGTAGGTGCCAGCAATGCCACAGGTAATGCTGGCAAGCAGGGCTGCCAGCAGCGAATTGGTGAAGAAGCTGTAGCCCAGCAGGCTCAGGATGTTTTCACTCATGTTGGTGTGTATGGTTGTGTTCGCCAAGCACGGTGTGGGGCACCTCGCCATGGGTGATCAGTTGAATGGGGCAGTTGTAGGCCGTTAACTGGCTTTGGGTAATGATGTTGGACTTATGGTAGTGCAGGTTGCGGTTTACGCAGGCGATGGTTTTTACATAGCTGGTAATGGTGCCCACATCGTGCGAAACCATCACTATGGCCATCTTTTTATTGAGCTCCTTCAGCAATTCGTAGAGGTCGTGTTCGAAACGGTTATCCACAAAAGTGTTGGGCTCATCCAGAATCAGCAGCCGGGGGCTGCCAACAATGGCCCTCGCAAGATAAACGCGCTGCATCTGACCGCCCGACAGTTCACCGATACTCTTTTTCTCAAGGTGGGCGATGCCCATCAGGGCCAATACTTCGCGGGCTTTACCAAAGTCGTTGCGCCCGTAGGCCCCGAAGCCCCTTTTAAGCGACATGAGGCCTGAAAGAACCACCTCCAGCACCGTAATCGGAAAACTCTTGTCGGTCTGGCTAACCTGTGGAAGGTAGCCAATCAGGTTGCGTTCGCCGGGGTTCTGAAAGACTATACTGCCCTGCATCGGTCTGATGAGGCCCAGGATCAGCTTAACGAGCGTAGTTTTACCACCACCGTTGGGCCCGATAACCCCGATAAAATCAACTTCATCAACAGCAAAGCGGATGTTGCTCAACACCATTTCGCTGCCGTAACCGGCACTAACATCGCGCATCTCAAGAATACCGGCCATACAACGGGTTATTTCTGGCTTTTGCTGTCAGCAAGCTTCCGGGCAATCTGAAGCATGTTGTTGCTCCAGTCAGCCGATGAAGGATTGAACTCCACCACCTTTGCATTGATCTGATCTGCAATGGTGAGTGCGCTCTGCTTGCTGAACTGCGAAGATATGAAAATCGCGCTTATCTTTTTGTCTGACGCCAGGTCTGTCAGTTCCTTCATTGCTGCCGGGCTGGGTTCTTTTCCATCCTGTTCAATGGCGATCTGCTCAAGCTGGTAATCACGGGCAAAATAACCAAGTGAGGGATGGTATATCATAAAGGAAGTAACACCCGACGACGAAATCAGCTTTCTGATGCGGGTATCCAGTGAATCGAGTGAGGCTAAAAATGACGCATGATTCGACTGATAATAGGCAGCATTCTCAGGATCGACTTCTGAGAGAGCCTTCAGAATTACGCCAGCCTGAACCCTGACACCAGAAACTGAAAGCCATGTGTGCGGATCGATGCCGCCGGCATGAACATGGTCACCATGAACATGTGGGGCTCCCTCAATCAGCTCAAACCCCTCCGCGGTATTGTAGATCTTCATTTTTGGGTTGGATTCAGCAAGCTTGCTGAGCCAGCTCTCCTCAACACTGAGATGACCTACCTTGAAATAAATGGCAGATTTGCTGGTTTCAATCATCTGCTGTGCCGTTGGCTCGTATGTTTCGTGGTTGCCTTCCTCCGGGATCAGCACATTGATATGAAATTTATCTCCGGCAATCTGTGAGACCACATATTTCTGTGGCAGAATGGTGACAGTCAATACCTTGCTGTTATTATTGGTTATTGTCTGCTGCGTACAGGAAGAAAAAAGAATAACAGGCAATATTGAAAAAAACAGAATTTTTCTGAGCATAACTGGAGGATATTTTTAAGGGTGGTTCTCACCGGATGTTTTTATTATGAACATGCTTGCAAAACTACGATTTTTAACTTTTCACTTAACAATTCAAAACGGGCATTGTTGAGTTTTACAAGGCTACATTCCTGTTCAGGTTGTGCAATTGATTTGATTTTTTATCGTGACTTTGATCAGTGAATCTTTCTGTATCATACACTTTCCTGGTCATTATTAATTGCAGAATTGGTTGACTGCGACATTAATAATACAATGATATACAGTTAGATAGACATTATTTGCTTAGCCGGTAATTCTTTTTCTGAATTCAAAATTTAATTTTAGCGTTCAGAAAAACAGATTAAATTTGCCTGAAATTTGAAAAACTCCAACCCATGGAAAATAAACTCCAGGAGCTTACCAGGAAGATCTATGACGAAGGCATTGAGAAAGCCCGTCAGGAAGCTGCTGTAATTCTTGAAAATGCGCGCCGGCAGGCAGAAGAGACCACGCTGAATGCCCGCAAAGAAGCCGATGAAATTTTAAATCAGGCCAATCTCAAAGCCGAAGAACTTCAGCGGAACGCCCAGTCGGAAATCCGCATGTCGTCGAAACAGGCGGTGAGTGCCCTGCGCCAGCAGATTGCCACATTGATTACAGCAAAAGTGACCGATGAACCGGTTAAGGAAGCTGTCAGCGATAAAGCGTTTATCGGGAGCATCATCACCAGGGCTCTTGAGAATTTCAATCAGAATGCCAGCCTGGTTTTGCCCGCGGCTGATGAGAAATCACTGGAAAAATACTTTGGCAGCCGCCTGAGCCAGGTGATTACTTCGGGTGTGGATGTTACATTCGACGATAAAATCAGGGGTGGGTTTAAAATTGGTCCCAAAGACAACAGTTACGTGATCAGTTTTACAGACGAGGATTTTCAGGCCTTTTTCCGCTCCTTCATGCGTCAGCGTACCATTAACCTCTTATTCGGAGCCGAATAATGATCAGGCAGAATTACTATTACCTTGTTGCCGGCTTACCTGACCTCTCCGTTGAGCAGGGGAAACTGCAATATGGCACTACGGAATTCAGGGAAGAACTGAAAACAGGGCTGAGCAGCAGCGATTACAGGCTGATGGAACTGCTCTTTCTCTCATCAGACAACCATAACCTGTTGTCCCTGCTTCGTAAAGACAACAAACCCCTGCTTGCCGACGGTGTTTACTTGCCGGAATTTCTTGCCGGAGAGATCAAAGAGCCCGTGACACTGAAGCCCTATATGAAGCTTTTCATCGAAAGCTACAGGGCCGAGACCCGGTTGTACCCCAATTTGTCAGAGGAGAATGAACTTTCAACGCTGTGGTATGATGAACTCCTCACCGTCAAAAACGACTTTCTGCGGGAATGGTTCACCTTTGAACTGAACCTGAAAAATGTGCTGCTGGTGCTGTCAGCCCGGAAAAACGGGCTTCCGTATGAGCATCAGATCGTTGGCAGCAATGTGGTAGCTGATATTATCCGCAGGAGCAATGCCCGTGACCTGGGCCTTTCGGCTGAGTGGCCATGGATCGAGAAAGTTCTGGCTATTGCTGAATCAGAAGATATAATTACGCGTGAGAAAGCCATCGACCTCTTACGCTGGAATACCCTTGATGAATTGAATACCTTCAACTATTTTACCGTTGAAGTGCTGATGGCGTATTATCTGAAACTCGGGATGATCGAACGATGGCTGCGGCTTGACTTCGCTACCGGTGAAAAACTTTTCAGACGTCTGCTCGGTGAATTGCAAAACAGTTATGAATTTCCTAATGAGTTTTCAGTAAGAGATGGAAAAAAATAAATTGACCACAGGAAAGGTTTCCGGCATTATTGCCAACCTGGTAATCGTTGATGTCGACGGGCCTGTATCCCAGAATGAAATCTGCTACATTAACCTCGCCGGCGTAAAGCTGATGGCTGAGGTGATCAAAGTCCTCGGGAAAAAGGCCTACACCCAGGTGTTTGAAAGTACCCGCGGACTTAAAGTAGGGGAGACCGTAGAGTTTATGGGTCACATGCTTGAAGTAACCCTTGGTCCGGGCATTTTGTCGCGCAATTTCGATGGTCTGCAGAACGATCTTGATAAAATGGAAGGCACTTTTCTGCGCCGAGGTGAATACACTGAGCCCCTGAATCAGGATCAGGAATGGGCTTTCACCCCGGTGGCAAAGCCGGGCGATGTTGTTGTTGCAGGCGACTGGCTGGGAGAAGTAAAGGAAAACTGGATCGGTCATAAAATCATGGTTCCCTTCAAGTTTGAAGGAAAATTTACCGTCAAAAGCGTTAAACCTGCGGCAACATACAAAGCCTCTGATTCCATTGCTGTACTCACCGATAAAGATGGCCGGGAAGTCAGTGTAACCATGGTGCAGAAATGGCCGGTAAAGGTTCCTATCAAAGCCTATACCGACAAACCACGTCCCTTTCGCCTCATGGAAACCGGTGTCCGCATCATCGATACCATGAACCCGATCGTGGAAGGCGGTACCGGTTTTGTTCCCGGTCCTTTCGGCTCGGGCAAAACAGTTTTGCAACATGCCCTTTCGAAACAGGCTGAAGCCGACCTGATTATTGTTGCTGCCTGCGGTGAGCGTGCCAACGAAGTTGTTGAAATCTTTACCGAGTTTCCTGAACTCGACGACCCTCGCACCGGTCGCAAGCTGATGGAGCGAACCACCATCATTGCCAACACTTCCAATATGCCGGTTGCCGCCCGTGAGGCTTCGGTCTATACAGCCATGACCCTGGGCGAATATTACCGTTCAATGGGACTCAAGGTGCTGCTGCTCGCCGATTCAACTTCCCGCTGGGCACAGGCATTGCGCGAAATGTCGAACCGTATGGAAGAACTGCCGGGTCCCGATGCATTCCCGATGGACCTTCCTGCCATCATCTCCAGCTTCTATGCCCGCTCAGGATATGTCTTCCTCAATAACGGCAGCACCGGATCTATTACCTTCATCGGTACCGTTTCCCCCGCCGGTGGTAACCTCAAGGAACCGGTCACCGAATCAACCAAGAAGGCTGCCCGCTGTTTCTTTGCCCTTTCGCAGCAGCGCGCCGACAGCAAACGCTATCCCGCTGTAGACCCCATCGACAGCTACTCAAAATACCTCGAATATCCCGAACTGCAGGAATACCTGGCTACAAATATTTCACCCGACTGGCTTGGGAATGTGCTTGAAGCCAAAAACATCCTGCTTCGTGGAAAAGAAGCCTATGAACAGATCAACATCCTGGGTGATGATGGAGTACCGGTAGATTACCACCTGCGTTACTGGAAGTCGGAAGTCATTGATTTTGTGATTCTTCAGCAGGATGCCTTCGACAAAATCGATGCTTCATCGCCCATTGAGCGGCAAAAGGATATGCTTGGAAAAGTACTTGACGTTTGCCGGACCAGCTTCGATTTTGAAAGTTTCGAAGAAGTGAATCCCTATTTTAAACGGGTGATCAATATTTTCAAACAGATGAACTATTCACTGTACCAGTCGGCCGATTTTAAAAAATACGAGCAGGAACTGGAAACCATTATCAAAGAAAGGAAAGCTGCCTGATGGAAACCACTGCATTTCAGAAGATATATACGAAGATAACCCAGATTACCAAAGCCACATGCACGCTTCAGGCTTCAGGCATTGGCTACGAAGAAATGGCCACTGTAAACGGGCGTCTGGCGCAGGTTGTTAAGATTCAGGGCGACAACGTTACCCTGCAGATTTTTTCGGGTACCGAAGGCATTCCCACCAATGCAGAGGTTGTGTTTATGGGACGTCCTCCTGTACTCAAAGTGAGTGAGGAGCTCTCCGGAAGGTTCTTCAATGCCTACGGTGAGCCCATCGATGGCGGCCCGGATGTAGAAGGGGAGGTGCGTGAAATCGGCGGTCCTTCGGTAAATCCTGTACGCCGCAAACAGCCCTCAGAGCTCATCGCTACAGGTATTGCCGGCATCGACCTCAACAATACCCTGGTTACCGGCCAGAAAATTCCATTCTTCGCCGATCCCGACCAACCGTTTAATCAGGTAATGGCCATGGTGGCCCTCAGGGCAAAAGCTGATAAGATCATCCTCGGCGGGATGGGTCTTACCAACGACGATTACCTCTATTACAAGAATGTTTTCGACAATGCAGGAGCCCTCGACCGCATCATCAGTTTTGTAAATACAACGGAAAATCCGCCGGTGGAGCGACTGCTGGTTCCGGATATGGCCCTCACGGCGGCTGAGTATTTCGCCTTCGACAAAAAGGAAACGGTACTGGTACTGCTCACCGATATGACGCTGTATGCCGATGCACTCAGTATTGTGTCGAACCGTATGGATCAGATTCCATCAAAAGACAGTATGCCGGGTTCGCTCTACAGCGATCTGGCCAAAATCTATGAAAAGGCCGTTCAGTTCCCCGAAGGCGGTTCCATCACCATCATCGCGGTAACTACCCTGTCGAGCGGCGACATTACCCATGCCATCCCCGACAATACCGGATACATTACAGAAGGACAGCTCTTCCTGCGCCGCGATTCTGACATCGGTAAGGTAATCGTTGACCCCTTCCGTTCACTCTCAAGGCTGAAACAGCTGGTAATAGGAAAACAGACACGCAAAGACCATCCTCAGGTAATGAATGCCGCCGTAAGGTTGTATGCCGATGCCTCCAACGCCAAAACCAAGCTCGAAAACGGGTTCGACCTTACTGACTACGATATGCGTACCATGAATTTCGCACGCGAGTATTCAGAGGATCTGCTGGCCATCGACGTAAACATCGATACAACCAAAATGCTCGACAAAGCCTGGGAATTGTTCGGAAAGCATTTCAATAAGGCGGAAGTAGGAATAAAACAGGAGTTTGTCGACCTCTACTGGCCTGCTTAATCCCGTTGCAGAATACGGGGCCGGCAAACAGGTGAAGGACCCTTTTTTCCTTCCGTTCCCCGTTCACTGATTGATCTAATTTTGAGATGGAACAATGGCTATAAAATTTCAATATAACAAAACCTCGCTTCAGGATCTCAACAAGCAGTTGAAGATCCGGGTGCGGGCGCTTCCAACCATCAAGAACAAGGAGTCGGCACTCCGCATGGAGGTTAAGAAAGCGAAAGACCATGCCAACCGGCTGAGCGCGAAACTCAATGCTTCCATCGAAAGCTATCAGGGGATGCTGAGGATGTGGGGTGAGTTTGACCTGAGTCTTGTTAAAGTTGAGGATGTCGAACTCAGCATCAAAAAAATTGCAGGGGTCAGGATTCCGGTCCTTGATGAGGTGAAATTCGCCATTGGTGAATACTCTATGTTCAGCAGCCCGGCCTGGTTTGCCGATGGCATCGGTATCGTCCGTCAGTTAGCCAGTATCGGCATTGAGAGTGAATTTTACAACCGTAAAATGCATCTGCTCGATCACGCCCGGCGTAAAACCACCCAAAAGGTAAATCTGTACGAGAAAGTTCAGATTCCCGGGTATGAGGATGCTATCCGTAAAATCAAGCGGTTTATGGAAGACGAAGAGAACCTTTCCAAATCGGCACAGAAGATTGTGAAGGACAGGCAGCAAAGAATGGAGGACGAAGCATGATAGTTCCGATGAAGAAATATACGTTTCTGGTCTACCATGCTGACTATGAAGCGTTTTTAAACAAGCTCAGGGAGATTGGGGTCGTTGAAGTGGTGGAATCCGGAAACGAAACCACCAGCAGCATACAGAGCCGGTATGTACTTTCTTCAAAAATTGCTGAGTTGCTGAGGATGCTGAAATCACGCGGCCAGAACCCGCGGCAGCCCGATCAGATCCCCGAGGATACTTTGCTGATCTCACAGATTCAGCAGCTGAAAGCCGATGCGGATAAATATACCCATCATCTGGCAGCATTGGGCAAGGAAATTGCACAAGCCTCCCCCTGGGGTGACTTCTCACCTCAACTTCTTTCGCAGATTGCCAAAGCAGGCTATAAAGCGCGCTTTTTCAGTTGTCCCGAACGTAAGTTCTACGAAAACTGGCGGGAAACCTGGTATCTTGAAGAGATCTCCAGAAAGCAGTCAGTTGTTTATTTTGTGGTATTCCAGGAGGGTGACCTGGAACCGGACTTTGATGCAGAGGAGCACAGGATACCAGAAAGGCCGGTCAGTGTATTGCTCGAACACAAGGCTGATGTGCAGCAAAAGCTTCATCAGACAGGCAAAGCGCTTGATGAAATGGCTTCGCTCTATATTCCCGCCCTTGAACAGGCCAACCAGCGGGTACTCAGCGATGCGCGTTATGAAAGTGTGATGATCAACACCCTGCGCGAAGCCGATGATAAACTGATGATCCTGACGGGTTTTGTACCCGAAACAAAAGAAAGCGGACTCCAGGAATGGCTCAGTGAATCCGGTTATGTTTATTTTGCTGATCGTCCTGTCCCGGCTGATAACCCACCTGTCTTACTGAAAAACAGCCGTTTTGCCCGTCTTTTTGAACCCATCGGCAGTCTTTTCTCCTTGCCCTCATACAACGAACTGGACCTCACCCCGTTTTTTGCCCCGTTCTTTATGATGTTCTTCGGCTTCTGCATGGGCGACCTGGGCTATGGACTCTTTCTGGTCTTGCTGGGGGTCTTTATGAGGAACAGGGTTGCGGCATCCATGAAACCTTACCTCACGCTGGCCATCTACCTTGGTGCAGCCACCATGATTTTCGGGGTCATTTCCGGTACCCTCGCCGGGTTTGACATGGAAAAGATTGCGCTTTTCGACGGGATCAAACCCATGATACTCAGTGATGAACAGATTTTTTACCTTGCATTGGGCGTTGGATTGGTGCAGATCCTTTTCGGACTGGCCATTCAGGCGTATGCCAAATACAAACAATACGGGTTTGCCTATGCTGTCTCGCCCATCGGGATTATTCTCGGGGTTGTTTCCGTACTCGATATTGCCCTGCTCAAAATGGGAGGCATTGTCTCAACCATACTGATGTACGTAAGTCTGGTTATGATCGTTTTCTGGAGCGACCCCAATCTCGGAATTTTTGGCAGATTGGGTAAGGGCGTTTGGGACCTTTACGGAATTATCACCGGAATTTTCGGTGACGTGCTTTCCTATATCCGTTTGTTTGCCCTCGGAGCCTCCAGCGGTATCCTCGGTTTTGTGATCAACAGCATTTCATTACCCCTGCTCGATTCGGTCCCTGTGCTGGGTCATATTCTCTTCCTTCTGGTGATGGTGGTAGGCCATGGCGCCAACCTGATGCTCGCCGGACTTGGATCTTTCGTGCACCCCATGCGTCTTACTTTCGTGGAGTTTTACAAGAATGCCGGATTTATTGGCGGTGGTAAGAAATACAAACCCTTCTCGGAAACGGATGGATGATGCACCAGCATCAACTTTTCAACAACCGGAATCAGTAAAACGGAAATAAAACAGATCAACAGTAACTCAACCAAAAACAATCAATAACAATTAAAGGAGAATCATTATGTCAACTGCAATCATTCTTGCTTACATCGGTATCGCCCTCATGGTAGGTCTGGCAGGCACCGGAAGTGCTATCGGCGTGGTTATCGGAGGCAATGCCACCGTAGGCGCCCTGAAGAAAAAAGATGACGCATTTGGTAGCTATATGCTGCTGAGCGCTCTGCCCGGAACCCAGGGATTGTATGGCTTCGCAGGATTTTTTATCATCAACAGCTCCGGAGTACTGGTTCCTGAAATTACTATGCTGCAAGGCATCGCGATTCTGGCTGCCGGTTTTGCCCTAGGTCTGGTAGGTCTCATCTCTGCCATTATGCAGGGACGGGTTTGTGCCAATGGTATTGCCGGTATTGCTCAGGGCTACGATGTTTTCGGAAAAACCATGGTGCTGGCTGTATTCCCTGAATTGTACGCCATCGTTGCCTTTGCAACCACCTTCCTGATCAGTTCGGGACTTTAATACCCTCAATACAGATATAAAAGCACTGCCGGTGTGTAACCGGCGGTGCTTTTCTGCGTTTAATCTGAAGCAAGAAACAAACAGAAAATGGAAACAAGAAACGAATTCAAGGTTAAAGGTGAAGACCTGATGGCCAAAATCAGGGAACTGATTCACCAGGGCAACATCACCCGCATCATCGTAAAAAACGACGAAGGCAAGGTTTACCTCGAAATACCGGTGAATGTAGGTATCGTAGGAGCCCTTATTGTACCGGTACTTGCTGCCATCGGCGCCCTGGCTGCTTTGGCCGCCAATTTCACCATCGAAGTGGTGAAGCGGGAGGAGTAAATATTGCTGTCATCAATATACCTGGCTGCGGGATTCCAGCCCGGAAACTGGTGGAACAACTGTATCTGTTGAAACAGACATCAGGCTCCTTCCTTCCTGGTCTTTGGTCAATCAGCCAGCTCATGGCATAAAGGCCACAGACCTGAGCCGGAATCAGGTCTGTCTGTCAGCGTAATACCCCGCCATTTCTCCAAACCCGAAAAAGGCCAGGGTACAGCATTTGGGTACCGATAACACCTCCTTTTTACTCCTTTTCAGGTGAAGAAGCCCTTGGAACCATATCAGAATCCCTCAAGTAGTTTAACCCTGGGTAAGTTATTGACTTTCTGTGTCAGGATATATCGTAACAACCTGATTGTCAAATAAAATGATTTCTCATCAATCCTCGGCTGAATTCTCCTGAACCCCATTGTTTGATAGAGGGGATCTGGCAAAAGCTGTAATAAGTCAATTTTTTCCGGTTGCGAAGATCGCAATCCAGATTGTTTATAAATTATTTCTTTTCCGGAGGCTGCGTCCTGTTCTATTAGCAACTTTTCTATATTTGTTTCGTAATAATTCAGTTTTCAGAATTAAAAAATTGCATATCCATTGCTGATTCTGCTGTGATAGTGCATAATTATTAAGCTGCTATTAATTATTAAGTATAACAAATCAAACTTTTATCTATGAATTTCAAAACTGGTATATCAGCGGTATTTACTATCCTGGTTATTGCTTTTCAGGCCAACGCACAGGATATCAACTCCACTCATCCTTCAAAAGCACTTTTCGACCGCTATGGCCGGGAGATCAGGTCTGTTACTGGTGATAAGAAGAATTATCCCAACGACCTTCAATTGATGTCCGGCAAGGAGGATACTCCGGTTCTCACTGATCAGTTACCGTTTAATGGGTTAGTTCCTGGTTCAGTTGATTCCGGTTGTGATCCATTCTGGAAACAGGGCATTATGGGTACTTGCATCGGTGTTAATTCGATGATATCTGATGACATCGATAATGATGGAAAAACCGAAATCATCTGTTCCGGTGGTTCCGGTTTTGGCTCAGGTAATTTCTGGTACATTCTCGCTTATAATGAAGTCACAGGGAATTATGACCAGGAATGGATCAGTGAATGGTACGGAGACTACCAAGTTGCGATATCGCTGATCACAGTGCTTGACATTGACAACGATCAGGTGATGGAGATTTATGTCGGACGAAAAAACGGCAGCATTGAGGTGTATAACGGACAGACCTTAGAACTTATCCGTGTTATCTCCGGATTTTCCGAAGATGCTGTTTACCAGGTTCTTTGGGTTGATGCCGATAATGACGGGGCTCCAGAACTTGTTTATTGTACTGATAATCAGACTTTCCTGCTCAATTCAGCTGATTTCACATTGAAACGCACAGTTGGTTACGGAGCCGGTAGTATGGAATTCGGCAATGTTGATGGTGGATCTGCTTCTGAGCTTGTCTATTCTTCTGGCCAGGTGGTGAGGCTTACCTCCACCCAGGCAAGTCTTGAATGGGAGTTTCAGTCCAATGCCAACGGAAGGGTCGGAGTAACCGACCTGGATGGAGATGGGATGCAGGAGATCGTCTTTGCCGGATCATGGTATTACATCGATATTTATGATGCAGACACCAGGACACTCAAGTACAAGATTGATTCAGACCTTGACATTGATGCCCTTCAGCTAGCGGATGTCAACGGTGATGGTAAAAAGGAGATACTCTACGGTGATGGACAATGGGGCAACATCTATTGCCACAACGCAGCGAACGGTCAATTGATGTGGTCGGTACAAAATCCGGAGCACGGAACCACAGCTGTTAATGTTGCAGATACAGATAATGACGGTATCCTGGAACTGATGTGGGGCGCTGGCTGCTCTTCAACAGGTTCTGACTATATTTTTATCCATGAAATTCCATCGATGGAAGCTGAATGGAAAAGCGTTCATATTGATGGTCCATTCTACGCGGTAAAAATCGCCGATGTGGATGATGATGGCGAGCAGGAAATCATCACCCTCTCTTACGAAAGTGAAAGTGGTTACGACAGCGGCATTCTTACTGTGTTCAACGGAACCACCTATGAAATCGAATGGCAGTGCAACGAAACATTTCTTTACGGATGCTGGACCGGGATGTATGCTTTCGACGTTCTGGATGTTGATATGGACGGTGATACAGAAATTGTGGTAGGTGCAGGAGAAACCTACGATGCAAAAATATGGGTAATCAACGGGCTTACCAAAGTGATGGAGAGCGAGCATGAATTCTATAATGCCGATATCGATGAATTCTATGCTTTCACTACTGCTGATGTTGACGGGGACGGCAACTATGATTTTATCGGCGGATCTTCTGAAGGTACCTACGTCATCAATCCGGCTGACTATTCAGTAAAATGGAGCCTGACCAGCAATATTTACAACAGACCTTCAAGGATACTCGCCGGAAATATTGACAACGATCCTGCAGCCGAGATCGTGAGGTGTGCAGGCCGGATTTCAGTGATTGACGGATTATCTCATGCATCGTGGGAAACAACGCAGTCTGATTTTACTAACATAGACTTGTTTGATTATAACAATGATGGAAAAACTGACATTATTGCATCAACGAGCGCTGGCTATATTGGGATGATCGATGGCGAAACCCGTGAAATAACATGGATCATCAGTGATTTCGGAGCCAGGATTGACGGTGTGAAAGTTCTGAATCTTGTAGGAACCCCTGAACCTGATATTGTTTTTACCTCGGCAGGGATTGTCAGTTTCCTCAGCGGGAGCGGGGGCCTCCTTCAAACGGGCAGCTTTGGAACAGTTGCAGGGGCCTATTCCGGACTTGCTACCGGTGACCTCAATGGTGACGGAAAGAAAGAGGTGATCGTAGGTACCAATTACCAGGTGGTGGCGATCGGCCCTGCCTGTTACCGCTGCGTCGATTTTGTACTGGAAAGTTCAGTTGAAAATGTCTCCTGCCTGGGTGGCAACGACGGATCAGTATCAGTTGATGCTATAGGTGGACAGGCTCCCTATACCTACACCTGGAGTAACGGCGGGAATACTGCCGGAATCCAGAACCTCGCTCCGGGAACCTACTCGGTGACGGTAACCGACAGTCAGGGATGCAGCCAGGAGAAAACCCTGAGTGTCGTTCAGTCTGAACTGATTGCAGAAATCGACCTGACCAATGTAGGCTGTAATGGGTTGAACAATGGCACAGCCTCGGTAAGCATTATCGCAGGAAGCCCACCTTACACCTATCTTTGGAATAATGGCTCCTCAGCAGCTTCCCTGCAGAATCTTCCTGTGGGTGACTACAGTGTTGATGTTACAGATAGCAGGAGTTGTACAACCACACTCTCTGGTCAGGTTGAGCAGGGATCCCTGAGCATCAGCGTTATGTCGCAGGATGTCAGCTGTAATTCAATGAATGATGGATATATTCAGGTTTTTATTAACCATGGGGAACCTCCTTTCACTTATAACTGGTCAAATGGAGCCACCACCCAGAGTATTTCAGACCTGATGCCAGGTAACTATACAGTAACTGTTACCGATAACCTGCTTTGCAGCAAGACTGTATCTGTAGAAATTGAAAAGACGGGCGAAATCACAGCTTCATCTGTTACAGTAAATGATGACCCCTCAACCCCGTATATTCTCGAAGGCTCTGCCACCATCATCCCTGAGGGAGGAATGCCACCCTATTACATTCAGTGGTACGATCCCTATTTTCAGACCAGCCCGACTGCCGTTAACCTTTACCCTGGTGAATATACAGTCAGGGTGAGGGATTTTCTGGGTTGTCAGAGTTATTTCGTTGTATTTGTGGGTGAAGTCAATGCCATTCCTTACCTGCTTGCTGAAGATGCTGTCGTACTTTATCCGGTACCTGCCAGTGGGTTTGTGACCCTTGAGTTGAAAGGTGAACAATTGCCGTCTGATGCCTCTTACAGAATCCTGACATTGCAGGGCAATACACTGGCTGAGAATAAAATCAGTGCCCTGACAACCAATATAGATATCAGTAAATTTAAACCAGGGTTTTACCTTATCAGGGTGTTTGCGAATGGCTTATCTGGTACCCGACACCTGATTGTACAATAAAGGTTCGGTTAAATTGAAAAAAACAGTCAATCATTCAGATGTGATGGTTGACTGTTTTTTATGCAGAATTTTCAGTTAAAAGGTTTCAATCTGTTATCCTCCCGCCGGCAGCCACCCAGTCGCTGATTTTGGTTTTATCGGCTGCAGAGAGTGCACCCGTCGGAGGCATGGTTCCCAGGTCTACAGCCAGTGTTTTGATATCGTTTGCTTTCGCAGCTATGGCACTGTTGGTTTCAAAGTTGATCCCTCCGGCATTGGCGGGTGAGGCGT
Source organism: Bacteroidales bacterium (assembly GCA_016788045.1). Lineage (GTDB taxonomy): Bacteria > Bacteroidota > Bacteroidia > Bacteroidales > Lentimicrobiaceae > Lentimicrobium. Next base: position 192,236 of record JAEUTG010000020.1, read on the forward strand.
GGCATCCGGAAGTAGCACAGCTGCTGGTAATCACTGCTTTGGCTGCCAGAAATTTCGGACCGGGAGTCTCCGTCTGTGGATCATTGTCCTCGCTCTTTGAACAGGAAACAAGAATGGCTGACATCACTGCCGCGGTAAGGATCAGGTGAATTCGTTTCATGGGTTTCAGGTTAAAGTTTGATGATTTGTTGTTGATTTTCAGTATCAGCCCGTAAAATTAGCAAACTGATTTAGTTCGGGAAACCAAAAGCCGCCCGGCAGGAAAAAAAGACTTCCGACCGGGAAGAAAGGGTCGCTTTGCCAGGTTTGTCTCAAGTTTTCTTCCGGAATTGTTTCCGGAAAATTTCGCGAAGCTGAGTTTAACAGGAATTGGAAAATGTTTAGCGAGAATGTTGGAAATTCAGTCTGTCAGGGGATGATTACTTCCTGTTTCTTATAAAGGTCAACATAGGTCTCATTGGTATAGGTATCAAGGGTCTTTTTGTTGTCAGGGTCGGCCCAGATGACGATGGTTTTGCCTGTATAGGTGCTTTGTAGCAGACTGATCGTGATTTCCGGGGTTTCGAAAAAAATATTCAGCCCGGCATCCTGGTTTACGGTCCTGGCCGAACCCTTTTGAATCACCGTATTGCCATCATAAATTGCGTATTCCAGATCGGTTGGGCTGCCAACGGCTGCATATTGAATTGACAGCTTAAAAAACAGTGTATTGCTGCTGTATCCCCAATCGGTTACCTGTACCAGTCCTTTCAGCGAATCTGAATCATTGTCACCATCCTTTTTACACCCGTTAAATACAATCAGGACAAGCAATAACATAGCTGTTAGAATCACGTTGTTTGTTTTCATGCTTCAATGTTTTTTGAATTATTGGTATAGTTTAATCTGTTGAAACGCCGGGATGACTTCAGGATCATTGCTTCACCATCTGAATTTTACTTGTGGTATTGTATAACTTCTCTGAAAATGCTATTTCTCCGGAATCATGGTGAATATGCCGGTACCATGGACGATATCTTCGTGGAAGACCAGTTTTCCCGGCTCACATTGTACATTCGTCAGCAATCGCTCTACTGAGCCTTTGTCTCTGCGTACGATGATGATAACCGCCTTTTCTGAGTCATAGTTCCAGAGGTAGTTTTCCTCATCAGTTTCCCCGCCAGGTAGAACAGTCTTCCAGATACAGGTATAATCAGGTTTGAAGGTCAGTCTTTCTGCTGCTTCATTGGCATCAGGAAAGCGTTCGGTAAGGATGTAATGGTCTTCCTGTTCCGGGATTCGTGCAGAGGCGTTTTTCCAGGTGCCTTTAATCTGATCAAGACACCGCTGATGATTGATCGAAGGGGTCTTAACCTTCGTTGAAACTGCGGTAAACGTATTTACAATCCCATTGCCGGCTGCGTTTTTGATAGCAAGTGAGACTTTCTCAGTACTCAGGCTTTCAATTGTAAGCGCGAGGGGCGTTGAAGCATAAGGGGCATCCGGAATATCAGGATTTCCTGTGTAAGTATAAAGAAAGAGTGATTGATCCGTCGGGTTAAGTATCCACACCCCTCTGGTGTCACCTCCCGGTGTGCCGCTGCTTGAGAATGTGTGGTCAGCATTAAAGACAAACTGAATGCCCTGATCAGCGGTTCCTGCCTGATAGGTTTGACCTGCCTGTGATGAAGAAGAGAGCTTCCAGACCTTACAGAGGCCTTTTTCAGGATCAGATGCTAAGTTGCTTTGCTGGCCATTGGCAGCAAGAAAAACGGTTGCAGATAACAGAAAGGTGAGGAGTGTCTTCATCAGGCCAGATGTTTTTCTCAAAATTATAAAATGACAGATCAGAGGCTTGATGCCAGATAAGATTTAACATTCATTTAATACAGCCCATGTCAGAATACTGAGCGGTGCAGCAATGCAAACTAAAAAGACCGCCTGTGCTGGAATTTATGCATTGCTGCCCTTACAGGCCGCAGGCGCCGGGAATCGGGAAACGGATAATCAGGATCCATCCTATAGGTCAGCTAAAACATCATCCCGGGTACTATATCTCCCATCGGTAACACGGATCATCGCCCCGGAGGGGCAGGTTAAACCGATGAATGAAGATGATTTTTGAAACCGGAGAATAGGTTGGCCTTTCAGGGCGGAGTTCCGGGAAACCGGCAACATTGTTTCTCATCGCAAGCCTTAACCTGCCCTTTCAGGGCGCCACAAGCATGATTCTTCAATTTACCCGGGGCGCTGCCCCGGGCAATGATAGGCTGCCCTTTCAGGGCGGAGGTGCTGGAAACCAGCAATATAATTTTTCATATCATTAACCTACCGTCACCAACATGATTCGCTCATATACCCTTGAAGTTGCCCCGGGAATAAAAGAACAAACAAGAAAAGGTCGCCCCGAATGGGCAGGTCAACAAAGCCCGGGCACCGCCCCGGGATGTAGGAATCGATGGGCCAATTAGCGCCCTGAAGGGGCAGGTTAAGCCTTCATAGAATTATCTCATAATCATCCTTGCCCTTGTTTTTTTTATGCTCTCATAGATTTTTTTAATCAAGCAAAATCAGATTTTCATTTTAACACAAGCACGAGTGTCAGAATATCTTTCATCAACATCATTTTTCTGGATTTTTTTTAACTTTATAGATCAATTTCTAAACCGATAATACCCCTATAGCAGAATTCTATGTTAAATCTTAAACAAAGAAATCATGGGACAATCATTAGCCAGGATTTATGTACACATTGTTTTTCATGTTAAGTTGAATAAACTATTAATTCTGCCTGAAGACAGGCCTGATTTGTTTGCCTATGTTGGCTCCATTCTAAGGGAACGAGATTCTATGCCAATTCGCATCAATGGTGTCGGGGATCACATACATATACTCTGTAGTCTTTCAAAGAAAATAGCAGCCTGTGATCTGCTGGAAGATATAAAACGACACAGCTCAAGATGGATTAAAACAAGGTCAGAATACTATAAAAAGTTTGCCTGGCAAGGAGGGTATGGGTGCTTTTCTGTGAGTCCTTCATTGTTGGAGATAACGAAGAGTTATATTGATCAGCAGGAGGCTCATCACAAAAAGGTGACATTTGAGGAGGAATTGATATCTTTTTTGAAAGAATATGGATTGGATTATGATATACGCTATCTTTTCAAGGATTGAGCTGCTATTTCAGGGCGTTGTTCAGGGAAACGGGCAACATTTCTTTTCAACGCAAGCCTTAACCTGCCCTTTCAGGGCGCCACAGATTTGATTCTTCCATTTACCCGGGGCGCTGCCCCGGGCAATGATAAGCTGCCCTTTCAGGGCGTAAGTTCGGGAAACCGGAGACATAATTTTTCATTACATGCATTAACCTGTTGTCACCAGCATGATTCGCTCATATACCCTTGAAGCTGCCCCGGGAATAAAAGAACGAACATGGAAAGGTCGCCCCGAAGGGGCAGGTCAAACAAGCCCGGGGCAACGCCCCGGGATAAAATGAATAAAATGGAAAAGGTCGCCCCGGAGGGCATACGCGTCAACTTAATTCGACATCGTCCATTAGTTGTTGGATAAAATTGGTTCGTGATCGAAAATCATATGAGCAATATTTTATTAGGTTTATTTTTGCATGTTCAATATCAGAACTGTTGTTCTGCAGCTTTAATGCAAATGCGATTATGATTATGAGGACATTTAGGTTTTGGGTTAAAAAGCTAAAGAGTTTCAACAAACTTAAATCCCTTTTATATTCTTGCCTTATTATGTTGAAACAGGGGCTATACACACAATGCACATAGATAACGATCATGATAAGCCTTGCTATCAATAATGTCCTTAATTGGGATTCGGAAACTTCATGACATTTTGCAAAACCGGCATGGCTTTTCCAGGCTTTAAAAATGATTTCAATCCGCCACCTCAGCGAATACATTTTATGAATTTGTTGGAAACTGGCGACTTCCTTCGGAATAGTAGTTATAAAGATTGTCCAACCCATTAAATCCAGCACATCTTTTGAAGGGTTATGGCCATGTGCATCCTTTTTTGCTTTGGCTCTCCTGATGCTTGCAACTTCTTCGTTTACAGGGACTGCGACAATCCTTACTTTAGTGAGCGATCCGTTGTTCAAACACACCTCCATATCCAATCTTTTCCTTTTTTTTAACAATTTGAGGATTTCTATATTTTTACCCGTCGATGAGTTTATTAAAGTAGTGCCGGTTTTGTACCTGTATATGCAATGGGCTTTCTCATCTATGTGCCTTTGAACCTCGTCCATAATAAAGTATCCCCTGTCCCTCAACACCAGGTCGTCTTTGCAGAGTTCCAATTGTGGGGCTGCAACTAAATCGTTTATAGAATAGGTGTCGATCGAAAATTTGACAAATTTACCAGACACAAGGTCGAATACGCCTTGTATCCGGGCATTGCAAACCGAGGCTTTCGAATTTTTTACACCCGAGAAAATCTCGAATAGGCGCAATGGGAGTCTTATTATCGTGCTATCCTGAACAAGCACCCGCTTGAATCTTTCTAATAATCTCGTTCCATTGGCTACTGTTTCACAAATTTTTGATTTGATTATCAAAGCAAGGACTGATTGGAAGAACTCCACGCATTCCTTTTTAGTCCTCTTACTAAAAGCCTGTTTGCTAGCCGGCAGTCCGTAACTGCTTGAATATTTTGCAGCAATATTGTTGAAACTGGGGGAACCAGCCACTGACATAATGCAGACTATGGTCAAATACTCAATAGGGTCTATTTTTTTTGGTTTCCGTTTCATAAACCCTGACTTTTTTGCCAATTTCAAAATGTCTGATTTTGTTATCCCATCAATTTCCATGAAATCAAAGAGGTTTTGCTCAAGCGATTTTTTTTCATAGTAGTAATTTTAAAATTATTAATAATAGTATATCTACTATTAAATGTAATTTAAAAAATCTTTATATTTGTGCTTTGCAACAAAATATTATGGGATATAAAATAAAAATCCAACGGGTTGATAGGGGGAACACGAAATCCTTCTATGTAAACTTTCCTGCTGCTGTTGCAGAAGCAGGTAATATTGAAAAAGGAGAAGAAATGGAGTGGAGTATCCAGGATAAGGATACCTATATCCTTAGACGGATAAAAGAAAGCAAATCGTTGATAAGGGTTGAAAAGGAAAAAGAATAATTAAGTTGACGCGTATGCCCGGAGGGGCAGGTTAAACCGATGAATGAAGATGATTTTAAATCCGGAGAATAGGCTGCCCTTTCAGGGCGGAGTTCCGTGAAACCGGCAACATTGTTTCTCAACGCAAGCCTTAACCTGCCCTTTCAGGGCGCCACAAGCATGATTCTTCCATTTACCCGGGGCGCTGCCCCGGGCAATGATAAGCTGCCCTTTCAGGGCGTAAGTTCGGGAAACCGGAAACATAATTTTTCATTACAACCATTAACCTGCTGTCACCAACATGATTCACTCACATACCCTTGAAGTTGCCCCGGGAATAAAAGAACAAACAAGAAAAGGTCGCCCTGAAAGGGCAGGTCAACAAAGCCCGGGGCACCGCCCCGGGATGAAGAAATCGATGGGCCAATTAGCGCCCTGAAGGGGCAGGTAAAACAAAATTGCGGATCAACGCCCGGAGATAAAAAGAACGAACATGATAAGATCGCCCTGAAAGGGCAGGTCAACAAAGCCCGGGCACCGCCCCGGGATGTAGGAATCGATGGGCCAATTAGCGCCCTGAAGGGACAGGTAAAACAAAATTGCGGATCAACGCCCGGAGATAAAAAGAACGAACATGATAAAATCGCCCTGAAAGGGCAGATCAACAAAGCCCGGGCACCGCCCCGGGATGTAGGAATCGATGGGCCAATTAGCGCCCTGAAGGGACAGGTAAAACAAAATTGCGGATCAACGCCCGGAGATAAAAAGAACGAAC